>NZ_JBKBEX010000009.1:0-155488 GCF_047303325.1 Polaromonas sp. CT11-55 | reverse complement strand
CGCCCCGACCAAACGTGCCGCCCTGCTCTCGCCTGATGCGCTCGACGCGCCCGCCCGCTCGCCTTCGAAAGTCGCCCGGAAAACGGAGCGCACCGAATCCGCCCAGAAACCCCCGGTAATGGACCTGTTTGACAGCCGCGCGGCAGGAGAAGGTAGCCACCCGGTGGCCTTCAAAGGCAGAGAGCCCGCCAACCCGGACAGAATCCCCTCGAACAGCCGTAAAAAAGAAAGCATCGTCCTGCCCGAGCCGGCCAAGCCGAAAAAGCCCAAACGCACGGGCCCGGCCAAGCTGTTCGTGCTGGACACCAATGTGCTGATGCACGACCCGATGTGCCTGTTCCGCTTCGAGGAACATGACATCTTCCTGCCCATGATCGTGCTCGAAGAGCTCGACGGCCATAAAAAGGGCATGACCGAGGTGGCGCGCAACGCCCGCCAGACCAGCCGCACGCTGGACGCGCTGGCGGGCGCCCAGGGCGCCGATATCGGCAAGGGCCTGAAGTTGGATACCACCGGCCACCCGGAAGCGGGCGGCAGCCTGTTTTTCCAGACCAAACCGCTGGATTACACGCTGCCCATGAGCCTGCCGCAGGGCAAGGCCGACAACCAGATCCTGGGTGTGGTGGAGGCCCTGCGCAAGGAATATGCGCCGCGCGAAGTGGTCCTGGTGTCCAAGGACATCAATATGCGTGTCAAGGCACGTGCCCTGGGCCTGGCCACTGACGACTACCAGAACGACAAAACCCTGGAAGACGGCGACCTGCTGTATTCCGGCTCGCTGGCCCTGCCGGCGGACTTCTGGACGCGCCAGAGCAAGACCATCGAGAGCTGGCAACAGGGCAGCCACACCTTCTACCGCATCACCGGCCCCATCGTGGGCAGCCTGCTAATCAACCAGTTCGTGTTCTTTGAGGCCCCGGGCGAGCCGCCGCTGTATGCCCGTGTGACGGAAATCCGGGCCAAAACCGCAGTACTGAAGACCCTGAAGGACTACAACCACCTCAAAAACGCCGTCTGGGGCGTCACCACGCGCAACCGCGAGCAGAATTTCGCCATGAACCTGTTGATGGACCCGGAAGTGGACTTCGTCACGCTGGCCGGCACGGCGGGCACTGGCAAGACGCTGATGGCGCTTGCCAGCGGCCTCACGCAAGTGCTCGACGACCGGCGCTATACCGAAATCATCATGACGCGGGCCACGGTCAGCGTCGGCGAGGACATCGGCTTCCTGCCGGGCACCGAAGAGGAAAAAATGGGCCCCTGGATGGGTGCGCTGGACGACAACCTCGAAGTGCTGGGCAAGACCGACAGTGGCTCTGGCGAATGGGGCCGAGCCGCCACCAACGAGCTGATCCGCTCGCGCATCAAGGTCAAGAGCATGAACTTCATGCGCGGCCGTACCTTCCTGAACAAGTACGTCATCATCGACGAGGCGCAAAACCTGACGCCCAAGCAGATGAAAACGCTGATCACACGGGCCGGGCCGGGCACCAAGATCATCTGCATGGGCAACCTGGCGCAGATCGACACGCCCTACCTGACCGAAGGCTCCTCGGGCATGACCTTTGCCGTCGACCGCTTCAAGGGCTGGCCGCATGGCGGACACATCACGCTGGCGCGCGGCGAGCGTTCGCGCCTGGCTGATTTCGCGAGCGAAGTACTCTAAGTCCGCGAAAAAACAGCGCCCAATGAAAAAAAGGCCAAGTCGCAAGACTTGGCCTTTTTCTTCGTCAAATTCTGGTGGGCGGTGCAAGTTTCGAACTTGCGACCCCTGCAGTGTGAATGCAGTGCTCTACCCCTGAGCTAACCGCCCTATCGGTCAGCCTACGATTATAAGCTGTTTTGGGTCGATTTTGCCATCCACCCCCCTGAATTGCGTTTCAGTTCAGGCCGCCAGGGCACGCCAAACCGTTTTTCCCTTGCTGGCCTTGTCGATGCCGGCCAGCAACTTCTCATGTTCGGCGGCTTCCTGCTCATTGGCCGCGAGCAAAGGCAGTTCAAACACGCTCAGGTCTATCTGCGGTACGTTGTTGTCGCCTTCCTGGGCCGTGTCGCCCACGTCCATGACCAGCGCGTTCTGCCCGCGGGTCAGGTTGATGTAGACGTCGGCCAGCAGTTCAGCGTCCAGCAAGGCGCCGTGCAGGGTACGGCCTGAATTGTCGACCTCCAGCCGGTCGCACAAAGCGTCCAGCGAATTGCGTTTGCCCGGAAACAGCTCCTTGGCCATCATCAGGCTGTCGGTGACCTTGGCCACGCAGTGCTTGAGGGGCGGCCGGCCTATGAGTTCGAGCTCCTTGTTGAGGAAGCTCACGTCAAAGGGCGCGTTGTGGATGATGATCTCGGCATCCTGCAGGTATTCCAGCAGCTCGTCGGCCACGGCGGCGAACTTGGGCTTGTCCTTCAGGAACTCGTTGCTGATGCCGTGGACCTTGAGCGCGTCCTCATGGCTGTCGCGCTCAGGGTTCAGGTAGAAGTGGCGGTTGTTGCCGGTGAGCTTGCGGGCCACCAGCTCCACGCAGCCGATTTCGATGATGCGGTCGCCATTTTCGGCGGAAAGACCGGTGGTTTCAGTGTCAAGAACGATTTGGCGCATGGCTCGATTATCGCCTCCGCGCGGGGCAGTCCCTGCCCGGCTTTTCCCGAAAACTCAGTGGTTTTCTTTCGCGTGGTTGATCGAATATTTGGGTATTTCCACCGTCACATCGGTCTGGGCCAGCACGGCCTGGCAGCTCAGGCGCGAATTGGGCTCCAGCCCCCAGGCGCGGTCCAGCAGGTCTTCCTCGCTTTCGTCGAGCTCGTTGAGCGAGTTGAAGCCCTCGCGCACGACAACGTGGCAGGTGGTGCAGGCGCAGCTCAAGTCGCAGGCGTGCTCGATGTTGATCTTGTTGTCGAGCAGAGCTTCGCAGATCGAGGTGCCGGCCGGCGCGCTGATTTCGGCGCCCTGCGGGCAGTATTCGGGGTGAGGCAGTATTTTGATGATGGGCATGGTTGTCTCAGTCAGTCGGCTCAAACCGCCTCGATGTTTTTACCGGCCAGGGCTTGTTTGATGCCCCGGTTCATGCGCTGGGCGGCGAAGGCCTCCGTGCCTTTGGCCAGGGCCTGGGTGGCCGCCTCTATCGCGGCCGCGTCGCCGTGCGCGCGCGTGTCGGCCAGGCCGGTGATCAGGCTGTCGATCTGTGCGCGTTCACCGGGACTCAGCAAATCGGCATCCGCGGCCAGCGCGCTTTGTGTGGCCAGAATCATGCGATCCGCATCGACCTTGGCCTCGGCCAGGGCGCGGGCATTCATGTCCTGCTGGGCGGTCGAAAAGCTGTCCTGCAGCATGCGCGCGATGTCTTCGTCGGACAGGCCGTAGGAAGGCTTCACGTCAATGCGCGCCTCGACACCGCTGACCTGCTCTTTCGCATTGACGCTGAGCAAGCCGTCGGCATCGACCGTAAAGGTCACGCGAATGCGCGCGGCGCCGGCCACCATCGGCGGAATGCCGCGCAATTCGAAGCGGGCCAGGCTGCGGCAGTCGGCCACCAGATCGCGCTCACCTTGCACCACATGCAGGGCCAGGGCGGTCTGGCCGTCCTGGTAGGTGGTGAAGTCCTGCGCCATGGCCGTGGGAATGGTCTGGTTGCGCGGCACGATGCGTTCAACCAGCCCGCCCATGGTCTCTATGCCCAGCGACAACGGAATCACGTCGAGCAAGAGCAACTCATCACCGGTGTTGTTGCCGGCCAGCTGGTTGGCGGAAATGGCCGCGCCCAGCGCCACCACTTCGTCGGGATTGAGATTGACCAGCGGCTCACGGCCGAAGAAACTGGCCACCGCCTTGCGCACCTGGGGCATGCGCGTGGAGCCCCCCACCAGCACCGCGCCTTGGATGTCTTCCTTGGCGAGCTTGGCATCGCGCAGCGCCTTGCGAACAGCCGTCAGCGTGCGCTGGGTCAGGTGGGCTGTCGCGGTTTCGAAGTCTTCGGCCTTCATCTCGAAATTGACGAGGGCCTTGGCCAGTTGCACCGAAAAAGGCACGAGGTCGGCGGCCGACAGGGCCTCCTTGCAATTTCGCGCGGTGCGCAGCAGGGCGGCTTTGTCCGTCGGCGCGAGGGTATCGGCCGCCAGGCCTGCTTTGGCCAGCACCCAGTCGACCAGCGCGCGGTCGTAGTCGTCGCCGCCCAGCGCCGAATCGCCGCCGGTCGCCACCACCTCGAAGACGCCTTGCGTCAGGCGCAGGATGGAAATGTCGAAAGTGCCGCCGCCCAGGTCGTAGACGGCGTAAACGCCTTCGCTGGCGTTGTCCAGGCCGTAGGCAATCGCGGCCGCCGTGGGTTCGTTGAGCAGGCGCAGCACATTCAGGCCCGCCAGTTGCGCGGCGTCCTTGGTGGCCTGGCGCTGGGCATCGTCGAAGTAGGCCGGCACGGTGATCACAGCACCGTAGATGTCGTCGTTGAAAGTATCCTCGGCGCGGTAGCGCAGCGTGGCCAGAATCTCGGCGCTGATCTCGACCGGGCTTTTTTCTCCGGCGACGGTCTGCAGCGTAACCATGCCCGGCTTGTCGTTGAGCTCGTAGGGCAGCTGGGTACGGCTGCCGATGTCGTCAATGCCGCGGCCCATCAGGCGTTTGACCGAAGAAATGGTGTTGCGCGGGTCCTCGACCTGCGCTGCCAGCGCCTCATAGCCGATCTGGCGCTTGTCGCCCTCCAGATAGCGCACCACGCTGGGCAGCAGCACCCTTCCCTGCTCGTCCGGCAGGCATTCGGACACGCCGCTGCGCACGCTGGCGACCAGCGAGTGCGTGGTGCCCAGATCGATGCCAATCGCGATGCGCCGCTGGTGCGGGTCGGGTGTCTGGCCGGGTTCGGAAATTTGCAGGAGTGCCATGCGTGCTTGTCGTACTTTTTCTGTAATGCCTTGAACAGGTTCCTATTGTCCCAGCAGGTCGATGCGCGCATCGACTTCGCTGGCAAAGCGCTCAATAAACATAAGGCTTCTGACCTGCCGGGCGGCTGCGGGAAAGTCCCTGTCCACATCCAGCAATTGCGCTATTTTTGACAACTTCTCGCGCCCGCTCGACATGGCCTGCGAGGCGATTTCCTCAAAATCCTCGGCGGTCTCGGCCTCATCCAGCGCTTCGCGCCACTGCATCTGCTGCACCAGGAAGTCGTGCGGCATGGCCGTGTTTTTCTCGGCGTCGATGGGCGCTCCGTTGAGCTCACACAGATAGCTTGCCCGCTTCAGCGGGTCTTTCAGGCGCTGGTAGGCCTCATTGATGCGCACCGACCACTGCATGGCCACGCGCTGGGCCGCCGAGCCCTGGGCCGCGAACTTGTCCGGGTGCGCCTCGCGCTGCAGATCCTTCCAGCGCGCGTCCAGCGCGGCGCGATCCTGCGCGAAACGCTGGGGCACGCCGAAAAGCTCGAAATCAGTGGATTGAAGATTCATGCCGAGAAAAAGCCGCCAGCACCATCAGTGGAGGCGGCTTGGTTAAGGGTGCGGCACGCGTAAGGCCGCTCGCCCGTCAAACCCGGAAACTTTCGCCGCAGCCGCAACGGTCACGCTCGTTGGGGTTGATGAACTTGAAACCTTCGTTCAAGCCTTCACGCACAAAGTCCAGCTTGGTACCGTCGATGTAAGCCATGCTTTTCGGGTCGACCAGCACCTTGACACCGTTGTCTTCAAACACGATGTCTTCCGGCGCGATCTCGTCGGCGTATTCCAGCTTGTAAGCCAGGCCGGAGCAGCCGGTGGTCTTGACGCCCAGGCGCACACCAACACCTTTGCCGCGCTTGGTCATGTAGCGGGTCACGTGCCTTGCGGCTGCATCAGTGAGGGTTACGGACATTTAAATCGCTCGGAAATGAAACAGGTGACGGGTAATGGGGTTTTGGTCAGTGCGCGTGCTTTTGTTTGTAATCGTTCACGGCGGCCTTGATGGCGTCTTCCGCCAGGATGGAGCAGTGAATCTTGACCGGCGGCAAGGCCAGTTCTTCGGCGATCGCGCTGTTCTTGATGCTGGCCGCTTCGTCCAGCGTCTTGCCCTTGACCCATTCGGTCACGAGGGAGCTGGAAGCGATCGCGGAACCGCAGCCATAAGTTTTGAAACGCGCATCTTCGATCACGCCCGTCACCGGGTTGACCTTGATCTGCAGCTTCATCACGTCGCCGCAAGCCGGCGCGCCGACCATGCCGGTGCCTACCGATTCGTCGCCCTTTTCAAAGGAGCCGACGTTGCGGGGGTTTTCGTAGTGGTCCACCACTTTTTCGCTGTATGCCATTTTGTTTACCTCTTTAAGCTGTCGGGCGCGCTGCTCAGTGTGCAGCCCACTGGATGGTGGACAAGTCGACACCATCCTTGAACATCTCCCACAGGGGAGACAGTTCGCGCAGTTTCGCCACGTTTTCCTTGATGGTGGCGACCGCGTAGTCAATTTCTTCTTCGGTGCTCCAGCGGCCAATCGTCATGCGAAGGCTGCTGTGCGCCAGTTCGTCGCTGCGGCCCAGGGCGCGCAGCACGTAGCTGGGTTCCAGGCTGGCCGAGGTGCAGGCCGAACCGCTGGAAACCGCCAGGCCCTTGATGCCCATGATCAGCGACTCGCCTTCGACGAAATTGAAGCTCATGTTCAGGTTGTGCGGCACGCGCTTGTCGGCGTGGCCGTTGAGGAACACCTCTTCGACGTCCTTGAGGCCATTGAGCATGCGCTCGTGCAGGGCGCGTATGCGCTTGTTCTCTTCGTGCATCTCGGCCTTGGCGATGCGGTAGGCCTCACCCATGCCCACGCACTGATGGGTGGGCAGCGTGCCCGAGCGCATGCCGCGCTCGTGGCCGCCGCCGTGCATCTGCGCTTCCAGCCGCACGCGCGGCTTGCGGCGCACGTACAGGGCGCCTATGCCCTTGGGACCGTAGGTCTTGTGCGAGGTGAGGCTCATCAGGTCGACCGGCAAGGTGGCCAGGTCGATATCGATGCGGCCGGTCGCCTGGGCGGCGTCCACATGGAAGATGATGCCTTTTTCACGGCACAGGGCGCCAATGGCCGGGATGTCCTGGATCACGCCGATTTCGTTGTTGACGAACATGACGCTGACCAGGATTGTGTCGGGGCGGATGGCGGCCTTGAGTGCTTCGAGGTCCAGCAGGCCGTCGGCCTGCACGTCCATATAAGTCACCTCAAAACCCTGGCGCTCCAGCTCGCGGCAAGTGTCCAGCACGGCCTTGTGCTCGGTCTTGACCGTGATGATGTGCTTGCCCTTGGTCTTGTAGAAATGGGCCGCCCCCTTGAGCGCCAAATTGTTGGACTCGGTAGCGCCGCTGGTCCAGACGATCTCGCGCGGGTCGGCGCCAATCAGATCGGCGATCTGCCCGCGTGCCTTTTCGACGGCGGCTTCCGCCTCCCAGCCCCAGGCGTGGCTGCGCGAAGCGGGGTTGCCGAAGTGTTCGCGCAACCAGGGAATCATGGCGTCCACCACCCGCGGGTCGCACGGGTTCGTGGCGCTGTAGTCCATGTAGATGGGAAAGTGTGGGGTGTCCATGTGGCTAGCTCTTTTTATTCACAGGCTGGCTGGCAGCGCGATCTAAGGTCATGCAATCAGTTCGCAAAGGAATGGGGCCGGACAAATGCCGGCCCGGCTCCATCAGGATTTGGAGAACGCATTGCCCAGTGCGAAGACCGAGTTGGGCGCATTCACGCGTACCGGCTTGACGGCCGGGGCCGTGAAGATGGCCTTCTTGACCTGCGGAGTGTTTTCGATCACCACGCCCTTGGCAAGCTGGTCTTCCACCAGCTTTTGCAGGGTCACGGAATCCAGGAACTCCACCATGCGGCTGTTCAGCGATGCCCACAGCTCGTGCGTCATGCAGCGCCCGCCCTCGCCCAGGCAGTTTTCCTTGCCGCCGCACTGGGTCGCGTCGATCGGCTCGTCCACCGAGACAATGATGTCGGCCACGGTGATCTCCGAAGCCTTGCGGCCCAGGGTATAACCGCCGCCGGGACCACGGGTGGACTCCACCAGCTCATGGCGGCGCAGCTTGCCGAACAGCTGTTCGAGATAGGACAGGGAAATCTGCTGGCGCTGGCTGATAGCGGCCAGGGTCACCGGGCCGTTGTTCTGGCGCAGTCCCAAATCAATCATCGCAGTGACCGCAAAGCGGCCTTTGGTTGTGAGGCGCATAACAAGCTCCTTTAAATGGCTTGACTGTCGTTTTCACCCTGCAAACTTGTGGCCTACAGGGAACTCTTCCTCCAGCCGCCCAGGTCAGTCAACCGGTATCGCGGGGGCTTTTTGTTGTTCTGGTATTGTTCTTGACTGTTTTCGTCAAGTTTAACACAAGCAGGGGTTTTCCCGCTGGGCGCCCCAAAAACATGAGGACTAACCCGTAGTCTTACCGTCAAATGCACCATATCGGTGCACTTGACGGTAAAGAGACATTTCAGCTCAGGCTCGGGCCTGGCCCGTCGAGGGCAAAGGCAGCACGTTGTCGACGCCGGGAGCGCCAAAAGCCTGTTCCTTGAGGCTGTGCAGTTGGTCCCGCACCCGGGCAGCTTTTTCGAACTCCAGGTTCTTGGCATGTTCGATCATCTGCTTTTCCAGGCGCTTGATTTCGCGGGCAATGTCTTTTTCGCTCATGTCCTCGACCAGCGCCTTTTGCATCTCGAGCTTTTCGGCTTCCTTGCCGGATTTCTCGCTGTAGACGCCGTCGATGAGGTCGCGGATGCGCTTGACCACGCTGCGCGGCGTGATGCCGTGCTCAAGGTTGAAGGCAATCTGCTTGTTGCGCCGCCGCTCGGTCTCACCCATGGCCTTTTTCATGGAGTCGGTGATGCGGTCGGCATACAGGATGGCGCGGCCGTTGAGGTTGCGGGCCGCCCGGCCTATGGTCTGGATCAGGCTGCGCTCGGCGCGCAAAAAGCCCTCCTTGTCGGCGTCCAGGATGGCCACCAGCGAGACCTCGGGAATATCCAGCCCCTCGCGTAGCAGGTTGATCCCCACCAGCACGTCAAAAGCGCCCAACCGCAGGTCGCGCAGGATTTCCACGCGCTCCACCGTGTCCACATCGCTGTGCAGGTAGCGCACCTTGACGCCGTTGTCGCTGAGGTAATCGGTCAGCTGTTCGGCCATGCGCTTGGTCAGCGTGGTGATCAACACCCGTTCGTTTTTCTCGACCCGGATGCGGATTTCCTGTAGCACGTCGTCGACCTGGTGAGTGGCCGGTCGCACCTCGACCTGCGGGTCGACCAGGCCCGTAGGCCGCACGACCTGCTCCACCACCTGGCCGGCATGCTCCTGCTCGTAGGCGGCCGGCGTGGCCGACACGAAAATGGCCTGCCGCATCTTGGACTCGAATTCCTCGAACTTGAGCGGCCGGTTGTCCAGCGCGCTGGGCAGGCGAAAGCCGTACTCCACCAGCGTGGTCTTGCGCGCCCGGTCGCCGTTGTACATGGCGTTGAGCTGGCCGATCATGACGTGGCTTTCGTCCAGGAACATCAACGCGTCCTTGGGCAGGTAGTCGCACAGTGTCGAAGGCGGCGCGCCCGGCGGCGAGCCACTGAGGTGGCGGGTGTAGTTCTCGATGCCCTTGCAGTGGCCGATTTCGCTGAGCATCTCCAGATCGAAGCGGGTGCGCTGCTCTATGCGCTGGGCCTCCACCAGCTTGCCGTCGGCGACGAACTGGGCCACCCGCTCGGACAGCTCCAGCTTGATGGTCTCCACCGCCGTCATGACCTTGTCGCGCGGCGTGACGTAGTGGCTCTTGGGGTAGACCACAAAACGCGGGATTTTCTGGCGAATGCGGCCGGTCAGCGGGTCGAACAGCTGCAGCGACTCGATCTCGTCGTCGAACAGCTCTATGCGTATGGCGAGTTCGGAATGCTCGGCCGGGAAGACGTCGATCACGTCGCCGCGCACCCGGAAGGTGCCGCGCGCGAAATCCTGCTCGTTGCGCGTGTACTGCATGCGGATCAGCCGCGCGATCACGTCGCGCTGGCCCATCTTGTCGCCTATGCGGGCGATAAAGCGCATCTGCGTGTAATCCTCGGGCGCGCCTATGCCGTAAATCGCGCTGACCGTGCCGACGATGATGGTGTCGCGCCGCTCCAGCACGCTCTTGGTGGCCGACAGGCGCATCTGCTCGATGTGCTCGTTGATGGCCGAGTCCTTTTCGATGAAAAGGTCGCGCTGCGGCACATAGGCCTCGGGCTGGTAGTAGTCGTAGTAGCTGACGAAATACTCGACCGCGTTCTTGGGGAAAAACTCGCGGAATTCGCTGTACAGCTGCGCCGCCAGCGTCTTGTTGGGCGCGAATACGATGGCCGGGCGGCCCAGGCGAGCGATCACATTGGCCATGGTGAAGGTCTTGCCCGAGCCGGTCACGCCCAGCAGGGTCTGGAATACCTCGCCGTCCCTGACGCCCTCGACCAGCTGCTCGATCGCCACCGGCTGGTCACCCGCCGGCGGATAGGGCTGGAACAACTCGAACGGCGAATCCGGGAAACGGACAAACTGGCCCTCGCGCGGGGCCGGATCCGCCACCTCGGTTATGACTTCAATAGCTTCTGGCATAAAACCTCGATCAAGCCCCGTTAAAATTCGGGGCAACCAAACAGAATACGACATTCGGCCGAAAATGGGAATTGCAATCCCCCATCGCCCTCCGACCGCCGTGTTGATGCTCTTGTAGCCTTTTTTCCGGTCAACTTGTGACCTAAATTTTTGAGCTGAATCCCGTACCGTCGCTTTCGCCTTTTTTCACTTTTTCTGAGGATATTTCATGTCTTTGTTTACCGCTGTCGAAATGGCCCCGCGTGACCCCATCCTGGGCCTGAATGAGCAGTTCAATGCCGACACCAATCCCAACAAGGTCAACCTGGGCGTGGGCGTGTACTACGACGACAACGGCAAGCTGCCCCTGCTGCAATGCGTGCAGGCGGCCGAAAAGCAAATGATGGAATCTCCCAAGGCCCGCGGCTACCTGCCGATTGACGGCATCGCCGCCTATGACGCGGCGGTCAAGGGCCTCGTCTTCGGCGCCGACAGCGAACCGGTCAAGAGCGGCCGCGTCGCCACCGTGCAAGGCATAGGCGGCACGGGCGGCCTCAAGGTCGGAGCCGACTTCCTCAAAAAGCTCAGCCCCAACGCCAAGGTGCTGATTTCCGACCCAAGCTGGGAAAACCACCGCGCGCTGTTCAGCCAGGCCGGTTTTGCCGTTGAAAGCTATCCTTACTACGATGCCGCCAAGCGCGGCGTCAACTTCGAGGGCATGCTCGCCGCCCTGAATGCCGCAGCCGAAGGCACCATCGTCGTGCTGCACGCCTGCTGCCACAACCCGACCGGTTACGACATCACCGCCGCCCAGTGGGACCAGGTGATCGCCGCCGTCAAAGCGCGCAAGCTCACGCCTTTCCTCGACATGGCTTACCAGGGCTTCGGCCACGGCATCGCGGAAGACGGCGCCGTCATCGGCAAGTTTGTCGCTGCCGGCCTTAGCTTTTTTGTGTCGACCTCGTTTTCCAAGAGCTTCAGCCTCTATGGCGAACGCGTGGGCGCCCTGTCGGTGCTCTGCGAGTCCAAGGAAGAAGCCGACCGCGTGCTGTCGCAGCTCAAGCTGGTCATTCGCACCAACTACAGCAACCCGCAGATCCACGGCGGCATGGTGGTGGCCATGGTGCTCAACACGCCGGCGCTGCGCGCCCAGTGGGAGCAGGAACTGGCGGAAATGCGCGTGCGCATCAAGGCCATGCGCCAAAAGCTCGTGGACGGCCTGAAGGCCGCCGGCGTCAAGCAGGACATGAGCTTCATCACCGCCCAGATCGGCATGTTCAGCTATTCCGGCCTCAGCAAGGACCAGATGGTGCGCCTGCGCAACGAATTCGGCGTCTATGGCACCGACACCGGCCGCATGTGCGTGGCCGCGCTCAACAGCAAGAACATCGACTACGTCTGCGCGTCCATCGCCAAGGTCGTCTGATTTCCCTGTCGATCTCTCTGCCTCCCAGCCCGGATGGTTTCATCCGGGACGCCCTGCAAAACCGCCACAACCAGCGCATCCTGCAGCAGTTGCCCGCCCTGGGCCTGCCGGATGTCTGGCTGGTCGCGGGTTGCCTCTTCCAGACGGTCTGGAACCTGCGCTCGGGCAATCCGCCTGAAGCCCATATCAAGGACTATGACCTGTTCTACTTCGACCCCGCCGATCTTTCGGAGGCGGCCGAGGCCCGGGTCAATGCGCGTGCCCAGTCCGCTTTTTCCGGCCTGGGCATCACGGTGGAAGCCAAAAACCAGGCCCGCGTCCACACCTGGTACCAGGACTACTTCGGCTTTCCCTACCCGGCCCTGCGCAATTCCCGGGACGGCATAGACCGTTTCCTGGTCACCAGCACCTGCGTGGGACTGCAAGCCGGCGCTTCAGGCCTGGCGCTTTACGCGCCCAACGGCCTGGACGAGCTCTACCAGGGTCGGCTCAGCCCGAATCCGCTGTGCCCGCACCGGCCGCTGTTTGAGAAAAAAGCCGCCGCCTACCAGGAGCGCTGGCCCTGGCTGCAAATCCAGGCTTGATCCGGGCTGATCAGCCCCAGACCGCGGAGCGCATCGAAATCGAACCGGCCTGGAAGCTGGTATTGAAAAAGCGCATGGGCTCCTTGCCGTCGGCGGCGCCGGCCGCATACAGCAAGGGCAGGTAGTGCTCATAAGTGGGGTGAGCCATTTTGGCGACCTGGCCCAGCTTCTGGAAGCTCTGCAGCGCGTCGAGATTGCCTTGCTGCATATAGCCGCCCGTGATCTGGTCGAATTCCAATGCCCAGTCGTAAGCCTGGCTACCGGTCGCGCCGCGCTGCATCTGGCGCAGGTTGTGCACGATATTGCCGCTGGCCACGACCAGCACCCCGCGCTCGCGCAAGGCCTTGAGCTGCTTGGCCAGCGCATAGTGGTCCTCGGGCGCGCGGCCGTAGTCCATGCTGAGCTGGATCACCGGAATGTCCGCGTCCGGGAACATGGGTTTGAGCACCGACCAGGCGCCATGGTCCAGCCCCCACTCGGCCTCATCCAGTCCCAGCGGCGCCGAGGCCCGCTGGCGTACCAGTTGGCTGATGGCCTGCGCGGCGGCCGGATCGCCGGGCGCCGGGTACTGCTGGTCAAACAGCTCCTGCGGAAAGCCGCCGAAGTCGTGGATGGTCTTGGGCTTGTCCATGGCGGTCAACCACCAGCCTTCGGTCAGCCAATGGGCCGAAATACACAAAATCAGCTGTGGCCTGGGGTATTTCGTCCCAAATTCGGCGCCCAGCGCCTGCCAGCTGCGCCGGTATTCGTTGTCGCCTATGGCGTTCATGGGACTGCCGTGGCCCACAAAAACCACCGGCATCCTGTCGGATTTCTTCAGGGAGGCGATTCTGTCCAGCGCGGAGGCGTCGATAGTGGGGAGCATATTGTTGTTTCCTATTCGGGAAGGGCGCCGGGGCGGTCAAAACCGCTGGCCGGAAGGCAAAATAGTAAGTGTTCCTTCAATTCCGCAGGTGGCGACGGTTTATCGCCAAACAAGTCCGGCCGCCGCCTCGTGGTGCTTTGGCACCAAAGCCGTGAAAAGAGCCCGGAATTGGTGGTTTTCCTCAAAACAGTGCGGCCAGCCCCTGTTATATTGCACTGCAACATACTACGATTTACCTGTCATAACGACATCACAACGACATAACCCAAGGTTGACCCCCGATGCTGTACCAAGTCTATGAAACCCAGCGCACCTTGATGGAGCCCTTTGTCGACTTCGCGCAGGCCGCCGCCAAGCTTTACGGCAACCCCCTGTCGCCGCTGGGGCAGAACCCCTTTGCCCAACGCGTGGCGGCCGGTTACAGCCTGATCTACCGGCTGGGCAAGGATTACGAAAAACCGGCTTTTGACATCCGCACCGTCGACGTCAACGGCACCGAGGTCAGCATCCACGAACGCGTGGAAATCGACAAACCCTTTTGCGAGCTGCGCCGCTTCAAGCGTTTCACCGACGACCCGGCCACGCTGACAGGCCTGAAGGGCGAACCCGCGGTGCTGATCGTGGCGCCGCTGTCCGGCCACTACGCCACCTTGCTGCGCGACACCGTGCGCACCATGCTCAAGGACCACAAGGTCTACATCACCGACTGGAAAAACGCGCGCACCGTGCCGCTGTCCGACGGCTCCTTCCACCTGGACGACTACGTCAACTACGTGCAGGAATTCATCCGCCACATCCAGGGCATTTACGGCAACTGCCACGTCATCAGCGTGTGCCAGCCCACCGTGCCGGTGCTCGCGGCGGTGTCGCTGATGGCCTCGCGCGGCGAGATCACGCCGCTGAGCATGACCATGATGGGCGGCCCCATCGACGCGCGCAAGTCGCCGACCGCCGTCAACAACCTGGCCATGAACAAGAGCTACGAGTGGTTTGAAAACAATGTGATCTACCGCGTGCCCAGCAACTTCCCGGGTGCCGGGCGCCGTGTCTACCCCGGCTTTTTGCAGCACACCGGCTTCGTCGCGATGAACCCCGACCGCCACGCCAGCAGCCACTACGATTACTTCAAGGACCTGATCAAGGGCGACGACGCCAGCGCTGAGGCGCACCGCAAGTTCTACGACGAATACAACGCGGTGCTCGACATGGACGCCGATTACTACCTGGACACCATCAAGACGGTGTTCCAGGAGTTCAAGCTGGTCAACGGCACCTGGGACGTCAAGAACCTGGACGGAGAACTGGAGCGCGTGCGGCCCCAGGACATCAAGACCACGGCCCACTTCACCGTCGAAGGCGAACTGGACGACATCTCCGGCTCAGGCCAGACCGAGGCGGCCCACAGCCTTTGCCACAACATCCCCAAGGCCTTGCAAAAGCACCTGGAAGTCAAGGGCGCAGGCCATTACGGCATCTTCAGCGGCCGCCGCTGGCGCGAGATCGTCTACCCGCAGGTCAAGGCCTTTATCCAGGCGAACAACCGGCCTTCGGCTCCAGCCAAGCGGGCATCAGCGGCAAAAACCACCGCAAAATCCACGGCCAAGTCCATTGCAAAGCCGGCGGCCAAAAAGACGGCGCGCGGCAAACAAGCCTGAAGGCCTGTGCGGCACGGCCGGACCACAGGGCCGTGACTGGTAGGACAATAGGCCGGTGAGCTCCCCCACCGACTTGCGCCTTTTTGAGCGCCTCAACGCCGCCCTGCCCCAGACCCAGTGCACCCGCTGCGGCTATCCTGACTGCGCGGCCTACGCGCAGGCCATGGCCTCGGGCGAGGCCGCCATCAACCAATGCCCGCCGGGCGGCGCCGAAGGCGTGCAGCGCCTTGCGGCCATCACCGGCCTGCCCGCCCTGCCCCTGAATCCAGCCAACGGCACGGAAGGTCCGCGCGCCCTAGCTGTCATCGACGAGAACTGGTGCATAGGCTGCACCCTGTGCCTCAAGGCCTGCCCGACCGACGCCATCATGGGTAGCAACAAGATGATGCACACCGTGATCGAGCCCTGGTGCACGGGCTGCGAGCTGTGCATCCCGGTGTGCCCGGTCGATTGCATCAGCCTGGAAAACGTCACCGGCGCACGCACCGGCTGGCAGGCCTGGTCGCAGCAAGAGGCGGGCACTGCCAAGGCGCGCTATGAAGGCCATAAGGCCCGGCACAAGAAAGAAGAAGGCAAGCCTCCCGGCGGCATGGACGCCGGCAAGCCCGCCGGTGCAACATCCGTCGCGCCGGCAGCCTCAGCCGCACGCACTGAAAGCGACCCCGCCGTGGCGGACCGCAAACGCGCCGTGATCGAAGCCGCGCTGGCCCGGGCCCGGGCACAGCGCACAAAAGAGTAAACCGGGTAGCCGGCTTTCAGCCCAGGGCGGCAAACGCCTTGATGACTTCAGGCGGCGCCTGCACCATCTCGACCAGCACACCCTCGCCCGCGATGGGAAATTCCTCGCTGGCCTTGGGATGCAAAAAGCAGATATCAAAACCCGCCGCACCCTTGCGTATGCCGCCGGGCGCGAAGCGCACGCCTTTGGCTGTCAGCCATTCCACGGCTTTGGGCAGGTCGTCTATCCACAGGCCCACATGGTTGAGCGGCGTGGTGTGCACCGCGGGCTTCTTGTCCATGTCGAGCGGCTGCATCAAGTCGACCTCGACCTTGAAGGGGCCGCTGCCCATGGCGCAGATATCTTCGTCCACGTTCTCGCGTTCGCTGACGAAATTGCCGGTCACTTCCAGGCCCAGCATGTCGACCCACAGCGTACGCAGTCGGTCTTTACTTGTGGCGCCGATGGCGATCTGCTGGATTCCGAGAACTTTAAAGGGACGTACGGCGCTCATTATTGGAACTCCACAATCGGCTGGTCCACGCTCAACGACTCGCCTTTGTTCGCCAGCACCTTGCCCACCACACCATCGGCCACGGCAAACAGCACGTTCTCCATCTTCATGGCCTCAATCACCGCCACGCGCTCGCCGGCCTGTACTTTCTGGCCCACCTGCACCGCCACATCCACCAGCAGGCCGGGCATGGGTGAAAGCACATAGCGGCTCATGTCGGGCGGCGCCTTGTAGGGCATCAGCGCATGCAGCTGCGCTGCGCGCGGCAACAGCACCAGGGCATCCAGCCGGGTACCGTTGTGCGCGATGCGGATGGCCAGCGGATTGCGCCCGACACCCCGCTCCACCTGTGCGGCGAAAGGCTGGCCGTTGACGGTGCCGCGAATGCGCGCGCCGCCCAGGTGCCAGTTACTGCAAATTTCATAACGCTTTGCGCCCACCTCCACCGTGCCTGAACCGGTTTGCGCCTGGTAATTGCCCACCGTCACCGGGTGCGGCGTGTTCTGCCCCGCCGCACCCAGGCTGACGACGACGAACTCCTCGCCCACCGTGACGCCATGGCCCGGCAGCTGGCCGCTGATGCCGGCCGCGCGGCCCAGCATGCGGCGGTTCACGTAAGCCGCCAGCGCCAGCAGGAAGGACGGATCCTCGTGCGGCACGTCCTCGGCGTGAAAGCCCTTGCTGTAGTTCTCGGCGATGAAGCCGGTGTTGAAATCGCCCGAAACGAATTTGGGATGCGCCAGCAAGGCTGCCTGGAAGGGAATGTTGCTGGAAATGCCGCGGATCACAAAACCATTGAGCGCCTCGCGCATCTTGGCGATGGCATCCTTGCGGTCCTTGCCGTGCACGATGAGCTTGGCGATCATCGAGTCGTAAAACATCGGAATCTCACCGCCGTCCTGCACGCCGGTGTCGACACGCACGCCCTGCAGTTGCGAAGTGTCGGCCGCGAACATGGTTTCCTTGGGCGGCTGGAAACGCACGAGCCGGCCGGTGGACGGCAAAAAGCTGCGGAACGGGTCTTCGGCATTGATGCGGCACTCGATGGCCCAGCCATTGCGCTGCACGTCTTTCTGCGCGATCGGCAGCTTCTCGCCGGCCGCCACGCGGATCATCAGCTCCACCAGGTCCAGCCCGGTGATGCATTCCGTCACCGGGTGCTCCACCTGCAGCCGGGTGTTCATCTCGAGAAAATAAAAGCTCTGGTCCTTGCCGACCACAAACTCCACCGTGCCGGCGCTCTGGTACTTCACGGCCTTGGCCAGCGCCACCGCCTGCTCACCCATCGCCTTGCGCGTTGCGTCGCTGATGAAAGGCGACGGCGCCTCTTCAATTACCTTCTGGTGGCGCCGCTGGATCGAGCATTCGCGTTCGTTGAGGTAGACCACATTGCCGTGGCTGTCGCCCAGCAGCTGGATTTCGATGTGGCGCGGTTCCTCGACAAACTTCTCGATAAAGACGCGGTCGTCGCCAAAGCTGTTGCGCGCCTCGTTGCGGCAGGAGGTAAAACCTTCCAGGGCCTCCTTGTCGTTGAAGGCCACGCGCAAACCCTTGCCGCCGCCGCCCGCGCTGGCCTTGATCATCACCGGGTAGCCGATGGCCCTGGCGATCTCCACGGCCTTCTCGGCGCTCTCAATCGCGTCATTCACGCCCGGGATGCAGTTGACGCCCGCCGCGCCGGCCAGTTTTTTGGATTCGATCTTGTCGCCCATGGCGGCAATCGAATAGTGCTTGGGGCCTATGAAGATAATGCCCTCTTCTTCCACCCGCTTGGCAAAACCCGCGTTCTCGCTCAGAAAGCCGTAGCCGGGGTGCACCGCCTGCGCGCCCGTCTGCTTGCAGGCCGCGATGATCTTGTCGGCCTGCAAATAGCTGTCGCGGCTGGGCGCCGGGCCTATGTTGACGGCCTCGTCGGCAAGCTCGACATGGCGCGCGTCCTTGTCGGCATCGGAATACACGGCAACGGTCTGGATGCCCATCTTGCGGGCGGTCTTGATCACGCGGCAGGCAATCTCGCCACGGTTTGCAATCAGGATTTTTGTAAACATCATTGAACCTGTTTTTGTTGACCGCCTCAGCGGTTGATAAACATGGAGTAAGCCGGCGGACTCTGTGAGTGGTCGACAAACACATAGGCAGTGCCGTCCGAGCAGAAGTTGGCGACCTCGGCCGTGCCGCCGCCTTCCAGTTCCACCCAGTTGTCGATTTGCAAAAGCATCCTGCCGGGCGGGCTTTGCTGCACGCCATTGGCCGTCCAATAGGGAACACCCCCGCTCTTGGTACGCCAGGCGCTGGCCCAGTTGTGCGGATGCGCAAGCTCTTGCGGCAACTCAAAAAAGCGGGTGTCGTCGTAGAAGGCCTCTTCAAGCTCGGGCGGCGCGCCATCGTCGTCAGCACGCCAGCTCACGACGCCCAACTCGGGCAGCACGGCCGGCGGCCCGTCCTTGGCGTCGGCAGGCGGCTCGGTGGCCAGCGCGCCCAGCTCGCTTTGCGGCACGGTGAAAGCGGCATTGGCGCCGGCATCAAGCTCCCAGAAGCTGCAGACGCTGTCCCACTCGCACTTGAAAAGAAACAACACCTCGCCTTGCGCGAGCGGCAGCTCGGGCGCGGCGGCCGGCAGCTGCGCAAGATGGCTCATGGGCCGCCCGCACTCCTTGCAGACGGGCCAAAGGCGCGCGGGTAGCCCCCAGGGCAGGCCGCCCAGCTTGGGCACCAGGCCGGGGGCCGCGCCTTCGCGGAATCGGGGATAGTGGCTGATCACGTCGCGCTCACAGCGGAATGTTGCCGTGCTTGCGCCACGGGTTTTCGATCTTCTTGTCCCGCAGCATCACCAGCGAGCGGCAAATGCGCTTGCGCGTTTCATGCGGCAGGATCACGTCGTCGATAAAACCACGCGCGCCCGCCACAAAGGGGTTGGCAAAGCGGGCCTTGTATTCGGCTTCCTTGGCGGCCAGCTTGGCCGGGTCGCCCTTGTCTTCGCGGAAGATGATCTCCACCGCGCCCTTGGCTCCCATCACGGCGATCTCGGCGTTGGGCCAGGCGAAGTTGACGTCGCCGCGCAAATGTTTGGAGGCCATCACGTCATAGGCACCGCCGTAGGCCTTGCGTGTGATCACGGTGATCTTGGGCACGGTGCATTCGGCATACGCGTACAGCAGCTTGGCGCCGTGCTTGATGATGCCGCCGTATTCCTGGCTGGTGCCGGGCATGAAGCCGGGCACGTCGACAAAGGTGATCACCGGGATGTTGAAGGCATCGCAAAAGCGCACAAAACGCGCGGCCTTGATGGAGCTCTTGATGTCCAGGCAGCCGGCCAGCACCAGCGGCTGGTTGGCGACGATGCCCACGGTCTGCCCTTCCATGCGGGCGAAGCCGATGATGATATTTTTTGCGTATTCGGGCTGTATCTCAAAGAAGTCGCCGTCGTCCACCGTCTTGACGATGAGCTCCTTCATGTCGTACGGCTTATTCGGGTTCTCGGGCACCAGGGTGTCCAGGCTCAGGTCCATGCGGCCGGCCGGGTCGGCGCTCGGGCGCACCGGGGCTTTTTCGCGGTTGTTCAGCGGCAGGTAGTTATAGAGGCGGCGTAGCATCAGCAGCGCCTCGACGTCGTTCTCGAAGGCCAGGTCGGCCACGCCGCTGCGTGTGGTGTGGGTGGTGGCGCCGCCCAGTTCCTCGGCCGTGACTTCTTCATGCGTCACGGTCTTGACGACCTCGGGGCCCGTGACAAACATGTAGGAGCTGTCCTTGACCATGAAGATGAAGTCCGTCATGGCCGGCGAATACACCGCGCCGCCGGCGCTGGGCCCCATGATCATGCTGATCTGCGGAATCACGCCGCTGGCCATCACATTGCGCTGGAACACGTCGGCATAACCGCCCAGCGAGGCCACGCCTTCCTGGATGCGGGCGCCGCCCGAATCGTTGAGGCCGATGACGGGCGCCCCCACCTTCATGGCCTGGTCCATGACCTTGCAGATCTTCTCGGCATGGGCTTCGCTCAAGGCGCCGCCGAACACCGTGAAATCCTGGCTGAAGACAAACACAAGGCGGCCGTTGATCATGCCGTAGCCGGTGACCACGCCGTCGCCGGGAATCTTGTTGTCCTGCATGCCGAAGTCGGTGCATCGGTGCTCGACAAACATGTCCCATTCTTCAAACGTGCCTTCGTCCAGCAGCAGCTCCAGCCGCTCGCGCGCCGTGAGCTTGCCTTTGCCGTGCTGCGCGTCTATGCGCTTTTGCCCGCCGCCCAGGCGGGCCGCGGCACGTTTCTTTTCGAGTTGTTCAAGGATTTCTTGCATGGTGTGTTCCGCTATTTGGACGAAAAAATTTACCGGGCTGGTTCAAACAACAGGCGCGCGGCGGCCTGGCTCATGCGGCGCGAGTCGTGCCCCACGCCCGGCACGGTGACGCGCTCCCAGGCCAGCGGCGTGCCCAGTTTCTGCGCTTGCGCCTGGGCCTGCGCGAAGAAGTTGCTGCCGCGCTCGAAGCGGTTCGCACCCTGGGCCGTGGCCTGCCTGGCCTTGGGCAGGTTGGCCGCGTCGGTCTGGGTATCGGCCTCGCCGAGCAGCACGACCAGCTTGCGCGCAAAAACCTGCTTGAGCTTGTCGGGGCTGACGATGCTCTCGTTCAGCGCATAAGGAAACTTGTCGTCCATGACGCCAGGGTAGCTGGGCATGGTGTAGCTGCCGGCATTGGCCGCCACGGCGACGGAAACGCGCGGCGCCTCGGCCAGCAACATGAAGCGGTGCACAAACTGCCCGCCCGCCGAATGGCCGAACAGCAAGTAGTCGCTTGCCGACAGCCCCTCATCGGCGCGGACAAAATCAAAAAGATGCTCGACGATCTGGAAGGACCATTGACTACGGTCACGGCTTTCGATGCCGCCCATGTTGAACAGCCGCGAGGAAAACCGCGCCTCGTCGAATTCCGGCGCCAGGACGATGAGCTTGTTTTTCTCGGCAAAAGGCTGCCAGTTGTCGCGCATGCGCGAGCCCTGGCGCTCGGCGCCGTGGATCACCATCATTACCCGGGCATCGGGCCCGGCGCTGCGCGCCTTGTAGTAATACACGGTGACGGGCTTGTCCGCGAAAAAGCCTTTGTCGGTGAAGACAAAGCTGCCCGGTTCGCCGGCTGCCAGGTCGCCGGCCCAGGCGATGCAGGCCTGCAAAAGCAATGCGCAAAAGATGGCCGCCTTTTTCATCGATCCCATCCCTTGGCAGCCAGGGCCAGCAAACTCCGGGCCGCCGTTGATGCCGCAACTTCACCGCGCGCCACCTCGGCGATGAGCCTGGGCAGGCGCTCACGCACCTGCGGGTCCTGGCGAAAGGCCTGCTTGAGGCCGGCATCTATGCGCTCCCACATCCAGGAGAGCGACTGCTGCCTGCGCCGCTCGACGAACTGGCCGTTGGCGGTCTGCAAGCCCTTGAACCGCGTCACGGCCGTCCAGAACAGGTCCACACCCTTGTTGTGCAGCGCGCTGAGCTGGATCACCTGCGGGTGCCAGCTTTTGTCGAAATTGGCGGCCTGCTCGCCGCTCATGGCATTGTTGACCAGGCCGAACAGGCGCATGGCCGAAGTGATCTGGGCTTCGGCCCGCATGGCCGCGTCTGCGTCGATGTCGGCCTTGTTGATGATGACCAGGTCGGCCAGCTCCATCACGCCTTTTTTGATGGCCTGCAGGTCGTCGCCGGCATTGGGCAGTTGCATCAGCACAAACATGTCGGTCATGTTGGCCACAGCGGTTTCGCTTTGGCCTACGCCCACGGTTTCCACAATCACCACGTCGTAACCGGCGGCTTCGCAGACCAGCATGGCTTCGCGCGTTTTCTCGGCCACGCCGCCCAGGTTGCCGCTCGAAGGGCTGGGCCGGATGTAGGCGCGTTCATGGACCGAGAGTTTTTCCATGCGGGTCTTGTCTCCCAGTATGGAGCCGCCCGAAACGGAGGAAGAAGGGTCGACGGTGAGCACCGCGACGCGATGACCCTGCGCAATCAGGTACAGGCCCAGCACCTCGATAAAAGTGGACTTGCCGACGCCGGGCACGCCGCTGATGCCCAGTCGCATGGCTTTGCCGGTGTGGGGCAGCAAGGCCGTGAGCAGCTCGTCGCCCTGGGCGCGGTGGTCGGCGCGGGTGGACTCCAGCAGCGTGATGGCCTTGGCGATCGCACGGCGCTTGGCCATCGCGTCCGGGCCCAGGATGGCCTGGAGGAAGTCAGGCGCGGCCATCACGCCACGCGCTCCACCGCGGGCCACTCGTAGTGCAGGTCCACGCCCTCTTCGCCCCGCAGCACAAAACCGTGGCGCAGGTAGAAGCGGTTGGCATCGCTTTCCTTGAGCGCGGTCAGCTTTACGGCCAGGCCGCGTTCGCGCGCTTGCGCCAGCACCTGGCGCAGCACCCAGGAGCCTATGCCCTGGCCGCTGGCGCTGCTGCGCAGATACAGATGGTCAAGCCGCAGGGCCGTTTCACCTTCAGCGCCTTCGGGCTTGAGCGTGAAAAAACCGACACGCTCGCCGTCCAGCAGGATGTGCTGCATGTAAGCCGGAAAAAAGCCTGCCGCCAGCCGCTCGCGCGAGCGTGCCAGGTCAAAGCGGCCGACGCGCTCCAGGCTGGGCCGCATCGCGTCTATGCGCAAGGCCAGCATGTCCTCGAAGTCAGCGGCCACAACCGGCTGCAGGGACAGGCGCATGGTTTTCCCCGTATGGGACAGCGCGGCCATCTCGACCCCCTGGGCACGATGGTCGGTGCGGGCGGACTCCTCGACCTCGGCTGTGGCCCGCAACCGTTCGGGCTGAGCCTGTCGAAGCCCTACCTCCTCAAGCCCTTCGACAAGCTCAGGGCGAACGGGTTTTGCTTTAGATTTTGCGAGTTCCTGGATCCGATGCCAGTTTCCTGCAATCAAAGCCTCCTTCTTCGCCCGCGACCAGCCCTTGATCTGCTGCTCAAAAGCAATGGCTTGAGCGCGTGTTTCAAACTCCCCCTGCCAGACCAGCTCAACCGGTTTGCGCGTCGACGTATAGCCGATTTCACCCGAATCGTGTTGAAACATGCGTGCGCCCATATCGTCCGTCTGGCCGCCGTAGTAGGAGCCATCCGAGCACTTAAGCAGATAGACGAAAAAAGGTTTCACGCGCGTAGGGCGATAAAGGCTTCGACAAGCTCAGCCCGAACGGTGTTGGGTTCAGAATGAAACGACACGGGGATCACTTCAGCGCAGCCCG
This sequence comes from Polaromonas sp. CT11-55, assembly GCF_047303325.1. Lineage (NCBI taxonomy): Bacteria > Pseudomonadati > Pseudomonadota > Betaproteobacteria > Burkholderiales > Comamonadaceae > Polaromonas > Polaromonas sp. CT11-55. Next base: position 131,984 of record NZ_JBKBEX010000009.1, on the reverse strand, counting down.
TATCTGTTCCAGCACATCCTTGGCACTCGCCGGAATCGGCGTACCCGGGCCGTAGATGCCCTTCACGCCGGCTTCGTAAAGCATGTCGTAGTCCTGGCGCGGGATCACGCCGCCCACAAACACGATGATGTCGTCGGCGCCCTGCTTCTTGAGCTCGGCGATGATGGCCGGCACCAGCGTCTTGTGGCCGGCAGCCAGCGTAGAAACGCCCACCGCATGCACGTCGTTTTCAATGGCCTGGCGCGCGCACTCCTCGGGCGTCTGGAACAGCGGCCCCATGTCCACGTCAAAGCCCAGGTCGGCGAAGGCCGTGGCCACCACCTTGGCGCCGCGGTCGTGGCCGTCCTGGCCCAGCTTGGAGATCATCACGCGCGGGCGACGGCCCTGCTCCTCGGCAAAGGCATTGATTTCGGTCTTGAGGGTTTCCCAGCCTTCGGCCGAGTCATAAGCGGCAGCGTACACACCGGTCACCTTTTGTGTATCGGCGCGATGGCGCCCGTAGACTTTCTCGAGGGCATCGCTGACCTCGCCCACCGTGGCGCGCAGGCGCACGGCCTTGATGCTGAGGTCCAGCAGGTTGCCGTTGTTATTTTCGGCGGCCGCCGTCAAGGCGTCCAGCGCGGCCTGCACCGCCGTATTGTCGCGGCCGGCCCTGATGGCCTTGAGCCTCTTGATCTGCCCCTCGCGCACGGCCACGTTGTCGATGTCGCGTGACTCGATCGCATCTTCAGTCTTGAGCTTGTATTTGTTGACGCCGACGATGACGTCCTTGCCGCTGTCGATGCGCGCCTGCTTTTCCGCCGCGGCGGCCTCGATCTTGAGCTTGGCCCAGCCGCTGTCCACGGCTTTGGTCATGCCGCCCATGGCCTCGACTTCTTCGATGATGGCCCAGGCGGCGTCGGCCATGTCCTGGGTCAGCTTTTCCATCATGTAACTGCCGGCCCAGGGGTCTATGACATGGGGGATGTGGGTTTCTTCCTGGATGATGAGCTGGGTATTGCGGGCGATGCGGGCGCTGAACTCGGTGGGCAAGGCAATCGCCTCGTCAAAGGAATTGGTGTGCAGGCTTTGCGTGCCGCCGAAGACCGCGGCCATGGCTTCTATGGTGGTGCGCACCACATTGTTGTAGGGGTCTTGCTCGGTCAGGCTCCAGCCCGAGGTCTGGCAGTGCGTGCGCAGCATCAGGCTCTTCGGGCTTTTGGCATTGAAGCCCTTCATGATGCGGCACCACAGCAGGCGCGCGGCGCGCATCTTGGCGACTTCCAGGTAGAAGTTCATGCCTATGGCCCAGAAGAAGCTCAGGCGCCCGGCGAACTCGTCCACATCCAGGCCCTTGCCCAGCGCGGTCTTCACGTACTCTTTCCCGTCGGCCAGGGTGAAGGCCAGCTCCAGCGCCTGGTTGGCGCCGGCTTCCTGCATGTGGTAGCCCGAGATCGAGATCGAATTGAACTTGGGCATGTTCTGCGCCGTGTATTCAATGATGTCGCCGATGATGCGTATGCTGGGCTGGGGCGGGAAGATATAGGTGTTGCGGACCATGAACTCCTTGAGGATGTCGTTCTGTATGGTCCCGCTCAATTTGTCCTGGCTCACGCCCTGCTCTTCGGCCGCCACCACATAACCGGCCAGCACAGGCAACACCGCGCCGTTCATGGTCATGGAGACGCTGACCTTGTCCAGCGGGATCTGGTCGAACAGTATCTTCATGTCCTCGACTGAATCGATGGCCACGCCGGCCTTGCCCACGTCGCCGGTCACACGCGGGTGGTCGCTGTCATAGCCGCGGTGTGTGGCCAGGTCGAAGGCCACCGAGACACCCTGCCCGCCGGCGGCCAGCGCCTTGCGATAGAAGGCGTTCGATTCTTCGGCGGTGGAAAAACCCGCGTACTGGCGGATCGTCCAGGGCCGCACCGCATACATGGTGGCCTGCGGGCCGCGAATGAAGGGCTCAAAGCCCGGCAGCGTATTGGTATGGGGAAGGTCTTTGACGTCCTCGGCGGTGTACAGCGGCTTGACGCTGATGCCGTCCGGCGTTTGCCAGTTGAGCGCGCCCAGATCGCCGCCAGGCGCCGACTTGGCGGCTGCCTTGGCCCAGGCCTCAAGACTGGCGGCGGGAAATTCAGGTTCGGAATGGGGCTTGGACATGGGATGGTGTTTACCGTACAAGGCTTCAGGCCGGGGCTGCGATGCAAGCAGCATAGGCTCAAGCCGAGGTGAATACATGAATCGGAGGCAAGTTTACATCATTTATAATTATTGATGCAAAATTCAGTTTCAGTTAAGATGGCGTCAGCGCTGACAGGAAGCAGCGCCCGTCGGAAGCTTCTTGCCCCCTCCAAAAAAACACCCTATGTCCATGGCCGCCGTGTCCCTGACTCCCCGAGCGCTTTATGAAGAAGTCGCCGAGCTCTTGCGTCAGCGCATATTCAGCCGCGAGCTGGCGCCGGGCAGCTGGATAGATGAGCTCAAGCTGGCCGAGGAATACGGCATCAGCCGCACGCCGCTGCGCGAGGCCCTGAAAGTATTGGCCACCGAGGGCCTGGTCACCATGAAAGTGCGGCGCGGCGCTTATGTGACGGAAGTCTCCGAACGCGACCTGGCCGACGTCTACCACCTGCTCGCCCTGCTCGAGAGCGACGCGGCCGGCGTGGTGGCCACCCAGGCGACGCCATCCCAGCTCAAGGAGCTGCAGGGCCTGCACGAGGAACTTGAAAAAGCCGTCGGCAACCGCGAGCGCTTTTTCGAGATCAACGAGGCCTTTCACATGCGCCTGCTCGAAATCGCCAATAACCGCTGGCGCGACCAGATGGTGGCCGACCTGCGCAAGGTGATGAAGCTCAACCGCCATAACTCGCTGCTCAAGAGCGGCCGCATCGAAGAATCCCTGGCCGAGCACCGCGCCATCATGCAGGCCTTGGCCGCGCGCGACGCCGAGGCCACCGCGCAGCGCATGCGCGAGCATTTCAGGAACGGGCTGGAAGCGGCGGCCTGAACAACAGGCCCGACCTGCGTCAGGCGTGCGGCGGCTGCGCCTCCCAGTGCTGCACCACCTTGCCGTGCTTGTCCACGCTTTCAAGCAGCACGCGGAAACCCCAGAGGCGCGCGACATGCTTGATCACTTCCTGGACGTCGTCGGTGAGCGTCCGGTCGTTATGGCGGCTGTGGCGCAGGGTCAAAGAGCGGTTCCCGCGCACGTCGACGTCCCAGACCTGGATGTTGGGCTCACGGTAGTTCAGGTCATGCTGGCGCGACAGCGCCTCGCGCACATGCCGATAGCCGTCGGCGTCATGAATGGCGGCCACCTCTAGCTCAGGCTGGCCGGCATCATCCACCACGGAAAAAAGGCGGAATTCGCGTATCAAATGGGGCGACAGGTACTGCCCGATGAAACTCTCATCGCGGAAATGCCGCATCGCGTAGTCCAGCGTCTCCCGCCAGTCCGAGCCCGCGACGTCCGGCAGCCACAGCCGGTCTTCATCCGTGGGCGACTGGCAAATACGCTTGAGGTCGGTGAACATGGCAAAACCCAGTGCATAGGGGTTGACGCCGCTATAGGCCGGGTGCGTCACCGGCGGCTGGTAAATGACGTTGGTGTGGGAGCGCAGGCATTCGATCATGAAACCGTCGGTCAGCAAGCCCTCTTCGTACATGGTATTGAGCAGCGTGTAATGCCAGAACGTGGCCCAGCCCTCGTTCATGATCTGGGTCTGGCGCTGCGGGTAAAAATACTGGCCTATCTTGCGCACGATGCGGATCACCTCGCGCTGCCAGGGCTCCAGCAGGGGCGCATTTTTTTCGATGAAGTACAGGATGTTTTCCTGCGGCTCCGGCGGGAAGCGGCGATTGGGCTTTTCGGCCGGCTTGTCGGCTGACCTGGGCACCGTGCGCCACAAGTCGTTGAGCTGCTGCTGCAAATAGGCCTCGCGGTCCTTGCGCCGGCTCTCTTCCTCCGCGAGCGACAGCTTCTGCGAACGCTGGTAGCGGTCCACACCATGACTCATCAGCGCATGGCAGGAGTCCAGCAACTGCTCGACGGGCTCCCAGCCGTGGCGCTCCTCGCATTCGCTGATGTAGGCCCGCGCGTAGACCAGGTAGTCGATGATGGCGGCGGCATCGGTCCACATCTGGAACAGGTAGTTGCCCTTGAAGAAGGAGTTGTGGCCGTAGCAGGCATGGGCCATCACCAGCGCCTGCATGGGCATGGTGTTTTCTTCCATCAGGTAGGCGATGCAGGGGTTGGAATTGATCACGACTTCGTAAGCCAGCCCCATCTGGCCGCGGCGGTAATTTTTCTCCGTCGAGATGAATTGCTTGCCGAAGGACCAGTGCCGGTAGTTGACCGGCATGCCCACCGACGCATAGGCATCAATCATCTGCTCGGCGGTGATGACTTCGAGCTGCACCGGGTAAGTGTCCAGGCCGAAAGACTTCGCGGTCCGCGCAATTTCGCCGTGGTAGAGCTCGATCAACTCGAAGGACCAGTCGGACGGACTGGGCAGGCAGGCGCGCCGGCGCCCCGCGCCAGGCAAACCGGATAAACCGGGGGCCGCGACTTCGGCAGGCTTTTTCGCGCTGGTCTTTGTCATGGCTTCACGCCTTTTTTGAACAGTTCCCTGAACACCGGAAAGATCTCGTCGGCAGCGCCGACCTTGCGCATCGCGAAGTTCCGGTTCTCCTCCTGCACCTGGGTGTACTCCTCCCAGAGGTTCTGGTCTTCTTCACCGACCTGGACATAAGCGAAATACCGCGACACCGGCAGCAGCTTGCCGACCAGCAGCTCGCGGCAGCGGGCCGAATCCTGGTGCCAGTTGTCGCCGTCCGAGGCCTGGGCGCCATAAATGTTCCAGTCGCCGGGCGGGTAACGCTCCTGGATGATCTGGTGCATCAGGGCCAAGGCGCTGGACACCACGGTGCCGCCGGTCTCGGTCGACTGAAAGAACTCTTCTTCGGACACCTCGGTCGCCTGGGTGTGGTGGCGAATGAAGACGACATCCGTCCTCTCGTAATGCTTTTTGAGGAACAGGTAGAGCAGGATAAAAAACCGTTTGGCGATATCCTTGCGCGTTTCGTCCATGGAACCCGAGACATCCATCAGGCAGAACATAACCGCCTTAGCGCTGGGCTGCGGCACCCTGACTCGATTGCGGTAACGCAGGTCGAAGGGATCAAAAAACGGAATGGTCTTGAGCCGCCGGCGAAGCGTGTCGATCTGCGTTTTCAGGGCCAGAATCTCACCCGGCAAGCCAGGCGCCCCGCGCTCGGCCAGCGCCAGCTGCGCCTCCAGCTCATGCAATTGCCGCCGGGTTTCCCCGCCGATGGCGATGCGCCGGCTCAGCGCAACCCGCAGCGAACGCACGATGTGCAGGTTGGTCGGCGTTCCGTCCGAGATGAACCCGGCGCGGCGCGACTTCCATTCCGGCGCATCGGGCAAGAGCTGGGTGCGAATCAGGTCGGGCAGAGCAAGGTCGTCAAAGAAGTACTGCATGAACTCTTCGCGCGTGATGCGGAAGACAAAGTCGTCTTCACCCACGCCATCGGGGCTGGCCTCGCCGCCCGAGCCGCCGCCGCGGCCGCCCTGCGGCTTTGCGATGCGGTCGCCGCGCACGTATTCACGGTTGCCGGGATGCACGCTCTCGCGCGTGCCGCCGGTATGTTCGAACACCGGCTGGTAAACGTCGCGCCGAGGCAGAGTGACGTCTTCGCCCTGTTCGATGTCGTGGATGCTGCGCCCGGCGACGGCGCGGCGCACGGTATCGCGTATCTGCTCGCGAAAGCGCCGCAGGAAACGCTCGCGGTTGCCTATGGACTTGTTCTTGCCCGACAACCGCCTGTCAATGACTTGCTGGAGCACGTTGATCTCCGGTCACATACACATGACACATGACACATGGCGCGCCCGCCGCGGCGCGCCGTCGACTCAGGAACTCTTGCGCACCCGCAGGTACCAGTCGCACAGCAGGCGGACCTGGCGTGTGGTGTATCCCTTGGCGACCATGCGGTTGACGAAGTCCTCGTGCTTTTGCTGCTCGTCCGCGCTGGCCTTGGCATTGAAGGAAATCACCGGCAGCAGGTCCTCGGTATTCGAGAACATTTTTTTCTCGATCACGGTCCGCAGCTTTTCATAGCTGGTCCACAAGGGGTTCTTGCCGGCGTTGTTTGCACGCGCGCGCAGCACAAAATTGACAATCTCGTTGCGGAAGTCTTTCGGGTTGCTGATGCCGGCCGGCTTCTCGATTTTTTCGAGCTCGGCATTGAGCGCCGAGCGGTCGAAGATTTCCCCGGTATCGGTGTCGCGGTATTCCTGGTCCTGGATCCAGAAGTCGGCGTAGGTCACGTAGCGGTCGAAAATATTCTGGCCGTATTCCGAATAGGACTCCAGGTAGGCCGTCTGGATTTCCTTGCCGATGAACTCGGCATAACGCATGGCCAGGATTTCCTTGATGTAGGCCAGGTACTTCTGCTCGGTCTCCGGCGGGAATTGCTCGCGCTCTATCTGCTGCTCCAGCACATACATCAGGTGCACCGGGTTGGCCGCGATTTCAGTGGAGTCGAAGTTGAACACCTTGGACAGAATCTTGAACGCAAAACGCGTCGAGATGCCGTTCATGCCCTCGTCCACACCCGCGTAGTCGCGGTATTCCTGATAGCTCTTGGCTTTCGGGTCGGTGTCCTTGAGGTTCTCACCGTCGTACACCTGCAGCTTGCTGAAGATGCTGGAACTCTCGGGCTCCTTCAGGCGCGTCAGCACGGCAAACTGCGCCATCATCTTCAGGGTGCCGGGCGCGCAGATGGCCTCGTGCAGCGAGGAGTTGTGGATCAGCTTTTCATAAATCCGGATTTCCTCCGACACGCGCAGGCAGTACGGAATCTTGACGATGTAGATCCGGTCCAGGAAAGCCTCGTTGTTCCTGTTGTTCTTGAAGGCCTTCCACTCGCTTTCGTTGGAGTGCGCCATCACGATGCCGTCGAAGGGAATGGCGCCGAAGCCTTCCGTGCCCTTGAAGTTGCCCTCCTGCGTAGCGGTCAGCAAGGGGTGCAGCACCTTGATGGGCGCCTTGAACATCTCGACAAACTCCAGCAAACCCTGGTTGGCCAGGCACAGGCCGCCGGAATAGCTGTAGGCGTCGGGATCGTCCTGGGCATAGGTTTCCAGTTTGCGGATGTCGATCTTGCCAACCAGCGAGGAAATGTCCTGATTGTTCTCGTCCCCGGGCTCGGTCTTGGAGATGGCGCATTGTTTCAGGATGGAAGGAAAACGCTTGACTACGCGAAAGCGCCGTATGTCACCACCGTACTCCTCAAGACGCTTGACCGCCCATGGCGACATCACCCGCTGCAGGTAGCGCGGCGCGATGCCGTACTGCGCTTCAAGCAGGGGAGCGTCCTCGGTATTGTTGAACAGGCTGAGCGGCGACTCATTGACCGGTGAGCCTTTCAGCGCATAAAAAGGCACCTGCTCCATCAGCTGTTTAAGCCGCTCGGCGATCGACGACTTGCCGCCGCCCACGGGGCCTAGCAGATACAGGATTTGTTTTTTCTCTTCGAGGCCCTGCGCAGCATGGCGGAAGTAGGAAACCACCTGCTCGATGGGATCCTCCAGCCCGTAGAAGTCCTTGAAGGCCGGGTAGATCTTGATGACCTTGTTGCCGAACACGCGCGACAGGCGCTGGTCATGCCGGGTGTCCAGCAGCTCCGGCTCGCCGATGGCGGCGAGCATGCGCTCGGCCGCGGTGGCATAGACGAGAGGATCGCGCTTGCAGGCATCGAGGTAGTCCTCGATGGACAGTTCCTCTTCTCGCGTCTGTTCATAACGCGTCAGAAAATTACGGACGACATCCATAAATCCTCCTTTGCGCGCGGGTACCGAAGAACCCCGACTCGAGATGGAAACCTGCTCCAGATTCCGCGCTATGCATCGAACTTTTATCTCACACCAGGTGACTGATAGATCGAGACTTCAATGGAAAGTTCCAACGAACTATCGACTCCATTATTTTCCAAATGCGCGAATAGGTACAGCGTATTTTTTAACGAATGCGACCGATGTGTATGCGTGTGTGCACATGCCGGTAGCGGTGCACCTGAGTCATGCCTGCCGTTGAATTTGCTATCTTTTCAATAGCTGATTGCACAGGCGATCAGACAGCTCCGGGAGGTCTCATTGAAGAATGCGATTCGCTGGCTGCGATCGATTTCAAGGCCCGGCCGCATTCAAAAGACAAAACTCGTGCACACGCGTTGCACGAACAAACAGCAGAACGCAAGCTGAAGTCGCCAACGCGTGTCAGGAATTTCAAGTTCCTTCTGTCAGTATGGGCCTTGAATGTTTTTTCGTCAGCCCCTTGCCGGCGCCCGTTACAAAAAATACGCCAGGCAAGATCAATGCAGCGCCCACCGCGTGGTGCCAGCCCAACGGTTCGCCCAACACACCCCAGGCGGCCAGCCCCGCATACAGAGGCCCAAGATACAGCGACACCGCCACGCGGCTGGCGCCGAGGATTTTTTGCGCCCAGCCGTAAATCCAGTAAGCACCCAGCCCCGGCACAATCGCGGCGACCACGATCAGCCACAGGCCGTACCCGCTCAGCGGCAAGGCTTCTGGCTGTGACATTTCCCACACCGTCAAGGGGAGCAGCACCAAGGTGCCGCCTATGCAGATGGCAGCCAGGTGGGCCGTGGCACCCAGCGGGCTGGGCCACTGCTTTTGCAGCAAGGCATAAGCCGCCCAGGACACCGTGGCGGCCACGATCCACAGGTCTCCGGCTGAGAACTGCACGCCGGCCAGCGCGGTCCACTGGCCCTTGACCACCACGTGTACTACGCCGGCAATGGCCAACACCACGCCCAGACCCTGGCGCAAGCTCAGTCGCTCCCCCAGCCAGATCACCGCGCCCAGGCCTATCAGCACCGGCGAGGCCGAATAAATCAGCGCGATGTTCATCGCGCCCGTAGAGCGTGCCCCCTGGTAAACCCAGGCGCCGCAGATCATCATGCCCAGGGCGCCCAATACCAGGTACTGCCACCAGACCTTGGCGATGTGCTCCCGCTGGCGCCACAGCTCCGACCGGGTCAGCAACAGCAAAAGCAGCGCCGCCAGGCCCCAGCGGCCAAAGGCCAGCAGGTAGGGCCCGATCACGCCCGGCGCCTTGCGCGCCACGATGTAGTTGACCGTCCAGAGCGCCGGCACCAGCCAGAGCAGGGCCAGCGCCCGGCGTGCCTGTTTTTGCGCGGAATCAGGCATGGGCCATGGCGGTGGCATCGGCGGACACCGATGGCGATGAAGCCGGCATTTCATGCGCCAGCGCCATCACGGCGTGCGGCGGCATGTCGCGCAGGCGATGGTCGCTCCAGACCTGGCGCCAGCGCCGCGCGCCGGGCAGGCCGTTGCGCAGGCCCAGCATGTGGCGCGCGATGGCGCTCTTGGGCGTGCCGTGCTCGGCGGCCTCACGCACCATGTAGTCGCACATCTGGGCCTCCACGTCCTCACGGCTCAGCGGGGATTCGGCGGCGCCGAAGAAGGCGCTGTCCCAGGAAGCCAGCCACCAGGGGTTGTGGTAGGCCTCGCGGCCTATCATCACGCCGTCAAGCGCGGCCAGATGCCCGGCCACCTCTTCCTGCGTGTTGATGCCGCCGTTGATGCAGATCACCAGTTGCGGGAATTCCTTCTTGAGGCGGTGCACCAGCTCATAGCGCAGCGGCGGCACCTCGCGGTTTTCCTTCGGCGACAAGCCCTTGAGCCAGGCGTTGCGCGCATGCACGATAAAGACCTTGCAACCAGCCTCGCTGACCGTGCCCACAAAGTCGCGCACAAATTCATAGCTCTCGCCCTTGTCGATGCCGATGCGGTGCTTCACCGTGACCGGCACGGCGACCACATCGACCATGGCTTTCACGCAATCGGCCACCAGTTTGGGCTCGGCCATCAGGCAGGCGCCGAAGGCGCCTCGCTGCACGCGTTCGCTGGGGCAGCCGCAATTAAGGTTGATTTCGTCATAACCCCACTGCTCGCCCAGCCTGGCGCATTGCGCGAGGTCGGCCGGCTCGCTGCCGCCCAGCTGCAGAGCCACGGGATGTTCTTCGGCATTGAAGCGCAGGTGGCGCTCCACGTCGCCGTGGATCAGCGCGCCCGTGGTCACCATCTCGGTGTAAAGCAGGGCATGGCGCGACAGCAGGCGGTGAAAGTGGCGGCAATGCCGGTCGGTCCAGTCCATCATGGGGGCCACGCTCAGGCGCCAGGGATGGCCTGCGCCCGGAGGGTGCGAGAAAGGGGTAGTGGAAACCGCAAGAGGCATGGCCGCATTTTCCCAGAAAGGCCGCTGCCCGCGGCGACAAGGGTTTTGCAGCGCGGCGGCGCGGCCGTTACATGTGCGCACACCCGCGATTTTCGTCAACCCGCCATGCTGCCGGGGCGACAAGGCGGGTAATATGAGCGCTCCATTCTTTGTAGCACCAGGCCATGCTTGAGACGCAAAAATCCATGACGACCACCATGCCGCGAACCCAGACAACGCAACGCCCCGCCCCCTACGCTCATCGCCCGCGGCCGCTGGCCTTGCTGGTGCCGCTGGCCTTATTGGCCGCCTGTACCTCGGTTCCGCTGCCGCCATGGACACCGCCTTCGGCGCAGCCTGCCGCTGTCGCTCCGGCACCCACCGCGCCGCGCCCCGCCCCGCCGGTAGCCGTGCAGGTAACACCCGTCGCCCCGGCAACGCTGCCCTCCTCGCCCGCCGCTCAGGCCGAGGCACCCGCACCTTACAGCGCCGCCGTAGCCGCCCGCTTCCCGGCACCTTCGGTGACTTACAACACGCCCGGCCTGCAGGCAGGCCGCAGCAGCTTCACCACCCAGGCCGAAATCCAGGCCTGGCTGCGCGAACAGGCGGCAGCCGCCACGCGCACGCCCGGCATACGGGCCAGCGTGCTGCCGATAGGCCGCTCGCAGCGCGGCGAAACGCTGGAGGCGCTGGTGCTCACGCGCGCCGGCGGCACGGACCCGGCCCTCATGCAGGCCGCCGGCAAACCCACGGTGCTGCTGGTCGGCCAGCAGCATGGCGACGAGCCGGCAGGCAGCGAGGCGCTGCTGGTGATCGCGCGTGAACTCGCGCAGGGCCTGCTGCAGCCGGTGCTGGAGCGCATCAATGTGGTGATCGTTCCGCGCGGCAATCCCGACGGTGCCGCCATCGACCAGCGCGCCACCAGCGGCGGGCTGGACATGAACCGCGACCACCTGCTGCTCAACACGCCCGAAGCCCAGGCGCTGGCCAGGCTGGCCCGCGACTACAACCCGACCGTGGTGGTCGATGCCCATGAATACACGGTGGTGGGCCGCTACCTGCAGAAATTCGGCACGGTGCAGAAGTTCGACGCGCTGTTCCAGTACGCCACCACCGCCAACCTGCCCGAATTTTTGACCAAGGCCGCCGAGGAGTGGTACCGCCGTCCGCTGCTGGTCGCGCTCAAAGGCCAGAACCTCAGCAGCGAGTGGTACTACACCACTTCCAGCGACTTGGCCGACAAAAAAATCTCCATGGGCGGCACCCAGCCAGACACCGGCCGCAACGTGAACGGGCTGAAAAACGCCATCAGCCTGCTGATCGAGACGCGCGGTGTCGGCATAGGCCGGCTGCATATCCAGCGACGCGTGCACACCCAGGTCACCGCCATCACCAGCGTGCTGGCCAGCACCGCCCAGCGCGCCAATGAATTGCAGCAGCTGCGCCCCTACCTCGACAAGGAAGTCAGCGCCCAGGCCTGCAAGGAGCAGGCCATCGTCGAAGCCGCCCCCACCGCCGCCCAGTACGAACTGCTGATGCTGGACCCGGTCACCGGCGCCGACAAGGCTGTCAGCGTGGACTGGGATTCAGCACTGGCGCTGCGCACCCTGAAGGCCCGGGCCCGCCCCTGCGGCTACTGGCTGTCGGCTGCGTCCACCGTGGCCGTCGACAGGCTGCGCCTGCACGGCGTGCAGGTCATGCGCGTTGCCGAACAAGGCTCCATGCTGGGCGATAGCTACCGCGAAACGGCCAGCACCTCGGGCGAACGCCTGGATGTGCGCGGGGCCATCGCCGACGGCAACGCCATCATCAAGGTGCAGGTCAGCCTGGCGCGCGGCGTGGTCGACGTGCCGCGCGGCAGCTACTACGTGCCGCTCAACCAGCCCATGGCCAACCTCGTGATGGCGGCGCTGGAGCCCGACACCCAGAGCAGTTTTTTTGCCAACCAGATCCTGCAGGGGCTGCAAAGCACGGTGCGGGTAATGGCAGACCCCACCATCAAGCTTGAAGAGCTGAACTAGCTCCTACGGCCACATGACTGCAGGTAGCGTGCAGCTCATTGCACTACTGAAACTCTTCATGCAAGCATGAGCCGTGGAACCGGCTTTGCCGGGCCACAGGCGGGCGGTCCCCGAGGGGCTGGAGCCCGCGGCTCCAAGTCTGCTTGCGCAGGCGTGGACGGGCGACAGAGGCGAAGCGTTTCGCGAGCCGCGGCCTGCAAGGCCTCGGGAGCTACACGCAGTGAGCGACCGTGGGGGCCTTGACGTTCATGTCTTACAGGAAGAGGATGTAAGCGCTGACCGGAAATACCCAGTTTCCGCGCCTTAATGATTCGTTGTTGCAACGCAATGCATGAAAGGACTCGCCATGAAGCACTTTGAGCTGACCAAAAAAATGCTCAGTATGGGCGGTGTGTTTTACCCCACCGGATACGCCTTCATCATGTTCCCGGACGCCGAAGACGCCAAACAGGTGGCACATGAGCTGGAAGTGGGCAGCGACGGCGTCATGCTGCTGACGCCGGAAGACATCATCGCCGACCTCAGCCGCGCCGACGGCCATTCGGACGTGTACCTGCCGCGCGTCGGCACCGAGGGCGCCACGGTCCACAAATACGTGGACCTGGCCCGCGAAGGCCACCATGCGCTTATGATTCCCGTGCCCAACAAGGACGCCACGGAGCGCATCATGGAGGTGGTGCGCAAAGTGCCTTTCTCTTACGCACAGAAGTACCACAGCCTGGCCATCGAAGACCTGGAATAGAGGCTGCCCCGCAAGATGCGGGGGGCAATCCTTGCCGATTGAAAACCCTGGCGGGTTTGAGGCACACTGCGCCTCATGCCCCAGCCCAGCCATCCCGTATCCACTCCCCCGCCCCGTGCCCGGCGACTGATTGAACAGCTGCAACTGCAGCCCCACCCGGAAGGCGGCTGGTACCGCGAAGTGTTCCGCTCCGTGGGCCAGGTGGCGCCGCAGGACGGCAGGCCCGAGCGCAGCGCCCTGACCTCTATTTATTTCCTGATCGAGACCGCGCAGCACTCGCGCTGGCACCGCGTGCTGTCCGACGAGGTGTGGGTGCACCTGGAAGGCGCGCCGCTGGATCTCTTGACCTGGGACGCGGCGGACAGCCGCCTGCACAGCACGGTCCTGGGCCCCGTGAGCACCGCCACCCTGCCCCAGCATGTCGTGGCGGCCGGCTTGTGGCAAGCCGCCAAGCCTCTGCCGAGCGACGCCGCGGGCTACACACTGGTGGCCTGCATGGTCGGGCCGGGCTTTGATTTTTCGGACTTCAGCATGATGGCGCCAGGCGGCAGCGAAGCGCGGCGTCTGGCCGCCGACCACCCGCAGCTGGCCTACCTGATCTGACGCATTTCACTTTTGAGGATTCCCATGATTGACCTGCACTACTGGCCCACACCCAACGGATGGAAGATCTCCATCATGCTGGAGGAATGCGGCCTGCCCTACCGCCTGCACCCCGTCAACATCGGCAAGGGCGAGCAGTTCGCGCCGGACTTCCTGGCCATCAGCCCCAACAACCGCATGCCGGCCATCGTCGACCACGCACCCGTCGGCGGCGGCGCACCCGTGGCGATATTTGAAAGCGGTGCCATCCTGCTTTACCTGGCAGAAAAAAGCGGCCGTTTCCTGCCCACGGGCTTGCGCGAGCGCTACCAGGCCCTGCAATGGCTGATGTGGCAGATGGGCGGGCTGGGCCCCATGGCCGGGCAAAACGGCCACTTTCTTTTATACGCGCCCGAAAAGATTCCCTACGCCATAGACCGCTACGGCAAGGAGGTGGACCGGCTTTACGGCGTGCTCGATGCGCAGCTGGCGCGCACGGGCGCGTTTGTGGCCGGCGCCGACTATTCCATTGCCGACATGGCCATCTTTCCCTGGGTGCGCACCCACAAGGCGCAGCAGGTGGAGCTGCAAAAGTTTCCGCATGTGCAGCGCTGGTACGACGCCTTGTTTGAGAGGCTGGCCGTCAAACGCGGGCTGGATCTGGGCAAGGAGCTGCGCGCGCCGGCCCTGACCGAAGAGGCGCGCAAAGCCCTGTTCGGCCAGACCGCGCAAAGCGTGCGTGACGGCGTGCACAAGATGCCCTGACCTTCCCAACAAAGAAACAGCCCCAAGAGACACACCATGATTGAATTTTTCTTCGACTGCTCCAGTCCCTGGACCTATATCGCCTTTCGCAACATCCAGCCGCTGGCGGCCGAACTCCAGGAGACCATCAACTGGAAGCCCGTGCTGGTGGGCGGTATCTTCAACAGCGTCAACAAGGGCATTTACGCGGCGCGCGAAGACATGGACTCGCCGAAAAATCGCTACATGCTCAAGGACGTGCGCGACAACGCGCGCGAAGCCGGGCTGAAGATCGCCTTCCCGCCCAGGATATTCCCGGTCAACAGCGTCAAGGCCATGCGCGGCTGCCTGTGGATCGCGCAGGATGCCGCGGCGCAGCCGCACTACCTCGCCTTCATCGAAGCCACTTTCGCGGCCTATTTCACGCGCGAGGAAGACATCTCGCAGGACGAGGTCTTGGCTGCGATTTGCCGGCAGGTAGGCATTGATGCCGAAGCATTCCTGGCAGGCATCGCCCGGCCCGACGTCAAGGAACAACTCAAAGCCAATACCGACGAAGCCATACGCCGCGGCGCCTTCGGCTCGCCCACCTTTTTTGTGGGCGAAGACATGTACTTCGGCAACGACAGGCTGGCACTGGTGCGCTCAGCCGTGCTGCGGGCCAGGGCGACTGCGATTGGCTGAACTGAACCTCAACCCGGCACGGAGAAACCGCCACCATGCACATCGCCATCCTCACTTTTGAAGGCTTTAATGAACTTGACTCGCTGATCGCGCTCGGCATCCTCAACCGCGTCAAGAAGCCGGGTTGGCGGGTGTCAATCGCCAGCCCTTCGGCGCGCGTGAAGTCCATGAACGGCGTGGTGCTCGAGGCGCAGGCATCGCTTGCCGAGGCGAGCGCCGCCGACGCGGTCATCGTCGGCAGCGGCATGCGTACGCGCGAGGTGGTAGCCGATACGGCCTTGATGGCGCAACTGCGGCTGGCCCCCTCGCGGCAGCTGCTGGGCGCGCAGTGCTCGGGCACGCTGGTACTGGCAAAACTCGGGCTGATTGCCGGTGTGCCTGCCTGCACCGACCTGACGACCAAACCCTGGGTTGAGGAAGCCGGCGTCACCGTGCTGAACCAGCCTTTTGTGGCCAGGGGCAATGTGGCGACGGCGGGCGGCTGCCTGGCTTCGCAATACCTGGCCGCCTGGGTCATCGCCCGCCTGGTGGGCATTGAGGAGGCCCGCAGCGCGATGCATTACGTCGCCCCCGTGGGAGAAAAGGAAGATTACGTCTCGCGCGCGATGCGCAACATCACGCCGTTCATCGACACGCCGCTTGCCACAGCCTGAGGCACTAGTGGCTTGCGCCCGGTGCTGCGGCAGCGCCGGAGCGCTCCAGCACATGGCGCGTCATGGACTGCGCCAGCTCCTGCTCGCCGAGGAAAACCTTGCCGGCCTTCTCGCTGTCGAGCAGCCGCGCTTCGGCCTCGTTGTGGGTGCGCACCACGATTTCAATCGCAGGGTTGAGCGCGCGCGCCGTCGCCACCATCTGCCGCACGTCCAGCGTGTCGGGCGTGGCGATGACCAGCATGCGCGCCTGCGCGATGTGGGCCTGCACCATCACTTCGGCCTCCACGGCATCACCGGACACGGCGGCCGTGCCCTCGGCCCGCAGCCGCTCCACCGCCTCGCGGTTCTGCTCGGCCACCACAAAGGGGACGTGATGCGCCTTGAGCGCCTCGGCAATGCGCCGCCCCACCCGCCCATAGCCCACCAGCACCACGTGATTGGACAAATATTTTTCGTCGGTGCTGGCAGGCAGTTCGGCGGTCGGGTCGTCGCGCGCCTCGAGCTTGCGCGCCAGCGGCGACTTCGCCAGTATCCATTGCTGCAGCGGCTGCACCGCCTTGAACACCAGTTGGTTGAGCGCGATGGAGATCAGCGCACCGGCCAGCACCAGGCTTTGCCCCTCGGGCGGCAGCAGGCCCAGCGAAGCGCCCAGGCCGACCAGGATGAAGGAAAACTCGCCGATCTGCGCCAGGCTGGCCGAGACCGTGAGCGCCGTGTTGAGCGGGTAACGAAAGGCCAGCACCAGCACGCCGGCCGCGAGCGTCTTGCCGACGATGATGATGGCCACCACGGCCAGCACCTGCAGCGGCCGCTCGAGTAGCACCCAGGGGTCGAAGAGCATGCCCACCGACACAAAGAACAGCACAGCGAAAGCGTCGCGCAGGGGCAGCGACTCTTCGGCGGCCCGGTGGCTGAACTCGGACTCGCGCATCACCATGCCCGCGAAGAAGGCGCCCAGCGCGAAGGACACGCCGAACAGCGCCGTGGCGCCGAAGGCGATGCTCACGGCGGCGGCCACCACGCACAGTGTGAACAGCTCGCGCGAGCCGGTGCGCTGCACCTGCCACAGCACCCACGGAAAAAAGCGCCGCCCCACCACCAGCATCAGCGCCACAAAGCCGCCCACTTGCAGCAGTGTGATGCCCAGCGTTTTCCATAGCGCGTTGACGTCGGCATCGACCTTGCCCGACAGCCAGCCGCCCAGCGGCGGCAGCAGCACCAGCACGAGCACCATGGCCAGGTCTTCGACGACCAGCCAGCCCACGGCGATGCGTCCGTTGACCGAGTCGAGGATGCCGCGGCTTTCGAGCGCGCGCAGCAGCACCACGGTGCTGGCCACAGAAAGCGAGAGGCCGAACACCAGTGCGCCGCCCAGGTTCCAGCCCCACCAGTGCGCGAGACCCATACCCAGGGCGGTGGCCACCGTCATCTGCACGACGGCGCCGGGCACGGCGATCTTGCGCACCGCCAGCAGGTCGTCGAGCGAAAAATGCAGGCCCACGCCGAACATCAGCAACATCACGCCGATTTCGGCGAGCTGGCTCGCGATCTCCGCGTCGGCCACAAAGCCGGGCGTGAAAGGCCCGATGATCACGCCGGCCAGCAGGTAACCCACCAGCGCGGGCAAACGCAGCCGCACCGCAAGAAAACCAAAAATGAGGGCCAGGCCCAGGCCGGCGGCGATGGTGCTGATCAGGGAGACGCTATGGGGCATGCGAGAGGGATTCCTTCTGAGAGGGTTAAGAGCCCGTCAAGACTCCAAGGAAGGCCTGCGACGCAGCCCGGCAGGCGGGCTGTCCCCGTAGAACATGTTGGTTTAATTTACTACAGTCGCCTGGGTGCTCACCCGCCAAGTCCCCACAGCTTTACAGGGTGTTTGCCGTAAGAGGCTCTGGCGGACCGCGGGCGAGGCCGGCAAACCCATCATCAAGGGTAAAACCAGGGGCCCGGCCGCACACCCCTGCCTACAATGGCCGCATGCCGAACCCCACGTCATCCGTCATGCGAAACCGGTGGATCGGCTACTGGTGGGCGCCGTTGACGCTGGTCGCCCTGGTGCTGGCGGTGATCGCCTACCTGCATCCCTACCAGCCGCTGGCGCTCTCGGATCTCTCGCCCCAGGTGGTCACCAACGCCGCCGCGCTGGACGCTTCGTTCGGCAAACCCGTCACACGCTCATTCAAGTACGCCACCCGGCGCAGCTATTCCTCGCCGTCCGGCCAGCTGGAGGTGGAGATTCGCGTGACCCTGCAACCCATGGGCAGCGGCCTGGTCATGCGCCAGGACGACTGGTTCGACCTGGGGGGCCGCAGCGTGGTCTACCAGGAGCGCTACGTGCTGTTTCGCAACCTGTTTTCGGTGCACACACGAAGCAGGGAAGTCGCGCCGCTGGTGCACGACCTCATGGGCCGGGTCGGCTGGTACAACGACTCGGTGCAAGGCCTCAAAAGCACGCTGGAAGGCGGAACGCCCGACGCAGCCGCCTGGAAGCTGGATCTCGTCATGGACAGACTGTCCGACACCGACGGCAAGAGCCTGACGCTGCAGACCACGCGCTACCAGAGCAGCCGGCACTGCGAACGCTCCGGGCAGGTGGACGGTGCGGCGATAGGCACCGGCTTCACCGGCTCCTACGCCAAGGTCAGTTGCACCAGCCATACCAGCGAGCAGTCCGCCGAGCGCCGCTCGGACTATGTCTGGCTGCCGGAGCACGGCATCTTCCTGTCGCTGGGATTCCAGCAGGCGGCGGAAGCGGCCGAGAAGCCCGGCACCGTGCTGGACGTGAAGGGACGCTATGTTTCTTTCGAGCCTCTGCCCTGAGTTTTTCGCGTCCTTACCTCTTTCCGCTGAGCCATAAAAAAACCCGCCGAGGCGGGTTTTTTACCAAGCGCCCGGAAGGCGATCAACCCATGTGCAGGCCGCCGTTGAGCGAGAAGTCGGCGCCGGTCGCATAGCCGCCCTCTTCGGATGCGATCCACGCAATGATGGAGGCGATTTCCTCGGGCTGGCCCAGGCGTTTGGCCGGAACACCCGCGACGATTTTTTCCAGCACATCGGGGCGGATAGCTTTCACCATGTCGGTGCCGATGTAGCCCGGGCTGACCGTGTTGACCGTCACGCCCTTGGCCGCGACCTCCTGCGCCAGCGCCATGGTGAAGCCGTGCAGGCCGGCCTTGGCGGTGGAGTAATTGACCTGGCCAAACTGGCCCTTCTGGCCGTTGACCGAGGAGATGTTGATGATGCGGCCGAAGCCCGCTTCTATCATGCCCTCAATGACCTGCTTGGTCACGTTGAACATGCTGTTGAGATTGGTGGAAATCACCGCGTCCCAGTCGGCCTTGCTCATCTTGCGGAACTGGCCGTCGCGCGTGATGCCGGCGTTATTGACCAGCACCGACACCGGGCCGTGTTCGGCCTTGACCTTGTCGAAGGCCGCGACGGTGGAGTCCCAGTCGCCGACATTGCCCACCGAGGCGTAAAAGGTGTGGCCCAGCGCCTTCTGCTCATCGAGCCACTTGGCATAGTCGCGCGTGGGGCCGCAGCCCGCGATCACCGTGAAACCGTCTTTAGCCAGGCGCTGGCAGATGGCGGTACCAATGCCGCCCATGCCGCCCGTGACGTACGCTACTTTTTTTGCCATTGCGATCTCCTTGATTGATTTTGTGAACTGTCTTTGACTTTTTTACTGCCTGAATACCGTTGAATGTCCCAACGCGTGCCACAGCGCCTGTCACTGCATATGCACGATGTGTGCCGGTTGGAACATTGTGATCCCTGGTTCAGCGCTCCAGGGTAAGGGCTACCCCCATGCCGCCGCCTATGCACAGGCTGGCGATGCCTTTTTTCGCGTCGCGACGCGCCATCTCGTGCAGCAGCGTCACCAGAATGCGGCAACCGGACGCACCAATCGGGTGGCCGATGGCGATGGCGCCGCCGTTGACGTTGACCTTGCTGGTGTCCCAGCCCATTTCCTTGTTGACCGCACAGGCCTGGGCCGCGAAGGCTTCGTTGATCTCAAGCAGATCCAGGTCCTGGGCCTTCCAGCCCGCGCGCTGCAGCGCCTTGGTCGAGGCCGGCACCGGGCCCATGCCCATATAGGCCGGGTCCAGGCCGGTGGTGGCATAGCTGGCGATGCGCGCCAGCGGCTTCAGGCCCAGCGCGGCGGCCTTCTTGGCCGTCATGACCATCACCGCGGCGGCGCCGTCGTTCAGGCCCGAGGCATTGCCCGCCGTCACGCCGCCGGCCTTGTCGAAGGCCGGGCGCAAGCCGGCCAGGCCTTCGGCGCTGGTCTTGCGGTTGATGAACTCGTCGGCGGCGAACACCACCGGGTCGCCCTTCTTCTGGGGAATCGTGACGGGGATGATTTCGTCCTTGAACTTGCCGGCGTCCTGGGCGGCGGCCGCCTTGGTCTGGCTGGCCAGGGCCAGCGCGTCCTGCGCGGCGCGGTCAATGCCGTATTTTTTGGCGACGTTCTCGGCGGTGATGCCCATGTGGTACTGGTTGTAGACGTCCCACAGGCCGTCGACGATCATGGAGTCGACCATCTTCCAGTCGCCCATGCGCTGGCCGTCGCGCGAGCCGTTGAGCACGTGCGGCGCGGCGCTCATGTTTTCCTGGCCGCCGGCAATCACGATTTCGCTGTCGCCCGTGGCCACGGCCTGGGCCGCGAGCATGACCGATTTGAGGCCCGAGCCGCAGACCGCGTTGATCGTCAGGCCCGGGATGCCATTGGGAAAACCGGCCTTGATGACAGCCTGGCGCGCCGGGTTCTGGCCGACACCGGCCGTGAGCACCTGGCCCATGATGACTTCGCCCAGCTGGTCGGCGCTCAGGCCGGAGCGCTCCAGCACGCCTTTGATAACGGCCGCGCCGAGTTCGGTCGCGGGGATCTTGGCCAGCGAGCCGCCGAATTTGCCCACCGCGGTGCGGCCGGCTGCAACGATAACGATGTCTTCCATGGTGTGTTCCCTTTTTGAAGTTTCTGGAGTGGTTTTTAAAAAATGATGACAGGGCCGCGCGTGCCGGTGCTCAGGCCTTGGCCTTGACGTAGCGGCCCGGCGCGGGCTCTATGACCGGGTATTTGCGGCTGCCGTAGGCCTTGGGCGCGGAGACCTGCTTGCCGGCATGGCCCTTGAGCCAGTCCGACCAGTCCGTCCACCAGCTGCCGGGATGCTCGGTAGCGCCCTTGAGCCATTCGGCATGGGTGGCCGGGAATTTGCCCTGCGGCAGCTTGTCGCGGGTCCAGTAGCTGCGTTTTTTCTTGGCTGGTGGGTTGATCACGCCGGCGATGTGGCCCGAGGCTCCCATGACAAAACGCTTGGGGCCCGGCAGGTGCTGGGTGGAGGCGTAGGCGCCGCCTATGGGCACGATGTGGTCTTCGCGCGAGCCGTAGAGGTAGACCGGGATGTCGACTTTGCGCAGGTCGACCTTCTGTCCGCAGACCACGGCCTTGCCGGGCTTGACGAGGTTGTTCTCGAAATAGGTGTTGCGCAGATACCAGGCGTAAAAAGGCCCGGGCAGGTTGGTGGAGTCGCTGTTCCAGTAGAGCAGGTCGAAGGGCGGCGGTGTCTCGCCCTTGAGGTAGTTGCCCACCACGTAATTCCAGACCAGGTCGTTGGGCCGCAAAAAGCTGAAGGTGGAAGCCAGGTCCTGACCCTTGAGCAAACCGCCCTGCCCCATCTCGGCCTCGCGGTACTTGACCGAGGTCTCGTCGATGAAGATGTCCAGGATGCCGGTATCGCTGAAGTCCAGGAAGGAGGTCAGCAAGGTGGCGCTGGCCACCGGTTTTTTGCCGCGCGCGGCCAGCACCGACAGCGCCGTGCCCAGGATGGTGCCGCCCACGCAAAAGCCCAGGGCGTTCAGCGTTTTCGCACCCGTGATTTCCTGCACCACTTCGATGGCCTTGATGGCGGCGTGTTCGATGTAGTCGTCCCAGGTCTTGCCGGCCATGGACTCGTCGGGGTTGCGCCAGCTGACCACAAAGGTGCGGTGGCCTTGGCTGACCGCATAGCGGATCAGCGAGTTCTCGGGTTGCAGGTCCAGGATGTAGAACTTGTTGATGCAGGGCGGCACCAGCAAAAAGGGCTTTTCATAGACCTTGGCCGTGAGCGGTTTGTATTCGAGCAGCTGGAAGAATTCGTTTTCAAACACCACCGCGCCTTCGGTGGTGGCGACGTTCTTGCCGACTTCGAACACGCGCTCGTCGGTCATGGAGACATGGCCCTGCTTCATGTCGTGCAACAGGTTGGTGATGCCCTGGGCGATGCTTTCACCCTGACTCTGGATGGCTTTTTGCTGGGCCTCGGCATTGAGCGCCAGGAAATTGCTGGGCGCCGTGGCCGCCATCCATTGCTCGACCGCAAAACGCACGCGTGCGCGCGTCTTGGCATCGGCCTGCACGGCGTCGGCCAGTTCCATCAGGGTGCGGGCATTGAGCAAATAGGTAGAAGCGGAAAATTTCGAGACCGGGTTGGTTTTCCAGGCTTCGTTGGAAAAGCGGCGGTCCGAAGCGACCAAGGTGTCGGCACCTTCCTGCAGGCCCTGGTTCCAAAGGGCTGAGGCATCCGCGATGTAGCGCTGCTGCAGTTCCTGGAGCTTGGCCGGGTCAAACTGAAGCAGGGGCTGGCCCTGGACGCCATTCGCACCACTCACGCCGTTGGGAAAGCCAAAGCCTGGCGGCATGCCGCTTGTCATGGCCCCCATGGCCTGCTGCAGGCCCGCAGCAAAGGTCTCTTGCATCTGACGGGCCGCCTGGGCCCGGTTTGCGTCAGAATCCATTTATCTCCCCGATCATATTGAGTCTCGGTGACTCTTTTGAGCACACCACCAGTATCGTAGGATTTGCTTTAAAAATTTCTGACCGCACGCACAGTTTCAAGTATTTATGTATTTGGTTGTCATCGCCTGGATTTACGTTGTACTCATGATGAGCGTTGCCGAAGCGACTAACAGCAACGGCACGGTTCTCGGGGCGGTGTTTACCTTTGTACTCTATGGACTGGGGCCTGTGGCATTGGTGGTTTACCTGATGGGCGCGCCCGCGCGCAGCAAGGCCCTCAAAAAGCGCGCGGCGCAGGAACTCCTGCAGCAAACTGCAGATGCCGACGCGGCCCGCGCGAAAAACGCGCAAGCCCACCCGCCCGCCGCGGAAGAAACCCCCAATAGCCCCTGACCGCCGCGCCTCAGGCGCGCCAGATGCAGGCTGCCATGCGCCCCGTAGTGCCAAAGCCGTTGCCCGCCGGCCCGGCGTCACGCCTGTGCGAGAAAAATCGCACGGGATTGCGCACGGTGCACCAGGCATCGCTGCCGTCATTGCCATAGATGCGGGTAATGCCCAGCGCCTGCAAACGCAGTCGCGCCAGGCCCGGCAGGTCGGCCAGGTATTTGCCGGCGCCGGTAGGGGCAAACAGGCGGGCAGCTTCAGGCTGGGCGGCTTCGAAAGCGGCCTTGACTTCGGCGCCGACCTCGAAGGCCGAAGGCCCAATGCAAGGCCCCAGCCATGCAAGGGTGCGGGTATCTGCCTTCATGGCTGCGTGAGTCGCTTCCAGCACGCCTTGCCCGCCCTGCCCCGCCAGTCCGCGCCAGCCCGCGTGCGCCGCAGCCACCACGGCACCGTCATCCGTCGCCAGCAGCACCGGCAGGCAGTCGGCCACCATGATGGTGCAGGCTACACCGGCCTCTTTTGTCATGCAGGCATCAGCCTGCATCCCGTCTTCCGTGCCGGCGTCCAGCGCCATCACCTCGCTGCCGTGCACCTGCTGCAGAAAAACCGCGCGGCGGCCCAGGGCCTGGCGCAGCAGGGCGCGGTTGGCTGCGACGCTGGCCGGCAGGTCGCCGACGTGGTCGCCCAGGTTCAGGCTGTCATAAGGCACGGCCGACAGGCCGCCGGCCCGGGTAGTGAACACGGCCCGCACGCCGGCCGGTGCCGGCCAGTCGGGAATCAGCCAATCCGCATGCACAAGCAGCTCAAGCCTCGTTGTCGGGGCAGGCCGAAGGCTGGGCCTTCTGGAAGGCCGGCAGCGCCATGCAGGCGTCAAACGCGGCCATGGTGCGCGGCAGGCCGTCAAAGCTCACATTGAAGCGCTTGGCATTGAATATCTGCGGCACCAGGCAGCAGTCGGCCAGCGTGGGCGTATTGCCGTAGCAATAGGTGGATGCCGGCAGTTGCGCCAGTTGACGTTCAAAGGCCTCCAGCCCTTCGCGGCACCAGTGGACATACCAGGCGTTTTTGGCGGCCTCATCGAGCTTGAGCTCCTTGACCAGGTATTTGAGGATGCGCAGGTTGTTGACAGGGTGGATTTCACAGGCAATCGACTGGGCCAGCGCGCGCACCTTGGCGCGACCCAGCGCATCGGCCGGCAGCAGGGCCGGTGTGGGGTGTTTTTCGTCCAGGTATTCGATGATGGCCATGGACTGCGAAAGTTTTTCGCCATCGACTTCAAGCAGCGGCACCAGGGTGTCGGCGGACAGGCCGGCATAGGGCGGCAGCTTGTGTTCGCCCTTGGCGATGTGCACGGGGATGTAGTCGTAGCTCAGACCCTTGAGTTCCATCGCGATGCGTACACGAAACGATGCGGACGAGCGGAAATAGTTGTGGAGTTTCATCTCTAAAGCATAAACCATGGCCCCACGGTCGCGCACTTCGTGAGCCTGCGGCATCTCCCTGCCCCTTTCATCACGAAAGGGGGCCGCTGCGCCTGCGGCCCGGCAAAGCCGGTTCCGCGGCCCCGGCTGGGTTAAATACATCCCGCCGTCGCGCCCACCATGTGGCAGGGCAATCGCGTGGGCGACTGACGCGCGGGCAGTCCGCCACTACCATGGCCGTTTTGCCCACTCGCCACTCCCGGAGACACCCATGAGCGCCATCACCAGCCTGAGCAACCACCAGATTCGCCTGGCCAGCCGCCCCGTCGGCCTGCCCACGCGCGACAACTGGAGCTTCACCACCGAACCCGTGGCCGAACCCGGCCCGGGTGGCGTGCTTGTCAAAACCCTGTACCTGTCGCTGGACCCGGCCATGCGCGGCTGGATGAACGACGCCAAGAGCTACATCCCGCCGGTGGAAATCGGCGCCGTGATGCGCGCCGGCGGCGTGGGCAAGGTGATCGCCTCGCAGAACCCGGCTTTTGCCGTGGGCGACTATGTGAACGCCGCGCTCGACGTGCAGGAGTACTGCCTGATCCCGGCCGACCAGATCAAGCGCAGCGGCATGTTCAAGATAGACCCGCGCCTGGGCCTGACGTCCTGGCTCAATGTGCTGGGCCTGCCCGGCATGACCGGCTACTTCGGCTTGCTGGAAGTGGGCCTGCCCAAGGCGGGCGAAACCGTGGTGGTGTCTGGCGCGGCCGGCGCCGTAGGCCAGACCGTGGGCCAGATCGCCAAGCTCAAGGGCTGCCGCGTAGTGGGCATCGCCGGCGGCAAGTCCAAGTGCGACTGGGTGGTCAATGAACTGGGTTTTGATGCCTGCATCGACTACAAAAATGGCGACGTGCGCGCCGGGCTCAAGGAATACTGCCCCAAGGGCATAGACATCTACTTCGACAACGTGGGCGGGGAAATCCTGGACATGGTGCTGGCGCGCCTGGCGCGCGGGGCCCGCATCATCATCTGCGGCGCGATCAGCCAGTACAACAACACCACGCCCGTGAAGGGCCCGGCCAACTACCTGTCGCTGCTGGTGAATCGCGCCCGCATGGAAGGCATCGTGGTGTTCGACTATGCCGACCGCTACCACGTCGGTGTGGCCGAGATGGCGGGCTACCTCAAGGCCGGCACCATGAAAAGCAAGGAAGACATCGTCGTCGGCCTGGACACCTTCCCCGAAACCCTGCTCAAGCTCTTCAACGGCGAGAACTTCGGCAAGCTGGTGTTACAGGTCGCGAAAGAGTAGTTCTTACTTCCCGCCGCGCACCAGGCGCACCGCGGCGGACGTGGCGCGCGGAGCTTCGCCGGCGCTGCCATCGCTGAAACCCACAAAGGTGAAATAGCCCGGGCCGGTGCTGCTGGAAGTCCAGAAGCGGGCCACCGGCGTGGCGGGAAAGGCATTGGGGTCTATCGCGGCCTTGTTTTCCTCGGCCTCACGCGCCGACACAATGCTGGAGAGTTCCTTGAGGATGGGCATGCGCCATTCGGCATCCGGCGCCGAAGCCGCCTTGGCGCGCGCGGCCGCATCGGGATGGTTCATGAAAACCGCCTGACCGGTGCAGGTTTTGCCCTTGAAGACCATGCCTTCGGCGCAACGCTTCCAGATCAGGCCGGTCCGGCTGTCGGTGACTTCCTGGCCGTCGGCTGAGGGCGTGAAGCGATCCTGCGCCAGGCTGATACCGGCCGATGACAGCAGCAACAAGGCAAATCCCAGGGTGCGAAACGAAAGGCGGTGCATAGTAATTCTCCATGGCCGGGAGCGGCCCCATACGGGAATGCTAGGGCAGGTCCAGGGCAGGCAACCATAGGGAAAGCTATCTAGTGGCTTGTACCTAGTAGTGCCGGCTACCAGTCGCCGGGACCGTCAGGGCAGGTAATCCGGCCCCACCCCGCCGGCATCGAGCACTTCCTGCGTGACCTGCTCCACCAGGAAATCCAGCAGCACGCGCACACGCGCCGGCAGGCGGCCGCCGCGGCCGACAAACACCGCATGGATGGGTTCGCGCTCGCCCGGGTTGAGGTCTTCGGCCACGGCCACCAGCCGGCCCGCGTCCAGGTCGCGGCGTATATGGAACAGGGACATGCGGGCCAGGCCCGCGCCCGCCAGCACCAGGTGGCGCAAGGCCTCGCCGTCGCTGGCGCGCGCGTAGCCGGTAATCGGCAATTGCTGGATCTGGCCGTCCACGCGCACCGGCCAGTAATGCATATTGCGTTTGAAGGTGTGGGCCAGGCGCTGGTGCGCCTCCAGGTCTTGCAGGGTTCGCGGCGTGCCGTGGCGCGCCAGGTAGGCCGGACTGCCGACGATGTGCTGCGCCGTATCGCCCAGGTGCCGCGCCACCAGCTGGGACGAGGCGAGCGCGCCCCAGCGTATCGCCACATCGGTGCGTTCGTCCAGCAGGTCGACCACGCGGTCGGTCAGCGTGATGTCCAGCGAGATGTCGGGATAGCGCTCGTGAAAGGCCGGCACCAGCGGTAGCAGCAGGCAGTGCGCGGTCGGCATGCTGGCGTTGATGCTGACGCGCCCGCGCGGCATGGCGCCGGCAGCCGCGCCGCGCTCGGCTTCGTCCATGTCGGCCAGCACACGCGTGCTTTGTTCGTAAAACGTCGTGCCCTCGGGCGTGAGCTGCAGCTTGCGGGTGGAGCGGTTGACCAGGCGCGTGCCCAGCCGCGCCTCCAGCCGGGTGACCAGCTTGCTGACGGCCGAAGGCGTCATGCACAACTGGCGCGCGGCGGCCGAAAACCCGCCCTTGTCCACCACCTGGACAAAGGCTTCCATTTCGCCGGAGCGGTTGACGTCTATGCGGGGCATGGTGGAGCTATTTTGGCCGGATTATTATGAATTGAATTCACAAATGATTGTCTTCAGGCCATTCTAGTCAAGATACCGCTTCGTCTCCACACTAGTCGCATCTTCCTTATCTTCCTTTTTTCACAGGCGACTTCCATGGCTGCGCAAAAACCACCCCCTTCACTCCCTTTGGGCCTGCTAGCCCTCACCGCCGGCTCCTTCGGCATAGGCACGACCGAGTTCGTCATCATGGGCCTGCTGCTGCAGGTCTCGGCAGACCTGGGCGTCAGCATCGCTTCGGCCGGGCTGCTGATTTCAGGTTATGCGTTGGGCGTGGCGGTGGGCGCGCCGGTGCTGACGCTGGCCACGCGCAAGCTGCCGCGCAAAACCGTGCTACTGGCGCTGATGGCCATCTTCACACTGGGCAACCTGGCCTGCGCGCTGGCGCCCGACTACGCCAGCCTGATGGCGGCGCGCGTGATCACCTCGCTGGCGCACGGCACTTTCTTCGGCGTGGGCTCCATCGTCGCCACAGGCCTGGTTGCGCCCGAACGCAAGGCCTCGGCGATTGCCATCATGTTCAGCGGCCTGTCGCTCGCCACCCTGCTCGGTGTGCCGGCGGGTGCCTGGCTGGGCCTGCACTACGGCTGGCGCGCCACCTTCTGGGGGGTGGCGCTGATAGGCCTGCTGGCCTTCCTGGTGCTGGCGGTCTTTGTGCCGCGCAGCGCCGCAGAAAACGGCAATGGTTCCATCCGCCAGGAACTGGCCGGGCTGGCCCGCCCGCAAGTCATGCTGGGCCTGTTGATGACGGTGTTCGGTTTTGCCGGCGTGTTCGCGATCTTTACCTACATCCAGCCCATCCTGACCCGGCTCACCGGCTTTAGCGAAGCCGCGGTGTCGCCCATCCTGCTGGTGTTCGGCGGCGGCATCTTTATCGGCAACCTGCTGGGCGGACGCCTGGCCGACCGCGGCCTGCGTATGTCCCTGCTTGTCACCCTGGGCGCGACGGCGCTGGTGCTGGGCGCGATGGGTTTTGTGCTGCACTCACCGGTGGCCACGGTGCTCTTCGTCGGGCTGCTGGGCATAGCCTCTTTCGCCACCGTCGCGCCGCTGCAAATGCGCGTGCTGCAGCAGGCGCATGGCGCCGGCCAGAACCTTGCGGCCAGCCTCAACATAGGCGCGTTCAATGTAGGTAATGCGCTGGGCGCCTGGCTGGGCGGCCTGGTCGTGAGCAGCTCCTTCGGCCTGGGGGGTTTGAGCTGGCTGGCCGCGCTGATCACTGTGGCGGGCATCGCCGTCACGCTGTACAGCCTGTCGCGCGACAAGACCGAGCTGCAAGCCATTCCCGCCACCTGCTGAACAACATCGCCATGAATACCTTGGTCAAACTCCGCGCGCTTAAGTCAGCCCTCTCTATCGCGCTGCTATGCGCCGCTTTTCTTCCGCAGGCGCAAGCGGCCGATAGCAACTGGGTTCCGGGCTGGACGGCCAGCCCCCAGCCCGTCTGGGCCGACGGCTTTGTTTTGCCCCTGGGCCTTCCGCCCAGCCTGCAGGACCAGACCGTGCGCCAGGTCGTGCGCGCCGATGTGGGCGGCTCGCGCGTGCGCATTGTGCTGTCCAACGAATACGGCACGCAGCCTTTGCAGATAGGCGCGGCAAGCATCGCGGCGGCCGGCGACAACGCGGGCAGCACCGGCGGGCCCAGCCTGGCCCTGACCTTCGGCGGCCAAACCACGGCCACCGTGCCGGCGGGCGCGCCCATCGTGAGCGACCCGGTCGCGATGGAGGTCGCACCGCTGCAGCGCCTGACTGTCAGCCTGTACTTTCCGCAAACAACAGCCCTCACGACCATCCACTGGGACGGCCTGCAGCCCGCGCAGATCGCGTCGGGCAATGTGGCTGGCGCGACCACCGTAAAAGCCGACAGCGTGGTGAACAGCCGCCTCTTCCTGAGCGCAGTGCTGGTGGAGGCCGTGCCCGGCACGCGCAGCGTGGTGGCCTTTGGTGACTCCATCACCGACGGCGCGGCCTCCACGCCGGGCACGGACAGCCGATGGCCCGATTTCCTCGCGCGCCGCCTGGCCGGGCAAAAGGTGGCCGTGCTCAATGCCGGGATCTCGGGCGGGCGGATGCTCAAAAACCACATGGGTCCGAATGCGCTGGCGCGCTTTGAGCGCGACGTGCTGGGCCAACCCGGCGTGGCCGGTGTGGTGCTGCTCATGGGCATCAACGACATCAGCTGGCCCGGCAGTACCTTTGAACCCGGCGAGCCGGCCACGCAGGCCGATGCCTTGATAGCCGGCTACCGGCAGTTGATCACCCGCGCCCGCAGCCGCGGAGTGCGCATCGCCGGTGCCACGCTGACGCCTTTTGAAGGCGCGCTGACCATGCCAGGCTCACCGATCGCGAATTACTACAGCCCCGAGAAAGACGCGCTGCGCCAGCGCATCAATGAGTGGATACGCCACAGCGGCGAATTCGACGCGGTGCTGGACTTTGATGCGGTGGTGCGCGACCCGCAAAACCCGCTGCGCATACGGCCAGCCTACGACTCGGGCGACCACCTGCACCTGGGTGATGCCGGCAACAAGGCCGTTGCCGATTCGATTGACTTGAAGCTGCTGCTGGGCGAGCGCTAAGGTTTAACGACCGACGACGAGACGCAAGCCCGGCAGCACGCTTTCGGTTTCGGCGCGCCGCTCCAGCGCCATGCGCATATTCATTTGCGCCACCTCGGTGTGTTCCACGGCCAGGGCCTGGGCGCGCGCGCCCTCGCCGGCCTTGAGCGCGGCGAACAGCATATGGTGCTGGCGGTGCGCGTAATGCATCCAGTCGCGATCCTGCTCCAGCGTGGACTGCATGGGCAGCATGGCCGAGGCTGATGCGAAAGGCAGTTTGTCGTTGAGCTGGATCGCGCGCTGCAAGGCGCGGTTGCCGCTGGCCTCCAGGATCAGCGCGTGGAAGCGGTCGTTCATGGCGGCATAGGCTGCGTAGTTCTCATAGCCCAGCGGGTTGGCCGCCAGCGCCCTGTCGCCTTCGTCCAGGCAAGACTGCAGATCAAGCTGCAGCTGGCGCGACACGCCGTGCTCGGCCACCAGGCGCGCCGCCATGCCCTCAAGGTGGCCGCGCACCGCAATCGCGTCGGACACCTCGCGCGGCGTGAACTGGCGCACCAGGTATTTGCCGGTGTCGTTGGCCTCGACCAGCCCCTCCTGCTCCAGCGTGACCAGCGCGGCCCGCACCGGTGTGCGCGAGGCGCCCAGGCGCTCGGCCAGTTGCTGCTCGGCCAGCCGCTGGCCGGGCTCGAACTCGCCGCGCAGAATCAGATCGCGCAACTGCATCAACACGGTTTCTTGCAAGTTCATGACTGCGAATGTACACTGAATTTTAAATTTGGGATACCGTTTTTAGGTTTACCCTGCACGACAAGGCCTCGCCATGAACGCTGAACAAAACCAACTGCTGACCCGCATCACCGCGGGCACGCCCTGCGGCAAGCTGCTGCGCCGGTACTGGCAGCCTGCGGCGCTGGTCGATGAGTTCAACCCGGCGCTGGACCCGCGCATGGCCATCCGCCCGGTCAAGGCGCTGAAACTCTTCGGCCAGGACCTGGTACTGTTCAAGGACGCCTCCGGCGCCTGGGGCCTGCTGGACCGCGATTGCGCCCACCGCGGCGCCGACCTGTCCTTCGGCCGGCGCGAAAGCCTGGAACAGGGTGGCGGCCTGCGCTGCCCTTTTCACGGCTGGAAGTTCGCGACCGATGGCCGCTGCCTGGAAACACCGGCCGAACCCACCGGCAGCAAGCTGTGCGAGCGCATACGCCAGCGCAGCTACCCCGTGAGTGAAAAGGCCGGCGTACTGTTCGCCTGGCTGGGCGACGAGGGCAGCACGCCGCCGCCCTTCCCGGCTTTTGACTGCTTTACCGCGCCGGCCACGCACAGCTTTGCCTTCAAGGGTTTGTGGAACGCCAACTGGCTGCAGTCCTTTGAAGTGGGCATAGACCCGGCGCACCCGTCCTTTTTGCACCGCTTTTTGCAGGACGACCCGCTGGAGCAAATCGGCGAGAACCCGGCCGGCAAGCAGTTTCGCAGCGCCAGCGCCGGCAGCAAGGACGGCGAGCAGTGGCCAATGACACGCATCATGCGCGAGTTCGCCCAGCCCGACATCAGCTTCGAGAACAAGCCCTGGGGCATGCAGCTGACCGCGCTGCGCGCCATGACCGACAAGCTCACCCACGTGCGCGTGACCAACGCCATCTTCCCGGCCACCTTTGTGATCCCGCTGTCGGAGACCATGACCATCACGCAGATGCATGTGCCGGTGGACGACACCCACACCTATTGGTACACCTTCTTCACGAGCTTTGCCGGCCCGCTGGACCGCGAAAGCATGCGCGCGCAGCGCCAGCAGTTCATCGCCCTGCCCGACTACATCCCCAAGGCCGGCCGCCACAACGACTGGGGCTTTAATGCTGAGGAGCAGATGAGCACCACCTACCTGGGCATGGGCGAGGAAGACATCAATGTGCACGACCAGTGGGCGGTGGAAAGCATGGGTGCCATCCAGGACCGCACGCGCGAACACCTGGCCACCTCCGACAAGGTCATCATGGCGAACCGGCGCGTGCTGCTCAAGGCAATTGAGACCGTGCAGAACGGCGGCGTGGCACCCGGCATCGCCGACCCCGCGCAGGCCGCAATGATCACTGGCCCGGATACGGTGGACGGCATCGCCCCGGCCGGCGAATGGGCCCAGTGGTGGCAGCAAAACGCACGCGCCAAACGCGAGGGCGCGCCCTGGCTGGACGCCAAAGCCCCCTCGCCCGCTTCGGCCGACACCGCCACGCAATCATGAGCTTCGCGGCGCAATGCGGCGTGCACGACGCCGCGCGGCAAGCCGCCCAGGCCGAGGCGCTGCGGCGCATCGAGGCCAGCGGCCTGGAGCTGCTGCGTTTTGCCTGGTGCGACCTGCACGGCATGCTGCGCGGCAAGACGCTGGTGGCGGCCGCCGCAGCGCAGGCCATGGCCGACGGCGTGGGCATGGTCAGCACGCTGCTGCTCAAGGACACGGCCGACCGCACCGCCTACAAGGTGTTCGAGGCCGGCGGCGCCGCGGGCCTGCCCGGTTTTGAATTCGGCGGCAATGTGATGCTGCTGGCCGACCCGGCCAGCTTGAAAGAATTGCCGTGGGCAGAGAAAACCGGCTGGCTGCAATGCCAGCCCTGGTTTCCCGACGGCAAGCCGGTGGCACTCGACACGCGCCGCGTGCTGCAAGACGCGCTGGCCAAGCTGGCCGAGGCCGGCTACGGCATGAAGTGCGGGCTGGAAATCGAATTCCATATCTACCGCGTCAACGAAGGCGGGCCGCATCCTCAACTGGACCCCGAACTGGCCGGCTGGCCCGGCCTGCCGCCGCAGGTGAGCATGATCCACCCCGGCTACCAGCTGCTGTCCGAACAGTGGGCGGACATGGCCGAGGAGCCGCTGCGCATCGTGCAGCGCACGGCGCAGGCGCTGGGCCTGCCGCTGCTGTCGCTGGAAATCGAGCTTGGCCCCAGCCAGGTCGAGGCGGTATTCGAAGCCACTGACGCGCTGGCGGCGGCCGACAACATGGTGCTGTTTCGCAGCGCGGTGAAACAGGCGCTGCGGCGCGCCGGCTACCACGCGACGTTTATGTGCCGCCCGCCCTTTCCCAACATCATGTCCAGCGGCTGGCATCTGCACCAATCGCTGGTGGACCTGACAACCGGCACCAACCTGTTCAAGCGCGCCAGCCCGGCCGCCGGCAGCACGCCGACGGATGCGCAATTCACGCTCTCGGAAACCGGCGAGCACTACCTGGCCGGGCTGCTGGCGCATGCGCACGGCATGACGGCTTTTTGCACGCCCACCATCAACGGCTTCGGGCGATTCCGGCCCAACGCGCTGGCACCGCAGTCCATCCTGTGGGGCCGCGACAACCGCGGCGCCATGCTGCGCGTAATCGGCCAGTGCAATGACAACAGCACGCGCATCGAAAACCGCCTGGGCGAGCCCGCCGCCAATCCTTATCTCTACATCGCCTCGCAAATCCATGCCGGGCTGGACGGCATCACGCGCCGCCTCAAGGCCCCGCCAGCCACCGACGCGCCCTATGGCGGCAGCGCCGAGAAAATCCCCACCAGCCTGGGCGAGGCGCTGGAGGCGCTCAAAGCCGACGCCACGCTGGTGGCAGGCTTGGGCGACACTTTCATCAACTGCTTCACACACATCAAACAAGCCGAAATCAAGCGCCATGCCGATGCCGAAGACAAGGACGACTGGCAGCGCCGCGAATACTTCAGCCGCATTTGACGAAACCGCCCCACTTCATGATCACCCTTCATTTCATCGCAGCCGACGGCCGCGCCACTTCGGTACAAGGCAAGCCCGGCAAAAGCCTGATGGAGGCAGCCGTGGCGGCCGGCATTGACGGCATCGCGGCCGACTGCGGCGGGCTGCTGACCTGCGCCACCTGCCATGTGCATGTCCAGGAGCCCTTCGCGTCCAGCCTGCCGCCGCCCGATGGCGAGGAACTGGGCATGCTGGAATTCACCGCCGCGCCGCGCACTGCCGCCAGCCGCCTGAGCTGCCAGATCAAGCTCACGCCGGCACTGGACGGATTGACGGTACAGTTACCGGCAACCCAATACTGAGACATCGAAGCAAAGGAGTGTTTTTTTCATGATTCTCGAACTCGCCGACATCCGCATCCACCCCGGCCAGCAGGCCGCCTTTGACGAAGCCATACAGCGCGGCCTGCGGGAGGTGATTTCCAAGGCCAAGGGCTTCCAGGGTTTCAAGGTCAACAAGGGCATTGAAAGCCCCGAGCGCTACATCCTGCAGATTTTCTGGGATACGCTGGAAAACCACACCGTCGACTTCCGCCAGTCGCCGGCTTTTGCCGACTGGCGCGCCATCGTCGGGCCGTTTTTTGCCGGCCCGCCCACAGTGGAGCATTTCGACCTGCTCGCCAAGTCGGCCTGAAGTATGGCGTGAGGCTTCGCCGGATCCAATAAAAAAACGGGGCTAAAAAGCCCCGTTTTTGTTTTTTATTGTTTGTTGACGTGTCGGCCTAACGGCCGTCATTCTCGTGGCCGGTGACCAGCTTGGCCAGCAACTGGTTGAACTGGACCCGCTCGTTCTCGTCCAGCGGGGCCAGGATGCGCTGCTGGGTCTTGCCGACGGCGCGCTTCATCTGCAGCGCGATTTTTTCGCCCTCGGGCGTGGTCCACAGCAGTTTGCGGCGCTTGTCGGAGGGGTCGGCCTCGCGCTTGACCCAGCCCTTGGCTTCCAGCCGCCCTATCACCGAGCCGAAGGTGGCCGGATCGAAGGCCACCCGGCCCGACAGCGTGATCTGGTCTTCGCCGGGGTCGTCCATCAAAGCATTCAGGATGGCAAACTGCACCGGTGTGGCATCGAAACCGGCCGTCTCCTCCATGAAAATCGCCACCGCGAGCTGTTGCGCACGGCGGATCAGGTGCCCGGGAGCTTCACTGAAATTAAATGTTTTTGCCATGTGCGGAGTTTAACGGCCCGCTTTGCAATTCAGGGTAACTACCA
This sequence comes from Polaromonas sp. CT11-55, assembly GCF_047303325.1. NCBI lineage: Bacteria > Pseudomonadati > Pseudomonadota > Betaproteobacteria > Burkholderiales > Comamonadaceae > Polaromonas > Polaromonas sp. CT11-55. The sequence goes on along the minus strand of NZ_JBKBEX010000009.1, from coordinate 97,276 downwards.
AGGTACCGAGCACCCTATTAATAAGTATACTTATCATAAAGGCATCCGACCCAAGCCCTCCCTGGCCCAGCCTTTACCCATCTCTCACCTATGGCACAAACATCCGCACTTCCTCTCCTCGTCTCGGGCGGCGGCATTGGCGGGCTGGCCGCGGCCATGGTGCTGGCCCAGGACGGTCACCGTGTGACCCTGTTCGAGCAGGCGGCGAGCTTCGGCGAGATCGGTGCCGGCATCCAGCTGAGCCCCAACATCTTCCGCATGTTCGACTACCTGGGCCTGACCGAGGCCATCAACCGCGTGGCCTTCTTCCCCACCGGCCTGGGCATGAACGACGTGCGCACCGGCGAGAAAGTCGTGCGCGTGCCGCTGGGCGACCTGGCCCGAGCGACTTACGGCTTCCCCTACGGCGTGATTTACCGCGCCGACCTGCACCAGGTCTTCCTGGACGCCTGCCGCGCCCAGCCCAACATCACCCTGCGCACGCATGCCAAGGTGGAGTCCTATGACCAGTCGGCCGACGGCGTGACTGTGAAACTTGAAGGCGGTGAAGTCGTTGAAGGCAGCGCGCTGATAGGTGCCGACGGCATGTGGAGCCGCATCCGCGAGGCCGTGGTCGGCGACGGCAAGCCCCGCGTGTCCGGCCACATCGCCTACCGCGCGGTGCTCAAGCGCGAGGATGTTCCGGCCCATTTGTGGAGCGACGACGTGCTGCTCTGGGGCGGCGAAAAAACCCACCTGGTGCACTACCCGCTGCGCCGCGGCGAACTCTTCAACCTGGTCGCGGTCTTCCACAGCAATAAATACGACGAAGGCTGGAACACCTTTGGCGACACGGCCGAGCTCAACGAGCGTTTCGCCGGGGCATGCCCGCAGGTCAAGGAACTGCTGGGCAAGATAGAGACCTGGAAGATGTGGGTGCTGTGCGACCGCGAACCGGTGAAGAACTGGACAGACAGGCGCGTGACCTTGCTGGGCGACGCGGCCCACCCCATGCTGCAGTACCTGGCCCAGGGCGCAGGCCAGGCCATCGAAGACGCTGTAGTCCTGCGCGAAGCGCTGCGTCATACCCGCGGCGACGTGGAAAAAGCGTTCCAGAAGTACCAGCAAAAGCGCTACCTGCGCACCGGTCGCGTGCAGCTGACCGCTCGTTTTTATGGCGATATTTACCATGCGGCCGGCGTGCAGCGCGAACTTCGCAACCAGATGTTCCAGAGCGGCACCGAAAGCGCGGGCTTCGCCGGCCTGAAGTGGATGTACGACGGGATCGAGCCGTCAAAACTGTTCCAATAAAGCTTTAAAGCCTCAGGGACCGTGATGAAGCCTTTTTTCGCCTTGTTTTCCACCGTATTTTTCGCCGCCTGCGCGCAACCAGCCGCAGCGGCGGCCCCCACCGCCTGGCCGACAAAACCGGTGCGCATCATCGTGGGATTTCCAGGCGGCTCCACACCCGACATGGCGGCCCGCACCCTGGCCGAGCCGCTGAGCCGCGCGCTCGGCCAGCCGGTGGTCATCGACAACAAGCCCGGCGCATCGGGCAATATCGCGGCCGACCAGGTCGCCAAGGCCACCGACGACCACACGCTGGGTGTCGTCATCAACGGCAACCTGACCTCGGCCAAGCTGCTGTATCCCAAGCTGCCTTACGACCCAGCCAAAGATTTCACGCCCATCTCGCTGCTGGCCACCGCGCCGCTGGTGCTGGTGGCGCCCGCGAACGAGCCCGGCGGGGCCGACTTCTTCACCGCCGCGCGCCAGGGCGGCGCCCAATGGAACTACGGCTCGGTCGGCAACGGCTCGGTCGCCCACCTGGGCATGGAACTGCTCAAAAGCCGCGTGCCCGGCCTTACGCCGGTGCACGTGCCCTTTGCCGGCAACCCGCAGGTGGTCACCGCCATGCTGGGCGGCCAGATCCAGATGGCGCTGATTCCGCCGGGCGTGGCCATGCCGCATGTGCGCGCCGGCAAGCTCAAGGCCATAGGCCTGGCCGGCGGGCGCTCCTCGCTGGTGCCCGAGGTGCCGCCGCTGGCCGACGCCGGCGTGAGCAAGGTCAACCTCGAGGTGTGGACGGCGCTGATAGGCCCGGCAAACCTCTCCAAAGCTGCCCAGGCACGGCTGGCGCAGGAAGTGCCGCGCATCATCCGCGACGCCGACACCCGGCAAAAACTGTTTAACCAGGGCTGGCAGGCCGTGGGCACTTCGCCCGATGGCCTCAAAAGCCGCGTGAAGGACGAAGCCGCCATCCTGGGCGGCATCATCCAGTCGCGCGGCATCAAGCTGGAGTAATGATGCCCCCACGTTCGCTCACTGCGTGTAGCTCTCTGCCCCCCGAGGAGGCCGCCCGCCTGCGGCCCGGCAAAGCCGGTTCCGCGGCTCATGCTGGGCTTAAGAGTTCTGGGAGCACAACCAGTGGGGGCCGCGGAACCGGCTTTGCCAGGCCGCAGGCGCCGCCCCCTCAAGGGGGGAACAGGCTACACGCAGTGAGCCTGGACGGGGGTGCAACTTGATCACCGAACCCGCGCGCAGTCTACCTATCTACGGCGAATTTGACGTCGTTGTGATTGGCGGCGGCCCCGCCGGCCTGGCTGCCAGCGTCAGTGCCGCGCGGCATGGCGCGCGCACCTTGCTGGTGGAGCGCTACGGTTTCCTGGGCGGCATGGGTACGGCTGGTGGCGTCACCAATTTCGCGGGCCTGTACGGCCGCAAGAACGGCGAAATGCGGCAGGTGGTGCGCGGCGTCGCCGACGACCTGTTGCAGCGCATTGACGCGCTGGGCGGCCTCAATGCGCCGCAGGACGGCATGCAGGGCCGCATACGCGTGCGCTCCTATGACGTGTCGGCCTATAAATGCGCGGCCGACCAGCTGCTGGTGGCCGCCGGCGTGCACATCCTCTTTCATGCCTGGGCCGCGGCCGTGGTGATGGAGGGTGACCAAATCGGCGCCCTGGTGGTGGAAACCAAGTCGGGCCGCCAGGCGATACGCGCCACACGTTTTATCGATTGCTCGGGCGATGCCGATGTGGCGAACTTCGCGGGTGTGCCGTTTGAGCTCGGCGACGGCCACGGCAGTGCGCTGTTTCCCTCGACCATGTTCCGTGTCGGCCATGTCGACGCGTCGCGCGCGCTGGCGGCCGTCGGCGAGTTCAAGGCCATCAACACGCTGATGGCCGAAAGCCAGGCACGTGAGCCGGGCCGCTACAAGTTTCCGCGCGAGGGCGCCATCCTCAGGCCGCAAAAGAACCCGGCCGAATGGCGCGCCAACGTCACGCAAATCCGCAACGCCCAGGGCACGGCCATGGACGCCACCGACGCGCGGCAACTGAGCGAGGGCGAACTCGAGGGCCGGCGCCAGATCACCGAATACTTCCGCTTCCTGCGCAATGAAGTGCCGGGTTTCGCGGATTCCGCCATCGTCGACATCGCACCCCAGGTGGGCATACGCGAGACGCGCCGCATCAAAGGCCTGTACGCACTGAGCGGCGAAGACATCCTTTCCTCGGCCCGTTTTGAAGACGCCATCGGCATCAACGCCTGGCCCATGGAGCTGCATGCCGACGGCCGCATCGACTGGCAGTTTCCGCGCAACGTCGACGCCGCTGAAGGCCGCACCTACAACGAGCTGCCCTGGCGCATGCTGGTGCCCCAGGGCGTGGCCAACCTGCTGGTGGCCGGGCGCTGCGCCTCGATGACGCATGAGGGCCAGTCGGCCGCACGCGCCAGCGGCGGCTGCTTTGTGATGGGCCAAGCGGCCGGCACGGCGGCGGCCATGCCCGGCGCGGGCCGGAGTTTTGCCGAGACCGACGTGAAGCAGCTGCAGCAGCTGCTCACGCGGGACGGCGTGTATTTCGACAACGACGGCGATCTCTAACCAAAGAAGGACACCCCTCATGGACATGACGCCCCCTCCCCCCGCCCACGGCCAGTGCGCCGTGCCCAACGGCGCCGCGCGCAAGGCTTTTTATGAGGCCATTTCGGCGCACAGCATGACGCCGCTCTGGGAAGTGCTGCACGCCCTGGTGCCGCAGTCGCCGAACACGCCCTGCCAGCCGGCGTTGTGGAAATATGCCGACGTGCGTCCCTTCCTGATGCAGTCGGGCGAACTGATCACCGCCGAAGAGGCGGTGCGTCGCGTGCTGATCCTGGAAAACCCCGGCCTGCGCGGGCAGTCTTGCATCACGCAGTCGCTCTACGCCGGCCTGCAGGTCATCCTGCCCGGTGAAATCGCACCCAGCCACCGCCACACGCAAAGCGCGCTGCGTTTTGTCGTTGAAGGCCACGGCGCTTTCACCGCCGTCGACGGCGAGCGCACGCTGATGAAGCCCGGCGACTTCATCATCACGCCCAGCTGGACCTGGCACGACCACGGCCTTGAAGGCCGCGTCGAATCCGACGCGCCGGTGGTCTGGCTGGACGGCCTGGACATTCCCATGCTGCGTTTTTTCGACGCGGGTTTTGCCGAGAACGGCGGCGCCAAACAGCAGGAAGTCACCAAGCCCCTGGGCATCAGCAGCCACCGCTACGGCGCCAACATGCTGCCGATGCGCTACGACGCACCTTTCGGCCAGACCTCGCCCATCTTCAGCTACCCTTACGAACGCACGCGCGAGACCCTGCATCAACTGGAAGCCCATGCCGACATCGACGCCTGGGACGGCGTGAAGCTGCGCTATGTGAACCCGGCCACGGGCGGCTCGCCCATGCCCACCATGGCGACCTTTATGCAGCGCCTGCCCGCGGGCTTTGCCGGCAAGCCCTGGCGCCAGACCGACGGCGCCGTGTTCAGCGTGGTCGAAGGCTCGGGTTCGGTCGACATCACGCAGGGTGGCGAAACCCGTACCTTTGAATTCGGCCCGCGCGACCATTTTGTGATTCCGTCGTGGCACACTGCGCAATTGCGTTCGGCGCAATCTTGTGTGCTGTTCAGTTTTTCAGACCGCCCGGTGCACCAGGCCCTGGGCATACACAGAGAAGAAAGGTTGTCATGAGTTTTGTCATCACCCCACCGGCCACGGTGTCCGTCCCCGTCGTCGGCAGCAAAGAGCGGTTTCCCGTGCACCGCATTTACTGCGTGGGCCGCAACTACGAAGAGCACGCCAAGGAAATGGGTTTTACCGGCCGCGAGCCGCCCTTCTTCTTCCTGAAACCGGCCGACGCCATTGTCGCGGTGGACGGCGGCAGCACCGGCACCATTCCCTACCCGAGCCTCACCAAAAACCTGCACCATGAGATCGAGCTGGTCGTGGCCATAGGCACGGGCGGCAAAAACATCAAGGCCGCCGACGCGCACAAGCATATCTACGGCTACGCAGTGGGCCTGGACATGACGCGCCGCGACCTGCAGGGCGAGATGAAAAAACAGGGCCGCCCCTGGTGCATAGGCAAGGCTTACGACCACTCCGCGCCCATAGGCCCGATCACGCCCGCGGCCCAGGCCGGCGACGTGAACCATGCCGAGCTGTACATCCAGGTCAACGGCACGGACCGCCAGCGCAGCAATGTGTCCAAACTGATCTGGAACATCGCCGAAACCATTGAACACCTGTCGACGGCCTGGGAACTGCAGCCCGGCGATTTGATTTATACCGGCACGCCAGAAGGTGTGGGGGCGGTGGTCTCCGGCGACACCATGGTCGGCAGCGTGGCCGGCCTGGGCACGTTGACCATCAAGGTCGCGTAACACCTTTACCCATGTCCGCGCCCACACCGCAGGCGGCGGCGACAAGCATGAACGGCCGCCTCGCGCGGCCGTTTTTCATGGCGGGTGGTTTGCGCGATGAACGCGCATCTGCTTTAATCACCGCGCAAATACCCCGGCCTCTTCGGGTAAGCCGCCTGCCCGGATGAGGCCGCAATTCTGATAATCGGCCCATGCGGTCCGGGGGCCACCTCGAAACCACGTTCTGCTTTTCGGAGACCTTTCTTGAAAATCCTTGAAAACCTGTCAAAGCTGAGCGCCATCCTGGCCGGGTTGTTGATGACGGCGATCACGCTGCTGACCTGTGTCAGCATCATCGGCCGCGAAACCCTGGGCAAAACCGTTCCGGGCGACTTTGAGCTGGTCGGCCTGGCCACCGGCGCGGCCGTGGGGCTGTTCATGCCCCTGTGCCAATTGCAACACGGCAACATCATCGTCGACTTTTTTACCGCACGCGTGCCGCATCGCGTCAATAGGCAACTGGACCGGCTGGGAGCCCTGCTCCTCGGCCTGTGCTTTGTGCTGCTGGCCTGGCGCGCCGGGCTCGGTGGCCTGAACTCGTGGCAGACCAATTCCAGCACCATGCTGCTGGGCGTTCCGGAGTGGTATGCCTACGTCACCATGGTTCCGGGCTTTTTGCTGACTGCGGTGATTGCCTTGCATCAGGCGGTCTTTGGTTTCCGGGTCGAGCCGGAGAGTCCGGCATGAGCGGCCTTTCCATCGCGGGCTTCGTCCTCGTTCTGATGTTCGTGCTGATGGCACTGCGCACGCCGATCGCCATCAGCATGTTCCTGGCAGGCTCCGTGGGCTACGTCATGCAGACCGGCTGGGGCCCGTTTGCCAACTTCATGAACAGCATGGCGTTCGCGCGCTTTGCCAGTTATGACCTGTCGGTGATCCCGCTCTTTATCCTGATGGGCCAGTTCGCCACGCAAGGCGGCATCAGCAAGTCCCTGTTCGAGTTCACCGCAGCCATCACCGGCCGGCTCAAGGGCGGGCTGGCCATGGCCGCCGTGATGGCCAGCGCGGCTTTCGGCGCGATTTGCGGATCTTCCGTCGCCACCGCGGCCACCATCACGGGTGTGGCCTTGCCTGAAATGAAACGCCACGGCTATTCAGGACGCCTGGCCACCGGCACGCTGGCCACCGCCGGCACGCTCGGCATACTGATCCCTCCGTCCGTTCCGCTGGTGATCTACGCGATCCTGACCGAGCAAAACATCGCCAAGCTGTTTCTCGCCGCCACCATCCCCGGCATCCTGGCGATGCTCGGCTACATGCTGGTGATCGCGGTCTACGTGCGTGTGGTGCCGGGCCATGCGCCGGAGGTATTGAAGAACCCGCCGAAAATGAACACGCGATTGATCATCGGGCTGGCACCGATTGCCGCCGTGTTCACACTCGTTTTTGGCGGCATTTACGGCGGCTTCTTCTCGCCAACCGAAGGCGCGGCCGTGGGTGCGGCCACAGCCTTCCTGGCGGCGCTGGCCAAGGGTGAGATGAGCTGGGAGAAGTTCAAGCATTGCTTTTACGGCACCGCTACCAGTTCAGCCATGATTTTCCTGATCTTCATCGGCGCCGACATCATGAACTCGACACTGGCGCTGACACAGATACAGCACCAGCTGGTCGGGCTGATAGCCAGCTGGAACCTGGCGCCGATCTGGGTCATGGTCGCCATCGTGGCGCTGCATCTCCTGCTAGGCATGGTGACCGAGGAGCTTTCCATCATCCTGCTGACCATCCCGATCTTTTTCCCGGTCGTGATGGGCCTGGATTTCGGCATGCCCAAGGAGTCGCTCGCCATCTGGTTCGGCATCCTGATCCTGATGGTGGTCTCCTTCGGGCTCCTGGTTCCGCCCATGGGGCTGAACGTTTACGTGGTCAACGGCATGGCCAGGGATGTACCGCTCAGCGAAAGCTTTCGCGGCGTGCTTCCCTTCCTCGTCAGCGACCTGATCCGCATCGTGTTGATGCTGGCATTCCCGGGCATTGCCCTCTGGCTGGTGAAGTTCATGAATTGACCTCCGCGCCGCATTCAAGGGAATTCACCGGTTCGGCCTTTCTGGGTTTCGTATAAGGTCGAATCATCTTTACCAATGGAGATTTCCATGATCCACCGCCGCACACTTTTGAAGACCGGCGCCGCCGCAGCCCTGGGCGCGCCGGCGCTCTCCAGCCTGGCCCAGCAGGCCGTGACCCTGAAGTTCCACACCTTCATGTCGCCGACCTCCAATGTCTGGCTGGCCATGCACAAGCCTTGGATGGAAAAAGTCGAAAAGGAATCGGGCGGGCGCATCAAATTTGAAGGCTACCCGGCCATGCAGCTGGGCGGAACGCCGGTGCAGCTCTACGACCAGGTCAAGGACGGCGTGGTCGATGTGGTCTGGACACTGCCCGGCAACACGGCCGGACGCTTTCCGCGCATCGAGGTGTTTGAGCTGCCCTTCATGATGTCCAATGCCGAAGCCACCTCCAAGGCCTATTGGGAATACGTGCAGACGGTCGCGCCCGACGAGTTCAAGGACACCCAGGTGCTGGCGCTGCAGGTGCACGGCCCCGGCGTGATCCATACGGTGGACAAGCCCGTCAAGTCCATCGCCGACATGCGCGGCCTCAAGCTGCGCGCGCCGACCCGCCAGGTGACCAAGCTCATGGGCGTGCTGGGCGCCACGCCGGTCGGCATGCCGCTGCCGCAGATTCCCGACGCGCTGAGCAAGGGCACCATCAACGGCTGCGTGATCCCCTGGGAGGTCGTGCCTTCGGTCAAAGTCAACGAGCTCACCAAGTTCCATGCCGAGTTCGACCCCGCCGGCGGCAGCCTCTACACCACCACCTTTGTGATGGCCATGAACAAGGCCAAGTACAACTCGCTGGCGCCCGAGCTCAAAAAGGTCATCGACAACAACTCCGGCATGGCCACCTCGGCCTGGCTGGGCAAGGTGCAGCAGGGCAACGACGTACCCGGCCGCAAGACCGCCAGCGACCGCGGCAACATCATTTACACCGTGAGCGCCGCCGAAGCCCAGGACTTCCGCCGCAAATCGCGCACGGTGGAAGTCGAGTGGGTGGAGGACATGAACAAAAAGGGCTTCGACGGCAAGAAGCTGCTCGACACGGCGCGCGGCCTCATCGAAAAGCATACCAAGACGACCAAGGTTTGAACCCCGGATCCGTGCCCCCCCAAAAAACCGGGCCTGTGCCCGGTTTTTAAATGCCGGTCGGCCTGGGCCGGCCAGGCTGCCCGCACGCCGAAGCCGCTACACTCATTTGATGCATCGCCCTCCCCTGAAACACTGCCGTGTCTGCGGCACCGCCGTGGCCTACCGGTTGCCGGATGACGGCGACACCAAGGAGCGCGCGGTCTGCCCGGCCTGCAACACCGTCCACTATGAAAACCCGCTCAATGTGGTCGGCACCGTGCCCACCTGGGGCGAGGACGGCGCGCACGTGCTGCTCTGCAAACGCAATATCGAACCGCGCTGGGGCAAGTGGACCTTGCCCGCCGGCTTCATGGAACTGGGCGAAACCACCGCTGAAGGCGCGGCCCGCGAGACGGATGAAGAGGCCGGCGCGCAATTTGAAATGCTGGGCCTTTTCACCGTGATGAATGTGGTGCGCGTCGGCCAGGTCCATTTGTTTTACCGGGCGCGGCTTTTGAGCACCGAGTTCAATCCCGGCCACGAAACCATAGAGGCACGGCTGTTCACCGAAGCCGAAATTCCCTGGGACGAGATCGCCTTCAAGACGGTCAAGGAAACCCTGGAACATTATTTTGAAGACAGGCGCAAGGGCGCCTTCGGCATCCATACCGCCGACATCGCATGAACGCCGGCGGACCGCACAGCCCGCCCCAACAGACCCGGTAAAATTTCCTGCATACCCGCGAATCCCCCACAAGGCCTTCGCTTTCACCCGGCCCCGCGGCCAGGCTCTTTTCCCGTTCCCCACCCCCTGGAATCCATGTTCAATACCGCGATCTTTTTCCGCATTGCCGATGATTTTGTGTTGCCGCCCCTGGAGGCGCTGGAAGAGATTTTCCAGTCCCAGCGCTTTGTGCCCTGCGGCGCGACCGAGCCGGAGTCCAGCGGCTGGGTACCGCCGCGCGGCAACAAAAGCACCGTGCTGCTCGAAAGCGTAGGCCGCTCGGTGATTGCGCGGCTGTGCACCGAGCGCCGGCCCGTGCCCTCCTCGGCCGTCAAGGCCGCGGTGGACGAACGCATTGAGAAGTACAAGGAAGAAACCGGCCGCGAGCGCGTGGGCGCCAAGATCAAAAAAGAGTTCAAGCAGGAAGTCATGCTGGACCTGCTGCCGCGGGCCTTCACCAAACGATCCACCACCACGCTGTGGATAGACCCGGTGAACAAATTCCTGGTGGTCGATTCCGGCAACCTCACGGGCGCCGACAAAGTGATCAGCTACCTGGTGGAGGCGCTCAGCGAAATCCCCGGCGCCCTGCCCGGCCTCAAGGCCAGCCCCATACAGACGCAGATGTCGGCCGCCGCCGCGATGTCGCACTGGCTGTCGACCCGCGAAGCACCTTACAACTTCACGGTGGATCGCGACTGCGAACTCAAGACGCCCGACGACCAGAAAGCGACGGTGCGCTATTCGCGCCATACGCTGGACATCGACGAAGTGGCCCAGCACATCGCAGCCGGCAAGCTGCCCACGCAGCTGGCCATGACCTGGAACGAGCGCGTGTCCTTTGTGCTCACTGAAACCGCGCAACTCAAAAAACTCAAACTGCTCGACGTAGTGCTGGACGGCGTGCAGGAAAGCGGCAAGGACGACGACGGCTTTGATACCGACGCAGCCATCATCACCGGCGAGCTGTCCTCGCTGATCCCCGACCTGCTGGATGCGCTGGGCGGTGAACTGGGCGAAGGCGAGGCCGCTGCCGGGCAGGCCGCGGCGGCCGAACCGGTGCCCGAGCCGGCCTAAAACCGCACGCCGTCTTTCTCCAGAAGGCGCAGCATGCTGTCCAGGTGCGCCCGCGCACTCGCGGGGTCACCCACCCGCATCTGCTCGTAGGCGCGCTGCGCCACCTCATGCGGAATGCCGCGCAGCGGCCGCCCCGTGCTCATGGCCTTGAGCTGGACTTCGGCGGCGCGCTCCAGGTAATACAGGTCATCCCAGGCTTCGGCCACCGTGGGGCCGGTCACGATCACGCCGTGGTTCTTGAGAAGCACCACGTCGGCGTCGCCCAGCGTGGCGCTGATGCGGTCGCCCTCGGAGTTGTCAAGCGCCAGGCCGTTGTAGTGCTCGTCGACCGCGACGCGCCCGTAGAACTTCAGCGCGGTCTGGCCCAGCCACAGCAGCGGCGGGCCTTCCAGCATGCTGAGCGCCGTGGCGTTGGGCATATGGGTATGAAAGGCGACGCGCACGCGCGGCTGCAAGCGGTGCAGGCGCGCATGGATGAAAAACGCGGTCGCCTCGGGCTGGCCCTCGCCGTCCAGCACATTGCCGTCAAAGTCACAGACCAGCAGGCGCGACGCGGTGATTTCCCGGAAGGCGTAACCGTAGGGGTTCACGAAGAACAGGTCCTCATGGCCCGGCACGAGCGCGGAGAAGTGGTTGCAGATACCTTCTTCCAGGCCGAATCTGGCCGCGAGCTGGAAGCAGGCGGCCAGCTCCATGCGGGCCTGCCGGACGGCGGCTGAAGACAGGTCCAGACGCCGGCTTTTCGCCGTGAGTGCCGCCGAGCGCGTGCACCGCACCCAGTCCACCGTGAGCCAGCAAATCAGCAAGCTGGAAGACAACGTCGGCCGCGCCCTGCTAACGCGTGACAGGACAGGCAAGCGCGTCAGCCCCACCGAGCACGGCGAGATCCTCGCTGCCTATGCGCGCCGCCTGCTTGCGATTGCCCAGGAGGCCGAAGACATGCTGTCAGCCCCCACGGTGCTGGCGCCGGTGCGCGTGGGCGTGCCCGAGGACTTCAACGCGCAGCGTATGTCAGCCATGCTGTCGGACTTCCTGGCCATCCATCCGGGCGTACGGCTGGACACCGTGAGCGGCATGAGCACAGACCTGCACCACAAGCTGCACCTGGGCGAGATCGACATCGCGCTGGTCAAGCGGGAACCCGGCAGCGGAGAATGCATCGCATCCTGGCCCGAATCCCTCGTGTGGGTCACGGGAAAGACTGCCATGCCCAACAACGAAGAAGTGCCGCTGGCCGTGTTCCCGCAAGGCTGCGTTTACCGGCAGCGCGCCGTCCGGGCGCTGGACAAGATCGGCAAACGCTGGCGCGTGGTATTTGGCAGCCACAGCCTCACCGGCATACAGGCCGCCGTCGCATCGGGCCTGGGCATCAGTGTGCTGCCGACGACGGCCGTCCTGCCGGAGCATCGCGCGCTGGGCGAGGCAGACGGGTTTCCGCCGTTGCCGCCCACCGAGCTGGCCTTGGTCTCGTCGCCCATGCCCCTGAACACAGCGCAACGCCAGCTGGTCGCATTTCTTGCCGACTCCATCGGCAAATAAACAGAACAGGCAGCCGCGCGCTCAGGGTTTTCCGGGGGATTGAAAACACGCAGCAGCGGCGCTAGCTGATCCAACAAGTGCCGGCAAACAGGCCTTCGCACATCAACACCCATCCAAGCCCATGAACCCCAGCACCAAACCCCAACACATCGGCATCGTCGGCTGCTCCGCGGAAGGCGCGGCGCTTTGTTACCAGACCATCTGCACCGAAGGCGCCAAGCTGCTGGGCCCGCACGCCCATCCCGAGGTATCGCTGCACACGCCCTCGCTCTCCGACTACATGGCCTGCATTTACCAGAACGACTGGCGCGGCGTCGGCGACATCATGCTGGCCTCGGTCCACAAGCTCAAGGCGGCGGGCGCCGACTTCCTGATCTGCCCCGACAACACGATTCACCAGGCCTTCGCCCACGTGGAGGCGCGATCACCGCTGCCCTGGCTGCACATCGCCGAAGTCGTCGCCGCGGAAGCCGCGCAGCGTGGGTTTCTCCGCCTGGGTATCACCGGCACACGCTGGCTGGTGGGCAGCGAGGTCTACCCTGAGAAGCTCCGCGCGCGCGGGCTGGACTTCCTGCGGCCCACCGATGCCGAACGTGACGAGATCAACCGCATCATCATGGACGAGCTGGTTTACGGCGTGTTCAAACCCGAGGCGATCACCTATTTCCAGCAAGTCATGTCGCGCATGAAGGGCGCAGGCTGCGATGCCGTGGTGCTGGGCTGCACCGAGATTCCGCTGATCATGAGTGACGCGAACTCGCCCTTGCCGACCCTGGACTCGACGCGCCTGCTGGCGCGGGCCGCGCTTCGCCGGGCGGTAGAGGGCGCAACTACGGCCGGGTAATCGCGGACAAAAACAAAAAAGCCGGTTAGCAAACGCTAACCGGCTCTCTGTTGGTTTTAATGGTCGGTGTGAAAGGATTCGAACCTTCGACCCCTTGCACCCCATGCAAGTGCGCTACCAGGCTGCGCCACACACCGACAAGCCTTAGATTATAGCCTGCCGCAAAGCACTTCTCAGTGGTTGTTGCTCAGGAGATCGCGGATTTCGAACAACTCGCGGCGCACCAGCAGCAACCTTTGCTGCGCTGCAGCCCCCGTGGGCAGGTCGGCGCCCTCGGGTTCGCTGTCTTCAAAGTCGGCTTGGTCGGTGGAGTCCTCAAAGTCTTCGAGCAGCGAATCGCCGCCTTCAAGCACTTCAACACCGTCAAGCATGACCTCCCCGTTGCGGCGCTTGTCGCGTTCGATCTGGACGATTTCCTGAAGCTTGTTGCGCGCGCCGCTGATTGTGAAGCCCTGGTCGTAGAGCAGGTCGCGGATGCGCCGGATCATGAGCACCTCATGGTGCTGGTAGTAGCGCCGGTTGCCGCGCCTTTTCATCGGGCGCAGCTGCGTAAACTCTTGCTCCCAATAACGGAGCACGTGAGGTTTGACGCCGCACAAATCGCTGACTTCACCGATAGTGAAATAGCGTTTCGCCGGGATGGGTGGAAGAGTTTTCTCCAATTAAATCAATGCGCTAAGGAGGAAACCTCCAAATCTACTCTAAGTCGAAAGTTAGCGCAAAGAGTTGCTTGGCTTTTTTGAAATCTGTTGCTCCGTCACACAAGTAACACGAAGTTACCAACTCGCCACTGCGGTGCAATAAGACGGTGTCCGCGCTGCCCGCGAGCGCAGCCCGGGGGCTATTCGGCCGGGTTTTCGCCCTGAATCTGGTCTTTGAGCTTGTGGCTGGCGTGGAAAGTGACCACGCGACGGGCCTGGATGGGGATGGCTTCGCCAGTGCGGGGGTTGCGGCCGGGACGCGGCGCCTTGGTGCGGATCTGGAAATTGCCAAAACCGGAAATTTTTACATCATTTCCGTCCACCAGGCTGTCCGAAATCAGGTCGAAAAACGCGTCAATCATGTCTTTCGATTCGCGTTTGTTGAGCCCTATCTGCTCAAACAGCAATTCGGCAAGATGCGCCTTGGTCAGTGCCGGGGTCTCCAGGCTTTCTACAGAAAATTCCATGCGGCAGTGCTCCTGGCGTTTTTTATTTTGGAAGGTTCGTGGAAGCCTCAGGCACGCAGGCGCGCCCCGAGTTGACCCTGCAGATTCGCGAGAACCGCCTGAACGGCCGCCTCAATCTCCTCGTCGGTCAGTGTAGCGGTGTCGCTCGAAAGCACCAAGCGCACGGCCAGGCTTTTTTCGCCCAGTTGCATGCTGGCGCTGGCCTGTTGCGGCCTGTAGACGTCAAACAGGGCGGCATCCTTGAGCAGGCCTTGCGTGGCCGCGCCGTGAATGGCCGCCATGAGCGCGGCGTGTGTGGCACTCTCCGGCACGATGACGGCGATATCGCGCTCCACGGGCTGGAGTTTGCTGACCGGCTTGAACTCGGGCACCGGGCGCTGCAGGACCGCGTCCAGTTCGAGCTCGAACAGCAGTGGCGCCTGGGCCAGGTCATAGCCCTGGCGCCACTGCGGATGCAGCTCGCCCACAAAGCCTATGGCCTTGCCGCCCACCGACACGCTGGCGCAGCGGCCGGGGTGCATGGCGGGATGCGCGGCGGGCGCAAAGACCGCCTGGAGCGGCGCGAGCAAAGCCTCGACATCGCCCTTGATGTCGAAGAAATCCACTGCCTTGTCGGACTGACTCCAACTCAGGGCAGCCCGAGGACCGTAGGCCAGGCCGGCGACGCGCATGGGTTGGCTGAAACCAGCTACGGTGGTGTCTGTGTTCTGGGCCTGGGCATCACGCAGGAAGACGCGGCCCAACTCAAACACGTTCACGCGAGAAGCCTTGCGGTCCAGGTTGAACTTGAGCACCTGCAGCAGCGAGCCCAGCAGCGAGGAGCGCATGACGCTCATCTGGCTGGCGATCGGGTTGAGCAGCTTGATGGGGTTAGCGTTGCCGGCGAGTTCGTGCTCCCAGCGCTCTTCCACAAAGCTGAAGTTAATGGTTTCCTGGTAGCCCAAGGAAGCCAGTGCGCGGCGCACGGCAAAGGGGCTGCGCTCGGCCTCGAGACGCAGCCGCGCCGTGATGGGCGCCAGCGGCGGCGTGTCGGGCAACTGCTGGTAGCCCACCATGCGCACCACTTCCTCGATGAGGTCTTCCTCGATCTGCAGGTCAAAGCGGTAGCTGGGCGGCGTCACGGTCAGCGTGCCCTCGCCCTGCGCCACCGGCAAGCCCAGGCGCTGGATCGCGTCCAGGCATTGCGCCTGCGTGAGCGGCATGCCGATGACCTTGGCGGCACGCGCCACACGCAGCGTGACAGGTGCCGCCTTGGGCACATTGACCTGCTGGTCGTCCATGGGGCCGCAGGCGGTTTGCGGCGTGCCGCAGATGTCGATGATCAGCTGGGTGATGCGCTCTATGTGCTCCACGGTCTGGCCGGGGTCAACGCCGCGCTCGAAACGGTGGCCCGCATCGGTCGAGAAGTTGTAGCGGCGCGAACGGCCGGCAATGGACTTGGGCCACCAGAAAGCGGCTTCCACGTAAACATGTTTGGTGTCGTCGGACACCGCGGTGGCATCGCCGCCCATGATGCCGGCCAGGGACTCAACCTGGGCATCGTCGGCGATCACGCCAACCTTTTCATCAACCGTCACGGTATTGCCGTTGAGCAGCTTGAGCGTCTCGCCGGGCTTGCCCCAGCGGACGTCAAGTCCGCCGTGGATTTTGTCGAGGTCAAAGATGTGCGAGGGACGGCCGAGCTCGAACATCACGTAGTTGGAGATGTCGACCAGCGCGGTCACGCTGCGCTGGCCGCAGCGCGCCAAGCGGTCCACCATCCATTGCGGCGTCGCGGCCTTGGTGTCGACATTGCGCACCACGCGGCCCGAAAAGCGGCCGCAGAGATCGGGGGCGCTGATCTTGACCGGCACCTTGGTCGTGTCGGCCGCGGCCACGGCCGGGATGGACGGCGTGTGCAGCGGCGCGCCGGTGAGCGCTGCGACTTCGCGCGCGACGCCGTAGACGCTCAGGCAATGCGCGAGGTTGGGCGTGAGCTTGAGGGTGAACAGGGTGTCGTCCAGGCGCAGGTGTTCGCGGATGTCCTGGCCCAGCGGCGCATCGGCAGCCAGTTCGAGCAGGCCGCCGTGGTCTTCGGAGAGCTTGAGTTCGCGCGCCGAGCACAGCATGCCCTGGCTTTCGACGCCGCGCAGCTTGCCGACCTTGATCAGGAAAGGTTTGCCGTCTTCGCCGGGCGGCAGTTCGGCGCCGACCAGGGCGCAGGGCACCTTGATACCGACGCGGGCGTTGGGCGCGCCGCAGACGATGTTGAGCAGGCTACCCTGCCCCACGTCGACCTGGCAGACGCGCAGGCGGTCGGCGTCAGGATGCTGGACGGCCTCCTTGATTTCACCGACGACGATCTTGGTGAAGGGCGGCGCCACGGGCTTGAGCTCTTCGACCTCCAGGCCGGCCATGGTGAGGGTGTCGGCGAGCTGCTGGGTACTGAGCGGCGGGTTGCAGAATTCGCGCAACCAGGATTCTGGGAATTGCATGGTGAGACCTTGTTGTTCTTGTTCTTGTGGCTTATGACTGGAACTGCGAGAGGAAGCGGATGTCGCCGTCGAAGAACAGGCGCAGGTCGTTGACACCATAGCGCAGCATGGTCAGGCGGTCCGGGCCCATGCCGAAGGCAAAGCCGATGTATTTCTCGGGATCCAGGCCCATGTTGCGCACCACGTTCGGGTGCACCTGGCCGGAGCCGGCCACTTCCAGCCAGCGGCCGGCAAGCGGACCGGTCTGGAACTGGATGTCGATCTCGGCGCTGGGCTCGGTGAAGGGGAAAAAGCTGGGCCTAAAACGCAGCACCAGGTCGTCGCTTTCAAAGAAGGTGCGGCAAAAATCGGTGAAGACGAACTTGAGGTCCTTGAAGCTCACGTTCTCGCCTATCCACAGGCCTTCACACTGGTGGAACATGGGCGAGTGGGTGGCATCACTGTCGACACGGTAGGTGCGGCCCGGCGCGATGACGCGGATCTCGGGCATGCGGCCGCCGGCATCAATCAGGGCACGGTGCTTCTTGACATGCTGCACCGCATAGCGGATCTGCATCGGGCTGGTATGGGTGCGCAGCAGGTTGGGCGCGGCCTCGGTGCCGCCTTCGACGTAAAAGGTGTCGTGCATGGACCGCGCCGGATGGTCTTCAGGCGTGTTAAGCGCGGTGAAGTTGAACCAGTCGGTCTCGATCTCGGGGCCCTGGGCCACGTCGAAACCCATGGAGCCGAAAATGCCTTCGATACGTTCCAGCGTCAGCGACACGGGATGCAGGCCGCCCTGCACGCGCTGGCGACCGGGCAGGCTCACGTCGAGCGCTTCTGCTTTCAGCTGCTTTTGCAGCTCGGCATCGGCCAGCGCCTGGCGGCGCGCGTTCAACGCGGCTTCAATGGCCTGCTTGGCCAGGTTGATGGCGGCACCGCGGGATTTTTTCTCTTCCACACTGAGGGCCGCCATGCCCTTCATCAACTCGGTTACGCGGCCGGTCTTGCCCAGAAACTGCGCTTTGGCGTTTTCCAGATCGGCGGGCGTGTTGGCCTGCGCAAAGCTGGCCTGGGCGCTGCTGACCAGTTCTTGGAGGGCATCAGGTTGGGTCATACGTTCTCTTGTTCGAAATACAAAACGGCAAAGGCGCTTTCGGCAGCACTCGCATCACGCCAGCGGAGAGTAAGCACTGCGGAAAAAACCATAAAAAAGGGCCAGAGCCTTTTCAAGCTCCAGCCCTTATTTTCTTGCGCAGGCAGCGATTGAGTAGCGTCAATACTGCCTGGCCTGAAAATCAGGCGGCCAGCTTGGCTTTCACCTGTTCAACGATGGCGCCGAAAGCAGCGCTGTCATTGATGGCCATGTCGGACAGAACCTTGCGGTCGATCTCGATGCCGGCTTTCTTCAGGCCGTTGGCGAACTGGCTGTAGGTCAGGCCGAATGAACGGCTTGCAGCATTGATACGGGCGATCCACAACTGGCGGAACACGCGCTTCTTGGTACGGCGGTCACGGTAGGCATATTGCCCGGCCTTCATTACCGCTTCTTTGGCGATACGGAAGACATTGCCGCGGCGGCCGCGGAAACCTTTTGCAAGGGTTAAAACTTTTTTGTGGCGGGCGCGAGCCGTTACACCACGTTTGACGCGAGGCATGTGTGTACTCCTTGTTCGTCGTTAATTAAATGCCCTGGCCTGGGAGCATCTGTGCCATGTGACCCATATTGGTCTCATGAACAGTCACCGCACCACGCAGATGGCGTTTGTTTTTGGTGGTCTTCTTGGTCAGGATGTGACGTTTGAAGGCTTGGCCGCGCTTGACGGTACCACCCGGACGAACGCGGAAACGCTTTTTAGCGCCGCTCTTGGTCTTCATTTTGGGCATGTAAATGCTCCTTTTCATTTGTGCTCGTGAGGCGCTGCGAACCTTCCGCAGACTTGATGGCCCCGAGCCACTTGTCAGTGGCCAGTGATGACACTTGCCACTGCCGGCGAATGTTTTGCAACATCCGCTGGTCGCGACGGCTTTAACCCCGTCGCTTTCGGAAAGCAGGCTTGTCGCCTACCCTCACAGGAAACGCCTTGCGGCATCCCCTCAACGGCCCGCCGGACCAATCCGGCAAACCCGTATCTCTTCTGGCTAACCTCAGGCCGTGGCCGAGGGCGCCGGTGCTGCCGCAGTTTCCGCTGCCGGCTTGCCGCCGGGCTTCTTGCGGCCCGGCGCGATCATCATGACCATCTGCCTGCCTTCAAGCTTGGGGAACTGCTCCACCACAATCAAATCCGCCAATTCATCGCGAATCCGCGCCAGCAGGGCCAAGCCCAGTTCCTGGTGCGTGATTTCGCGGCCGCGAAAGCGCAAGGTGATCTTGCACTTGTCGCCCTCTTCCAAAAAGCGCTTGATGTTGCGCAATTTGATGTTGTAGTCCCCATCGTCAGTGCCGGGCCGGAATTTGACTTCCTTGATCTCGATCACTTTTTGCTTGGACTTCGCTTCCGCCGCCTTCTTCTGCTCGGCGTACTTGAACTTGCCGTAATCCATCAACCTGCACACGGGCGGAACCGCCGTGGGGGAGATTTCAACAAGGTCAACGTCGGCTTCACCTGCCAGGCGCAAGGCCTCCGCGATGCTGACAATGCCTAAAGGCTCATTGTCCGGCCCGGTCAGACGCACTTCGGGGGCCATGATTTCACGGTTCAAGCGGTGCTTGCGTTCTTCACGGTGACGGCGGTCACGAAATTCAGTAGCGATGGTTCTATCCTTTAACTCTTGCTATAAAAGCTATAGCGGCTCGCACCCGTCCTGTAAGGACGACAGGCCAAATTCATCAACAATTTTGTCAAAAATCAGGCTTTTTTGGCGATGTCGGAAGCAATCGTTTCAGCGAAGGCTTCAAGAGGCATCACTCCAAGGTCTTTGTTACCCCGGGCGCGCACTGCAACGGATCCGGCTTCCTTCTCCTTGTCACCCACGACCAGGATGTAAGGCAGCTTTTTCATCGAGTGCTCCCGTATTTTATACGTAATTTTCTCATTGCGCAGGTCCAGGTTGACCCTAAGCCCTTGATTTTGCAGCGTTTTGGCAACTTCCCGGGCATATTCGGCCTGCGAATCGGTGATATTGAGGACTGAAACCTGCTCTGGGGCCAGCCAGGTCGGCAGCGCGCCGGCGTGTTCCTCGATCAAAATCCCGATAAAACGCTCCAGGCTACCCACAATCGCGCGGTGCAGCATTACCGGCCGGTGGCGGTTGCCGTCCTCGCCGACGTATTCGGCATCCAGGCGCTCCGGCATCGAAAAATCGACTTGCATGGTGCCGCACTGCCACTGGCGGCCTATCGCGTCTTTCAGCGTGTATTCGATCTTGGGGCCGTAAAACGCGCCATCGCCGGGGGCGATTTCAAACTCACAGCCGGACGCGCGCAGGCTTTCCATCAGTGCGTGCTCGGCCCTGTCCCAGCTCTCGTCCGAACCGATTCGCGCCTCGGGGCGGGTAGCGACCTTGTAGATGATGTTCTTGAAGCCGAAATCGGCGTACACCTTTTGCAGCAGAGTGGTGTAGTCCACGCATTCCTTGAGGATCTGATCCTCGGTGCAGAAGATATGGCCGTCGTCCTGCGTGAAACCACGCACACGCATGATGCCGTGCAACCCGCCAGAAGGCTCGTTGCGGTGGCACTGGCCGAACTCGCCGTAGCGCAGCGGCAGGTCGCGGTAGCTCTTGATGCCCTGTTTGAAAATCAGGATGTGGCCGGGGCAGTTCATGGGTTTGAGCGCGTATTCGCGCTTTTCGCTCTCGGTCGTGAACATGTTGTCGCGGTACTTGTCCCAGTGGCCGGTCTTTTCCCACAGCGTCTTGTCGATGATTTGCGGGCCCTTGACCTCCTGGTAGCCGTTGTCCTGGTAGACCTTGCGCATGTACTGTTCCACGCCTTGCCAGACCGTCCAGCCCTTGGGGTGCCAGAACACCAGGCCGGGCGCATGGTCGTCGATATGGAACAGGTCCAGCTCCTTGCCGAGCTTGCGGTGGTCGCGCTTTTCGGCCTCCTCCAGCATCGTCAGGTATTGCTGGAGTTCATCCTTGGTGGCCCAGGCCGTGCCGTAGACGCGCTGGAGCATTTCATTGCGGTGGTCGCCGCGCCAGTAGGCGCCGGCCACTTTCATGAGCTTGAAAAATTTCAGCTTGCCCGTGCTGGGCACGTGAGGGCCGCGGCAAAGGTCTTCGAAGGCGCCCTCGCGGTAGAGCGAGACGTCTTCGTTGGCGGGAATGCTGGCGATGATCTCGGCCTTGTAGTGCTCGCCTATGCTCTTGAAGTGCGCCACGGCCTCGTCGCGCGGCAGCACGCGGCGCGTGACCGGCTCGTCCTTGGCTGCGAGTTCCGTCATGCGCTTTTCGATCGCGACCAGGTCTTCCGGCGTGAACGGGCGCTTGTACGAAAAATCGTAGAAAAAGCCGTTTTCAATCACCGGGCCAATCGTGACCTGCGCATCCGGAAACAACTCCTTCACGGCATAGGCCAGCAAGTGGGCCGTGGAGTGGCGGATCATCTCCAACCCGTCAGCATCCTTGGCTGTGATGATGGAAACTGCGCTGTCCTTGGCGATCAGGTAGCTTGTGTCCACCACCTTGCCGTCGACCTTACCGCCCAAGGCGGCTTTGGCCAGGCCTGCGCCTATCGAGGCGGCAACTTCGGCAACCGTGACGGCTTGCGGGTATTCGCGCTTGGAGGCATCGGGGAGCGTGATCTGGATCATGGGATGAATTTTTCAGGAAAAATGGGAAAACAAAAAAGCGCGGAACATGCCGCGCTTTGATGGAGGGGGATTTGGATTTAAGCTATGAATTATGTAGCTAACAATCACCGAGGGGTGCGGACTAGCGCCCTGGATGACTCCAGAAAACGAACGAGGTCGTAGTTCGCGGTGTCATAACCCGAGCGATCCTTCCTGTTTCCAGCTTGATTGATTGCATGAGCGTATTTTACGGCAGGTTGGCAAAACCCAGTCCGCGGTGCCGGTTCAGCGTTGCGCGAGGCGCTATTGCGGCGAGCCCGGCGGCAAAAAGCCCAGGCCCAGGCAACGCGGGCATTCGGTGATAACGGTCTGCTTCTCGACCTCGAAGTGTTCGTTGATGTTTTCGCTCTCGATGCGCAGCTCACCGGAACCCTCGCAATCGGGACAGGAAATACGCTTGAAACCCACGGTTAAGTCCGACACGGCAGCCTCCTCCAGTTGATGTTCAAAGTCGTGTTCTATGTAACAAACATCACTCTACGCCAAAAAGCACCCGCAAAAAAGCCCGGACAGGCCCTAAGGTCCTGTCCGGGCTGAAAGCTGCGCCCGCGAAGGCTCCAGCGTCTGGGTAATCGTTGGAATGAAACCAGTTCAGTGGAACTGCTCTTCTTCGGTGGAACCGGTCAGCGCGGTCACGCTGGACTTGCCGCCCTGGATCACCGTGGTGACTTCGTCGAAGTAGCCGGTACCGACTTCCTGCTGGTGCGACACAAAGGTGTAGCCGCGATCGCGTGCCGCGAATTCAGGCTCCTGCACCTTCTCGACATAGGCCGACATGCCGCGTTTGACGTAGTCCTGGGCCAAATCGAACATGTTGAACCACATCGAGTGGATGCCGGCCAGGGTGATGAACTGGTATTTGTAGCCCATCGCGCCCAGCTCTTTCTGGAACTTGGCAATGGTCGCGTCGTCGAGGTTTTTCTTCCAGTTGAAGGACGGCGAGCAGTTGTAGGCCAGCAGTTTGCCGGGGTGCACCTTGTGCACGGCCTCGGCAAATTTCCTGGCGAACTCCAGGTCGGGCGTGCCGGTTTCGCACCACACCAGGTCGGCGTAGTGGGCGTAGGCGATGGCGCGGCTGATGGCCTGGTCAATGCCTTTTTTCGTCTTGTAGAAGCCTTCGGACGTGCGCTCGCCGGTGATGAAAGGCTTGTCGTTTTCGTCGTAGTCGCTGGTCAGCAAGTCGGCCGCCTCGGCGTCGGTGCGGGCAATCACCAGCGTGGGCACACCGCAAACGTCGGCGGCCATGCGGGCTGCCACCAGTTTTTGCACGGCTTCAGCTGTAGGCACCAGCACCTTGCCGCCCATGTGGCCGCATTTCTTGACCGAGGCGAGCTGGTCTTCCCAGTGCACGCCGGCGGCGCCCGCCTTGATCATGGCCTTCATCAGTTCGAAGGCATTGAGCACGCCGCCGAAACCGGCTTCGGCATCAGCCACGATGGGCGCGAAGTTGTCGATATAGCCCTTGTCGCCGGCGTCTATGCCCTTGGAATGCTGGATCTCGTCGGCGCGGCGGAAGGTGTTGTTGATGCGCTCAACCACGGTGGGCACGGAGTCGACCGGGTACAGCGACTGGTCGGGGTACATGGAGGCGTAGCTGTTGTTGTCGGCGGCGACTTGCCAGCCCGAGAGGTAAATCGCTTTGACGCCGGCCTTGACCTGCTGCATGGCCTGGCCGCCCGTGAGCGCACCCAGGCAGTTCACGTAAGGCTCGTTGTTGACCAGGTCCCAGAGCTTTTCGGCACCGCGGCGTGCCAGCGTGTGTTCAATCGGAAAGGAGCCGCGCAGGCGGACCACGTCGGCCGCGCTGTAACCGCGCTTGATGCCCTTCCAGCGGGGGTTGGTGGCCCATTCTTTTTCGAGGGCGGAAATCTGCTGGTCGCGGCTCAGTTGTTCAGTCAGGGTTTGTGGCATGGTGGGCTCCTTGAGTTGAAAGAATTGAAGAAGAGAAAAAGTGGTGACTGCGATGGACTCACTTTAAGTCTTCTACAAGACTTTGTGAAGCTCTTATGTCTTATATAAGATAAGAATAAAATTCAATAAAATCAATGGACTACCAATAAAATATCGCAATACAAAATGATATTTCTCGGATTGAGAAATATTTCTGCAGCGCAGCATTTATGATTTTTGCATTGTGAAATTAATTTATTGGATCGTGAAATATGCGGCACGGCTCCGCGCAGGGCAGAAACGGCGCAGCAGCAGCGCGGTTGAGCCAGGAGCAAAGAGGGACCTGGCGCGCTTGCAGCAGGCGCCCTGGAATTCAGGCCTGGCGGCCGGTGCGGTGCAGCACCCAGTCGCCGCCGGCAATGACGGGCTTGCCCCGGGTGCGCTCCGGCGAAATTTCATAGAGCACGCACAGCAGTTCGCGCGGGGGCGTGCTGTCCAGCTGCACCACCACTTCGCGCTTGGTGTATTCACCGGTTTGCTGCGGCCAGACCTCCTCGATCTCATCGAGCACCCGCTCCAACTCGGGGCTCACGGCATAGACCTCGCCGCGCACGACATCCGTCCCGCCTAGCACCAGGCCTGGGTAGCTTCCCAGATGATGCATGACGCCGGCCACCTGGGCCCGCCCCACCCACTGCGGCGCGGGCCGCAAGCGGTTGATGTCACGCTCTTCCCCTTTGCGCAGGGTGCCGTAGACAAAAACATGGCGAGTGTCGAGAGTTGTCATCGCGTGGAACCCTGGGTATCGGAAGGTGAGGAGATCCGGTCCGGAAAAACTAAGGCATGATTCCGGCCTGCGCCGACATCCCCTGCCGGCCCATGCAACCGACGGGCCGCAGGGCCGCTGCAACAGGAACTCCCAGTTTAATGAACCGCATTGTGGCTTACACCTGTCTCGGGCTCAGCATGTCTTTGGTGGGCAGCTATGTCGCGCTGTCCAAACCCCTGGTCGCCGCCCTGCCCGTCTTTTTGCTCGCCTGGCTGCGTTTTGGCATAGGGGGCGCGGCCATGCTGCGCTGGCTCAAAAAACCGGCTGGAGAGGCTCCCATGAGCCGGCAAACCGCTCGCCTGCTGTTCCTGGAGTCCTTCCTGGGCAACTTCCTGTTTTCCCTCTGCATGCTGTTCGGCGTGAGCATGACCAGCGCCGTCGCGGCCGGCGTGATCATGGCCTCCATTCCGGCCGCCGTCGCGCTCATGAGCTGGCTTTTCCTGCGCGAGCGCATCAGCCTGCGGGTATGGGGCGCGGTCGCCTGTGCCGTGGTCGGCATCGCGCTGGTGTCGCTGGCCAAGAATCCATCAGCGGGGCACGCCGCCGCGGCGCCGCAAACCGAGCTGGCGCCAAGCTACGCCTGGCTGGGCAACCTGCTGCTGGTGGGCGCGGTCCTGTGCGAGGCCTTCTATGCAGTGATTGGCAAGAAGCTGACCGGCGTGCTGAGCCCCAAACGCATTTCGGCCCTGATCAACCTCTGGGGTTTTGCGCTCGTCACGCCGCTGGGCCTGTGGGCGGCCTGGCGTTTTGACTTCAGCGGGGTCGCGCCCTCCCTCTGGCTGTTGCTGGTGTTTTATTCGCTGGCCGCCAGTGTCTGGACGGTGTGGCTGTGGATGACAGGCCTCAAAACTATTCCGGCCAACGAGGCCGGCGTGTTTGCCGTGCTGCTGCCCATCAGCGCCGCCGCGGTCGGTGTCATGGTGCTGGGCGAAACACTGAACCCCACCCAGATCGGCGCCTTCGGCATCGCGCTGGCCGGCGTGGTGCTGGCTACTTTGCCGGGACGGGGTCTGGAAAAGCCTGCTCCGGTCGAGCCGCCGCGCTGATCTCGCGGTCCAGGCGCTTTTGCCGGCGCATCACATAAATGCTGTAGCTGATGATGCCCAGCGACACCACCGTGATCAGGATCGTTGCCGCCGCGTAAATCGACGGGTTCACGCCGCGGCGGGCGTAGCTGAAGATCACCTGCGGCAGGGTCGTCACGCCGGGGCCCGACAAAAACTCCGAAATCACTACGTCGTCAAACGAGAGCGTGAAGGTCAACAGCCAGGCTGACACCAGAGCCGGCGCGATGTTGGGCAGGGTCACCAGGAAAAACACCTGCATGGGCCGGCAGCCCAGGTCCATGGCGGCCTCCTCGAGGGTGCGGTCCATTTCGCTCAGGCGCGACTGGACCACCACGGTTGCGTAGGCCATGCCCAGCAAGGTGTGGCCGGTCACGATGGTGATGAAGCCTCGGTCAGGCCAGCCCACGGCGCGTTGCACCGCCACCATCAGCAGCAGCAAGGACAGCCCGATGATGACCTCGGGCATGACCAGGGGCGCGTTGACCAGCCCGTAAAACAGCGTGCGCCCGGTAAAGCGCAGGTAACGCACCAGCACAAAGGCTGCAAAGGTTCCCAGCACCACCGACAGCGTGCCGGTGATCAGCGCTACCTTGAGCGACAGGAAGAAACCTTCAACCAGCCGCGAGTCCGCCAGTAGTGCTTCATACCAGCGCGTGGAAAAGCCGGTGAAAACGCCGTCCTGCCGCGTGCTGTTGAAAGAAAAGACGATGAGGAAAAACAGCGGGATGTAAAGAAAGAGGTAAACCACCCCCATCCAGAGCCTGCCCACATTGTTTTCCACCAAGCGCGAAAAACCCCTCAGGCTGAGCTTCATTTCAGCGCCCTCCCCGCGCATCGCGATCACTGCTGGAGCGGTAATAAAAAGCCAGCGGCACCAGGATCAGCAAAATCATCACCACCGCGAGCGCCGACGCACGCGGCCAGTTGTTGCTGCTGAACATCTCGTCCCAGACCACGCGGCCGATCATGATGTTTTCGGCGCCGCCCAGCAGCGAGGGGATCACGAACTCGCCGACGCTGGGAATGAACACCAGCATGGAGCCGGCCACGATGCCCGACTTGCTGAGCGGCACGGTGATCAGCCAGAAGGCCTTCCAGGCGCTGGCGCCCAGGTCGTGCGCGGCTTCCAGCAGGCGAAAATCCATCTTCACCAGGTTGGCATAGAGCGGCAGGATCATGAAAGGGCAGTACACATAGGTCATGCCCACCAGCATGGAGACGTCGGTGTAAAGCATCACCATGGGCTCCTGGATGATGCCCAGCGACAGCAGCAGGTTGTTGAGCACACCCTGGTCGGCCAGTATGCCCTTCCAGGCATAGACACGCAGCAGGAAGGAGGTCCAGAACGGCAGCATCACCAGCATCAGCAAGGCCGGGCGTATCGAGGGCCGCGAGCGCGCGATGAAGTACGCAAAGGGATAGCCTATGACCAGGCAGGACAGCGTGGTCAGCAAGGCGTACTTCAGCGAGGTTTTGTAGGCCTCCATGTAGATGGTGTTGCCGAAGCCGCCCACGGCGTCCTGCGCGTTGTCGATAAAGATGGACGCGTAGTTGTTGTAGCGCAGCAGGACGTGCCAGGAGCCCTTCACCGTCTCTATCAGCGGCGCGAAGGGATCGACGCCGCCTCCCATGTCCGTCACGCTGATGCGCAGCAGGATCAGGAAAGGCAGCACAAAAAACAGCAGCAGCCAGACATAAGGCACGGCAATCACGAAGCGCCGCCCAAGGTTGAGCTGAAGCCAGGAGGGGATGTTGTTCATCGCCGGGAATTGAATCGTTGAGGCCTGTGGGCTGCGCCTACTGTGTCAGCACCACCGGCGCGGAGCCGTCCCACCAGAAGAAGACCTGGTCGTCCCAGGTGATCGTGTCGCTGTCGTGGCGCGTGGTGTTGGTCTCGGTGATCTTGAGGGTACGCCCTCCGGCCGCTTCCACGATGAAGGTGTTGTAGCTGCCGAAATAGGCAATCTCGCGCACCTTGCCGGTGAACAGGTTGCTGCTGACCCCAGACGGGCGGGCCTTGGCGATATGGATCTTCTCGGGCCGCACCGCGATGGCCACCGCCATGCCCAGCGTGCCGCTGATGCCGTGCCCCACGCTCACCACACCCTGGTCGGTGGTGACCTCGCAGCGGTCGGCCTCGTCCAGCGTGAGCTCGCCTTCCAGCATGTTGACGTTGCCGATGAAGTCGGCCACAAAGCGGCAATTGGGATGCTCGTAGATTTCCTTGGGTGTGCCGACCTGCAGCACGCGGCCGTGGCTCATCACGGCGATGCGGGAAGCCATGGCCATGGCTTCCTCCTGGTCGTGCGTGACCATGACGCAGGTCACGCCCACCGATTCAAGAATGTTGACGAGTTCGAACTGCGTGCGTTCGCGCAGCTTTTTGTCCAGCGCGCCCAGGGGTTCGTCAAGCAAAAGCAACTGGGGTCGTTTGGCCAGGCTGCGCGCCAGGGCCACACGCTGCTGCTGGCCGCCCGAGAGCTGGTGCGGCTTGCGTTTGGCGAAGGCCTCGAGCTGGACCAGCTTGAGCATCTCCTGCACGCGTGCTTCGATTTCGGGTTTGGGCATGCCTTCGCGCTTGAGGCCGAAGGCGATGTTGTCCCAGACCGTCAGGTGCGGAAACAGCGCATACGACTGGAACATCATGTTGATGGGCCGCTCGTAGGGCGGGAAGGACGCGATGTCCACGCCATCCAGGAAGACCGCGCCGGAGGTCGGTTTTTCAAAACCCGCGAGCATGCGCAGCAGGGTCGACTTGCCGCAGCCTGAGCTGCCCAGCAGTGCGAAGATTTCACCCTTGTGGATGGACAGCGAGACATCATCGACCGCTGCCACGCCATCAAAGCGCTTGACCAGCTGATCGGTCCGCAAAAACCCGTCGCCGGCCGAGAGAGGTAGATTCATGAACAGGATTTCCTGCCTTCATCAAAATGAAAAAAAGCTGTGCACACAACGCATTGCATGCACAGCCGGGTTCACACTGAAATCAGCGCTTGCCAGAGATCAGTAAAACGTCACTTGCCTTTTTTGAAGGCGGTGAACACATTGCTCATGGATTCGCGGGCTTCATTGCTGAAGCTGGCCGGTGACACCATTTTCTTCAGGTTGTCGGGATCGGGGAACACCGCCTTGTCCTTGGCGATTTCGGGCTTGACGTTGGCCAGGCTGGCCTTGTTGGCGGTGGCGTAGCCCAGCTCGTTGGTCAGGGAGGCGGACACTTCAGGGCGCAGCGAGTAGTTGATGAAAGCCAGCGCATTGTTGGGGTGCTTGGCATCCTTGGGAATGGCCAGGGTGTCAAAGAAGATCAGGCCGCCGGTGCTGGGCAGCAGGGCCTCGACTTCATTGCCGCTCTTGTTTTCGAGTGCGCGGCCACGGGCGATGTTGATGTCGCCGGCCCAGGCCAGGGCCACGCAGGCCTTGCCGCCGGCCAGGTCGTCAATCATGGTGCTGGAGAACATGCGGATGTGCGGGCGCACCTTGGCCAGCATCTCGGCCGCCGCCTTGTGGTCGGCCGGGTCGTTGGAGTATGCGTTCTTGCCCAGGTAGTGCATGGCCGGCGGCAGCACTTCGGTGGGCGAGTCGAGGTAGGCGATACCGCAGGACTTGAGCTTGGCGGTGTAGACCGGGTTGAACACCAGGTCCCAGGCGTTTTCCGGCATGGGCGTGGAACCCAGGGCCTTGGTGACCTTGGCCTTGTTGATGCCAACCGTGGTGAAGCTCCAGGCCCAGGGCACGAGGTAGGCATTGCCTGGGTCAATGGTGCCCAGCTTTTCCATGATGGCCGGGTCCAGGTTGCCGTAGTTGGCGATCTTGGTTTTGTCGAGCTTGGCGAGCAGGCCGCCGTCGATCTGCGGCTTGGCGAACACGGCGCCGGGCACGACGATGTCATAACCGGTGTTGCCGGCGACCAGCTTGGCGTGCAGGGCCTCGTTGTTCTCGAAGGTCTGGTAGTTGACCTTGATGCCGGTTTCCTTCTCGAAGTTGGCCACCATGTCTTTGGCGACGTAGTCGGGCCAGTTGTAGACATTGAGTACCTTTTCCTCGGCGGCCACGGGGGCCGGTGCGCTCGCGGCGGCGGCCGGGGCGGCAGCGGCAGGCGCTTCGTCTTTTTTACCGCAGGCGGTCAGTGCCGCCACCAGCATGGCCGAAAACGCCCAATACCCAAGATGCTTTTTCATAATGTCCTCAACTCCTCTTATAAAAACTTGGAAGTAAAAACCAGGAAACACTAGCAAAAATCAGACCGGAGCAATTGTATAAGAGGGCCGCGAGCACGGGAACCTTTCTCTTATGCGGCCTTTGCATCAGAGCTTGCCGCCGGCCGCCCGGCAAATTCGCCTACAGCAGGACGGGCCGAAGGCGCTAGGTACCTTTCCCCTCCCCGCGTACGCTTTTGGGACAAGCTTTCACTTCCCTTCCGAAAGATATCCCATGGGATTTTCCCGCTGGCTGGGCCGGGCCGCCATGAAACCCTTTGCCCGGGCATTGCCTGTGATGGGCAACACAGAGCGTGCCGCGCTCGAAGCGGGCACAGTCGGCTTTGAAGGCCGGCTGTTCTCCGGCCGGCCCGATTTCGACGCCCTGCTGGCCGCCGGACCCAATGTGCTCAGCACTGCGGAACAAGCCTTTCTGGACAAAGAAGTCACCACCCTGTGTGCCATGCTGGACGACTTCGCCATCGACCAGGCCGGCGACCTGCCCGCCGGGGTCTGGGCTTACCTGCGCGAACACCGCTTCTTCGGCATGATCATTCCCGAGGCACATGGCGGGCTGGGCTTCAGCCACCACGCCCATGCCACCGTGGTCACGCGCATCGCCACGCTGAATATCTCCGCGGCCGTGACCGTCATGGTGCCCAACTCCCTGGGGCCGGCCGAACTGCTGCTGCGCTACGGCACGGATGCCCAGAAGCAGCACTACCTGCCGCGCCTGGCCGACGGCCGCGACCTGCCCTGCTTCGGGCTGACCTCGCCCTATGCGGGCTCCGACGCGGCTTCCATCCCTGACAGCGGCCTGTTAGTGGAGCGGGAGTTTGAAGGCCGGGTGGTGCGCGGCTTCAGCCTGAACTTCTCCAAGCGCTACATCACCCTGGCGCCGGTGGCCACCGTTGTGGGCCTGGCCTTCAACGCCATCGACGAAAGCCTGCCCGAAGGCCAGCGCGAGCTGGGCATCACCTGCGCGCTGATCCCGGTGCCGCAGCCCGGCATGGACATAGGCCGGCGGCACCGGCCGATGGACGCGGCTTTCATGAACGGCCCTATCGAAGGCCGCGAAGTCTTCATCCCCATGGACTGGGTCATAGGCGGCGAAGCCCAGGTCGGCCAGGGCTGGCGCATGCTCATGGAATGCCTGGCGGCCGGGCGAGCCATTTCGCTACCGGCACTGGGCTCGGCCATGCAGCAGACCGCGCTCTTTGTCGCCAATGGCTACGGCCAGGTGCGCGAGCAGTTCGGGCTCCCGATCGGGCGCTTCGACGCGATTGCCGGCGTGATCGCCGGCATGGCCTGCGAGCTTTATGCAACGGACGCCGCGCGCCGCTACACCGCCGCCGTGCTGGACCACGGCGAACAGCCCAGCGTCGCAAGCGCCATCCTGAAGGTGCATTTGACCGAAGCGGGTAGGCGCGCCGTCAATCACGGCATGGACATCCTGGGCGGCAAGGGCATCATCCAGGGCCCGTCCAACCTGCTGTCCGTGGCCTACCGCGGCGCGCCGATTGCCATCACCGTGGAAGGCGCCAACATCCTGACCCGCTCGCTGATCATCTTCGGCCAGGGCGCGGTGCGCTGCCACCCTTACGTGATGAAGGAGATGCAGGCGGTGCGGGACGACGATGCCCAGGCGCTGGGCGAGGCGTTGATCGGCCATGGCGGACACGTGCTGCGCAACTTCTGGCACAGCATCGCGGGTGCGCCGCTGCTGGGAACGCCGCCCGCTGGCCTGGAAAAAGAAGCCCGGCTGATCGCCCGCCTGAGCAGCCAGTACGCGCTTACCTGCGACCTGGCCATGGGCCTGCTGGGCGGCAAGCTCAAGCGCATGGAATTGCTGTCGGCCCGGCTGGGCGACGTGCTGGCCCATCTTTACATGGCCAGCGCCTGCGCCTGGCGCTATGCGATGGAAAAGGACGGCGACATGTTGCCGGTGGCAAGGGCCGCGATTCGCATGCAGCTTGACCAGGCCGGCAATGCGCTGGAAGCGCTTTATGCCAACTTCCCTTCACCACTGCGCCGTGTGGTGGGCGCGCTGGTGCTCAACCGCAGCACGCGGCTGGCACCGCTGCGGGATGTCCAGCTGCTGGACCTGGCCAGGCTGCTGCGCACCCACCATGCGCTCATGCGGCGCCTGTGCCCCGACCTGGCAACGCCGGCCGGCGGCGGCTTGCGGGACCTGATGGATGCGCTGGCCCTGGCCGAGCAGCTAGGGGAAGAAACCGTGGCGCTCAACAAGGCGGTGCGCCGCAGCGAATCGATGGAGCACGCCGCGCAAGCCTCAAGCCGGCCCGAGCTGGCGCTGGCCTACCTGCGCGCAGCCGACAAGGTGATCCAGGTCGACGACTTCGCGCCCTGAATCCTCCCTGACGAACATTCAGGCGAACAGGCCCTTGTACTGCTCGCGCAGCAAATTCTTTTGTACCTTGCCCATGGTGTTGCGCGGCAGCTCGCTGACCACAAAACATTGCTTGGGAATCTTGAAGTTGGCCAGCTTCGATTTGAGCTCGCCCACGATCCGGCCGGCCTCCAGCGAAGCACCCGGCTTGGCAATCACGACGGCCACGCCCACCTCTCCAAAATCCGGGTGCGGCACGCCGACCAGGGCGCTTTCGGCCACGCCCGGCATGTCGTTGATATAGCCCTCGATCTCAGCCGGATAGACGTTGTAGCCGCCGCTGATGATCAGGTCCTTGCTGCGGCCCACGATGACGATGTAGCCGCGCTCGTCAATCTTGCCGACGTCGCCCGTCTTGAAATAGCCGTCTGCGGTGAACTCTTCTTTGGTTTTTTCCGGCATGCGCCAGTAGCCCTTGAAGACATTCGGCCCCTTGACCTGGATGCCGCCTATCTCGCCGGCCGGCAGGGGCTGCCCGTCATCGCCCTGCACGCGCAGGCTGACGCCCGGCAGCGCAAAGCCCACGGTGCCGCCGCGCCGCTCGGCGCCCTGGTAGGGATTGGAGGTCAGCATCACGGTTTCGGACATGCCGTAGCGCTCCAGAATCGTGTGACCGGTGCGCTCCTTCCATTCGTTGAAGGTTTCGATCAGCAAGGGGGCCGATCCCGCGACGAAAAGCCGCATGTTGCGGCAGGCCTCACGCGTAAGCCCCGCCTCGGCCAGCAAGCGCACATAGAGCGTGGGCACGCCCATGAACACCGTGGCCTCGGGCATCTTGCTGACCACCAGCTTGGGGTCGAACTTCGCAAGCCAGATCATCTTGCCGCCGTTGATCAGCGCACCGTGGATGGCGACAAACAGGCCGTGCACATGAAAAATCGGCAAGGCGTGGATCAGCACGTCACCCTTCTTCCAGCCCCAGTAGTCCTTGAGCACCAGCGCGTTGCTCAGCATGTTGCCGTGCGTCAGCATGGCGCCCTTGCTGCGGCCCGTGGTGCCGCTGGTGTAAAGGATGGCGGCCAGGTCGTCGGCCTGCCGCTGCACGGGTTCATGCCGGTCGCTGCAATGCGCGGCACGGTCCAGCAGCGAGCCCGTGCGGTCGTCGTCCAGCGTGAAGACGTTGCGCGTGCCGGCCTTGAAGGCAATCTTGCTGACCCAGCCGAAATTCTTGCTGCTGCACACCATCACCGAGGGCTCGGCATTGCCGATGAAGTACTCGATCTCGGCGCTTTGGTAGGCGGTGTTGAGCGGCAGGAACACATAACCGGCGCGCAAGGTCGCCAGGTACAGCATCATGGCTTCCACCGACTTTTCGACCTGCACCGCCACCCTGGCCCCCGCGGGCAGGCCCAGCGAGGCCAGCAGGTTGGCCATCATCGCGGTGCCGCGTTCGAGGTCGCGCCATGAATAGTTCAGGCCGTTGTCGGTTTCGACGGCAACGTCGTCCAGCGAGGAAGGAAAGGCGGCTCGCAGTGCCGCGAACAGGTTATGGTTTTTCATGGCTCAGGCTGTCAGTGGTCATAGATTCAGCGGCCCGGCCGTCAAACCGGGGCTGGCGTTTTTCGGTAAAGGCCGTCACGCCTTCCCGGTGTTCGGGCGACGCAGCGTAGCGGTAAGCGCTCGCTGCCAGGTCCATCACGGCTTGCTCGCTGCCGGCCTGGGCCAGCGCCCGCAAAGCCTGCTTGTTCAGCCTGGCGGCGCCGGGTGCCAGGACGGCGCAGCGCTCCACGCAGGCCATGGCCGCGGCGCCCGCTTCATCAGCGGGCAGCACCTGGTTGAGGAAGCCGCGCCGCTTCATCTCGGCTGCGTCCAGCACGGCGGCCGACAGCAGCATTTCGCGCGCGGTCAGCTCGCCCGCCGCGCGCAGCACCAGCGCGGCTTCGCGCGGCGCCATCGGAAAGCCGAGCCTGGCGATGGGCGCGCCGAACTTCGCGCTGTCGCCCGCGATGCGGATATCGCAGCAGCTGGCAATCTCCAGGCCGGCGCCCATGCAGTTGCCGTCGATCTGCGCGACCATGGGCACATCGCAATCGAGCATGGCCCGCAAGCCGCCCCACACATCGCGTTCGTGAAAATCACGCAGGGCGGATTCTTCAAACCGGAAGCCGGCGTACTCGGAAATGTCGCCTCCCGCGCAAAAATGCCCGCCCTCGCCGCGCAGCAGCACACAGCGCACGTCGCCAGCCTGCTGAAGCCGTTCGAAGGCCGCGCGCAGCTCGCGCCACATGGCGCGGCTCATGGCATTGAACTTGCCCGGATGGGAAAGGGTCACAAAGGCCAGGGAGCCCTTCACCTCGAGTAAAACAGCTCCAGCCATCAATCGGTCATTCGAGTTTGGCGCCTGAGGCCTTCACCACCGCCGCCCAGCGCTTGACCTCGCTGCTCACGAAAGCACCGAACTGCTGCGGTGTGAGGTTGCCGAAGTCCGCACCGTTATTGGCCCAGATCGCCTTGAGTTCATCGGTAGTGGCGGCCTTGCGCAGGTCCTCGACGATGCGCGCCTGCACATCGGCCGGCGTGCCCTTGGGCGTCCACATGCCGTACCAGGTGGTCACCGTGTAGTCGGGCAGGCCCAGTTCGCCGGCGCAGGGAACGTCCGGGAAAGCCGGGTTGCGCTTGGCGCCGGCCACCATCAGCGCCTTGATGCGCCCGCCCTTGATGTGGTTGGCCGAGGAACCCAGGCCGTCAAACATCATGTCGACGTTGCCCGAGATCAAATCCTGCAGGGCCGGGCCGGCGCCGCGATAGGGAATGTGGGTGATGAAGGTCTTGGTCTGCAACTTGAACAGCTCCCCTGCCAGGTGGTGCGAAGTGCCCGCGCCGGCCGAGCCGTAGTTGTACTTGCCCGGCGCCTTGCGCACAGCTTCAATGTAGGCCTTGAAATCGGCGAACGGCATGTTGCGGGGGTTGACCACCAGCACCTGCGGCACGTTGGCCATCAGGGCCAGCGGCACGAAATCTTTCTCGATGTCGTAGTCGAGCTTGGGGTACATCGAAGGCGCGATGGTGTGGTGCACCGCGCCCATGAACAGCGTGTAGCCGTCGGGCTGCGCCCTGGCGGCGATGCTGGCACCCAGGGTACCGCCGGCACCGCCGCGGTTGTCGATGATGAGTTGCTTGCCGGTCAGCTTGGCGAACTGGGCGGACAGGGGGCGGGCGAACGCGTCAGTGCCGCCGCCGGCTGGAAACGGCACGATCATCGTCACCGGCTTGGTAGGCCAGGCTGACTGGGCATGCAGCAGGGGTGACGCGGCCGCGACACCGGCCGCAGCGATGCGCAGGACGTCGCGCCGGTTAACTGAACTCATGGTTTGTCTCCTTTGATGGGTTTTACTACGGGATGATATTCGGTAAAAATTGTCTTCATCGCAGCACCGCGCTGGCTTCGGCAGCCTTGATCAGGCCTGCAGCATCTTCGGCCAGCAGGAAGCCTTGGGCCTGAGCGTTTCCGGCCGCCTTGCGCACGGCGGCCACATAGCCGTCGTGCGAGCCGTAGCGCTCTTGCAGCGACAAGCGCGGATCGCCGTTGGCGCCGCGCTCCTGCGCCGTGCGGGCAAAGGGCACCATGCCCCCCACGTAATTGCATATCTGTCCCTGGTGGAACGGCCGGTCGCCGCCAGCCGTGATGTTCCAGCCCAGGTAAGTGCCCAGCGGCGCTTCCAGCAAAACTACCGGCACGCCGCCCAGCTCATTGCCGTCAGCATCCACCCGTGGCGCCAGCATGGGCAGCACCTGGCGGATGGGCGGCGGCGCATTGGATGCCACGCCCGAACCATCGGCAGGGTTGAACGCGGGGCCCCAGTCATAGTCGAGCACCGGCATGATGAAGTCCGGCTCGGGTACGGTAGGACGCAGCTGCGGCAGCGTGGGAAAGCCGATGCCTTCCTTGGTGGCCAGCGCCAGCGTGCCGCGCGGCTCGCCCGCACGCGGCGCCAGGGTGGGCCAGCGGCTGGGCGGCGGCTCGGTGCCGCGCATCACCCAGCTGCGAAAGTGCATGCGCAGTGCGTTCACGGTTTCGGTATGCGGCACCGGATTGGCAGGCAATATGCCTGTACCGAAATTGTTGCCCGGGCAACTGGCTCCTGCCGTGGGCAGACCTACGCCTGGCAGGCTGGTATCAAAGCCGCCTGCCCCGCCGCCGTGGCTGGAACTGGCAATGTAATAGCGCCGCACGTTGGCAGGCAAAGGCAGGTCTGCCCTGGCATCGGTGCCCACCCATTCGGGCGTGAGTTTCAGGGCCCAGACCTCGGCCGAGCCAAAGTGCTCGATGATCTTCGGGCAGGTCTTGCTGGCGTCGCAACGATCAAGAATGCCGCCGGCCGGCCCACCGCGCACCGGGTCGGCCGCGCGCGCCCACCACTGCGGTCCTTCACTGCCGGCCTGGTACAGCTCCAGCACGCCATCGGGCTGAGCCCACCGGAAATTCAGCGCAATGCGCCGGCCCGCGATGATGGGCCAGAGGCCGTCATGCACCTGGCGCCCGGCTTCGTCCTGGTTAAAGCCCAGATGCAACCAGCCGCGCAGGAAGTTGCCGGACTGCGAGACGCCCCGGCCGATGCTGTGGGTCACCACGCCAGCAACCGGATTCGGTGTACCGGCGTCATCAGTCCTGGCCGTCTTGAAAAACACACCCATATCGCGCCAGGCGGCAAAGCCCACGCCCAGCAAGTAGGGGTCTGCGGCCTTGAATGCCACCAGGTACAGCTTGCCGGCATCAAAGCCGTTCTTCAGGCATATCTGCGTTGCATCGGGCACGCCCGGAAAAGGGTTGGCCGCATCGCACCTGGCCCAAGCCCAGTCAGTGGAAGGAATCACCGTCTCGCCGGTCACATCACCGCGGGTGGACTCCGCCACGCGGGACATCATGCGCGATTGGCGCGTATCCAGGCTCACCGGCTTGTACGGAACTGGGTTGGTTTGCACGACCAGCGGCTGCGACCCTGGGCCGGTACGATTGACGATGCGGCCAAACACCTCGCCGGTGACGGGTGAGCCATCGACATTCCGTGCCACCGGCACCTTGAGCCAGTGTGGAAACTCGACTGCGGCAGTGGCCCGCAGCTTGGTGGCGCCGGCGTTGTCGCCCTGCCAGGCGCTGGTCAGGTCGATGTCACCCAACGCACGTTCCCGAACCACATTGGGCCGGCGCAGGCCCCGGTTGGGCGCCTCATGCCACATCAGGCCGCTGGCCTTGGCCGGATCAACCGGCTTGGTCAACACAAAGGTGGCGACATAACGCACCTTGCCATCGGCCTCTTTGCCCAGTTCGATGTCCTGGATGATGGCATTGCCGGACGCCTTGGGGTCCAGCTCGCCGAACGCGCGGCCGGCAAGCTGTTCAAAGGCCACCCCACCAGAAAGGGCTGCCGCCAACGGAAGGGTCTCATCAATCACGATCCGCGTGACACGGGCCTGGGCCGAATGCCCCAGCAGAAACACGGCGGCCAGCGGCGCAAGCGCCAGCCTCCCCAGCAGATGAACGGGTCTCATGTTGTCTCCTTCGTTTTTGATATCTTCTGCTCGCCACAACTACCAAAGCGATTCAATATCGCTGGAAACAGCCACCTTTCCTTCCGCCAGCATGGCGCGATGCTTGTCCAGGCGCTTGAGGTCATAGAGGTAATTCACCATGAGACCGTAGGACTGCTTGAGCCCTTTGGGCGTCGGATCGCCCGCCCAGTTGATGCGTTCTATGCGCGCGCCATTGCCCAGGTGAAAGCGCGCCACCGGGTCGAGCGGTTTGCCCTCTTCCAGGGTCCGTCCCAGGTAATGGGCGGCGCAGTGCAGCAGCATTTTGCGCACCGGCGATTTTTCGCCGAGCGCGAGCGGGTTCTCGGCGGCCGTGAGCAAGTGCCCGGCGCCAGGCGGCTCGAAGCCCACGGCCCGGCCCAGCGCCGTGAGTTCCTTTTCGCCCAGCTTTTCAAGCATGGCGCTGGCGTTCTTGCCCAGCCAGTTGCGAAAACCCGGAATCGGCGAAAGCGTGGCAAAGGTCTTGAGCTTGGGAAACTCATCCTTCAGCGTCTCAACCACGCGCTTGATCAGGGAGTCGCCGAAACTCACGCCGCGCAGCCCGGCCTGGGTGTTGCTGATCGAATAAAAGATGGCCGTGGTGGCCCGGCTCAGGTCCGAAGGCGCGGCCAGTTCGTCGAGCAGCGGCATGATGTCGCCCGCGATCTGCTCGACCATGGCGACTTCCACGAAGATCAGCGGCACCTCGGGCAGGCGCGGGTGGAAAAAGCCGTAGCAGCGCCTGTCGCTGTCGAGCCGGTTCTTCACGTCGGCCCAGCCCTTGATGTCATGCACCGCCTCGTACTTGATGAGTTTCTCGATCAGCGAGGCCGGCGAATCCCAGGTGATGCGACGCAGGTCAAGAAAGCCCACGTCGAACCAGGTGGAAAACATGTATTCCATTTCCACGTCCAGCGCCAGCAGGCGCTTGTCGGACTTGAGGCTGGGCTGCATCTCGGCCCGCATGTCGACCAGGAACTGGATGCCGCCTGGGTAGACGCTGAAGCGCTGCAGCAGGCGCCGGCGCGGCGACACCGTGGCGCGCCGGTAGCGGACCTCGGCCACCGCCTCCTCGGGCGTGCCCACCGCGGCCGCGAACTGCGCCTGCGCGGCCTTGACCTTTTGCGGGTTGGCGACGAACTGCTCGCTCATGAGCATCCACAGGTCGCGCCGGCGCGCTGGCGTGGCGCCTTCGTACCAGGCCGCGATGGCCATGGCGCGGCGGCCGCCCTCGACCTCGCTCACGCGCGGGTCGATGATGGCCTGCAGTTCCTGCAAGGTGCGGCGCAGCACGCGCGGCGACAGCGCCTCGTCTTTCTGGCTCAGGGTCGCCTGCAGGCGCTCATGTGTGCTGCGCACGGGCAGGCTTGCGCCGGGCGCCGGTTTTTTGGCCGCCGCAGGGGCGGCTTGCGCCGCCGCATTCCCCGCGCCCCCCTTGTCGCTGGTAAAGCGCGAGACGTTGCGGCTGAGCCACTCGGCGGCGCTCATGCTGCCACCCTGGAGCGCTGGTTGCGGGCCAGTTCGCGCAGCGCTTCGCGCTGGCGCGTCAGGTGGGTGCGCATGGCGGCCTCGGCGCCTTCGCTGTCGCGGCTCTTGAGGGCGGCGAACACCGTCATGTGCTCCGACAGGCTTTGCGCCAGCCGGCCCGGCGCGTGAAGCTGCTGCAGCCGCGCGAGCTTGAGGATCTTGCGCAGGTCGGCAATGGCCTGCGCGAGCCAGCGGTTGTCGGCCAGCAGGATGATCGCTTCGTGGATCGCGAAGTTGGTGGCGTAGTAGTCGTTGATGCGGCCGGCCGCCGCATGGCTGTTGAGGCGCTCGTGCAGGGTGGTGAGCGCCGCGAGGTCGGCGTCGGTCGCATTGCGGGCCGCTTCGTAGGCGCAGCGCCCTTCCAGCAGCGCGATCACCGGGAAGATGTCGTCCAGGTCCTTTTCGGTCACTTCGTTGACGAAGCAGCCGCGCCGGGGCTCATGGCGCAGCAACCCCTCCGAAGTCAGCACCTTGAGCGCTTCGCGCAACGGCGTGCGCGAGATTTCCAGCCGCTCACACAACGCAACCTCGTCCAAAAAGCTCCCGGGCGCCAGTTGGCCCGCGAAAATTTGCTCGCGCAGGGTATCGGCGACCTCCTGATGCAGTGAATTCTGGACAAGACGCATGGCATGACCCTTTGACTGACCCGGCCCGCCGGCACGGCGAACCCCTGCTGAACACCCGTTTTGCCCCTGGCCCTTAACGTTCAGCCCAGCGGTAATTTCAAATAATTACGTGTAATTATGAAAAATAACCCAAACTGAATCAAGAGGCTGTGCCTGAAAACGACAGGGAAAAACCCTAGCGGAGACTTGGGGTTGCGGGTTGCGGGTTGCGGGTTGCGGGTCGTGGACACGAGCAGCACGCGCCGCCCACTTGGCGACGCCCCTGTAGCGGTCTTGCCGGGCCTCAGGCCGGCTCAGTGCGTTTTGTCGCCCACACCCAGAGCCAGGCACCACCGATGATCATGGGAACGCAAAGCCACTGGCCCATGCTCATGCCCAGAGCCAGGATGCCGAGGAACTCGTCCGGCTCCCGGAAAAACTCGGCGATAAAGCGAAACACGCCGTAGCCCAGCAGGAAGGCGCCGGAGACTTGGCCCGTCTTGCGCGGCTTGCGCGCGTATAGCCACAGCAGCACG
This sequence comes from Polaromonas sp. CT11-55, assembly GCF_047303325.1. Lineage (NCBI taxonomy): Bacteria > Pseudomonadati > Pseudomonadota > Betaproteobacteria > Burkholderiales > Comamonadaceae > Polaromonas > Polaromonas sp. CT11-55. The sequence continues at coordinate 57,272 of NZ_JBKBEX010000009.1, read as the reverse complement.
AACAGCAGCAGGCCTTCGAGCAGGAACTGGTAGACCTGCGAGGGATGGCGCGGCAGCGGGGAACCGCTGCCCGGAAACACCATGCCCCAGGGCAGAGCCGGGTCGCTGAAACGTCCCCACAGCTCCCCGTTGATGAAGTTGCCGACGCGCCCCGCCGCCAGCCCCGTGGGCACACAAGGCGCCACAAAATCCATCACCTGCAGCCAGGGCCGCTGGCGCGAGCGGGCAAACCACCACTGAGAGGCCAGCACACCCAGCATGCCGCCGTGAAAGCTCATGCCGCCTTGCCATACAAAAAAGATCTCCAGCGGATGCGTGAAGTAGTAGCCGGGCTTGTAGAAAAGGCAATAACCGAGCCGCCCGCCCACCACCACACCCATCACCCCCAGAAACAGCATGTCCTCAATATCCCTGCGCGACCAGGCACCCAGGCCGGTGATGGACGCAAACGGCTGGTGCCGCAGCCGCCGTGTCGCCAGGAAGAAAAACAGGCCAAAGGCCGCCAGGTAGGTCAGGCCGTACCAGTGGATGCCCAGCGGGCCTATCTGGAGTGCGATGGGATTGATTTGCGGGTGGATAAGCATGGGCGGTATTTTGCACGCATGCCTCGTAGGAAAGGACTTACGCGAAGACCGTATTGCATTAGACTGCCGGCAATACCGTCACGGACCCCGCCATGCGCCACGCACTCCGCCCTGCCCTCGCTTTCGGCCTGCTGGGCCTGCTCCTTATGCAGCCGGCAGCCGCGCAGGTATACCAATGCCTGGATGCGAACGGCAAAAAAGTATTTTCACAAACGCCTTGCGCGGCCCAGGGCGGAAGCGGCGAAAAACTCATCATGCAGGCACCGGCCGGCGGCACAGCCGTCACCGTCACGCCCAAGGACTGGGCTGCGGAAAACGCGGCGGCCAATGCGCGGGCGGCTGCCGCCGAGGCATCCGCCGGCGCTTCGCGGCAAGCCACTCCCTCGGCGCTGGACGGACTGCGCAAGGGCACGGCGCAGGCCCAGGACTCCGACCAGCAAATCATTGCCAACTGCGAGGCCAATCGCGGCGCGCGCTGCAGCAGCGCCAGCGAAATAGCCCAGCGCAGGATGGAGCAGCGCGAACTCACCCCGTCGGAAAGGCAGCAGCAGCAAAGCGCGGTGGCGGCGCGCCGGCGACGCGAACAGAACGAAGCCATTTACCGCTCTACTCGCCGATAAAGGCCGTAAAGCGCGCGAGCGCCGGGTTGGCGCTGGAGCCCGGCCAGACCAGGCTGGTCTCGCAGCCCGGCACCGCGACTGAAGCCCCCCGGACTCCACCGCGCGCCGAAGACCTGCCGGCAGGCAGGCTGCGGTACACCACGCCGGGCCGCTGGAATTGCCGAACGCTCTCGGGAACCCAGGCCACGCCCAGCCCGGCGGATACCAGATTCACGATAGTCTGCATCTGTATGGCTTCCTGCGCGACCTGCGGCAATTGCCCGGCCGCGTGATACATCGCAAAAATCGCGTCGTAGAGCGAAGGAACGATGCGCCGCGGAAAAATCACCAGCGCCTGGTCCAGCAAGTCCGCAAGAGTAAGTGCAGCCTTGTTTGCCAGTGGGTGCTGCTCGGGCAGCGCCACCACCAGCGGGTCCTGACTGATGCGCCGGCAGGCCAGGCCAGGCGGTGCAAAACCGGGGGAATGCAGCATGAAACCCGCATCGATCTCGCCGCGCTCAAAAGCCTCTAATTGCACGTCGCCGGTCGCCTCCAGCAGTTCCAGTTGCACTTTCGGGTAGTGCTCGCGAAAGGCCAGCACCCAGCGCGGCAGCAACTCAAAACCCACCGTGGAGACAAAAGCCAGCCGCAAGCGCCCCGCCTCGCCGTCCGCGCTGGCGCGCGCATACGCCGGCAAGGCCTGGGCACGCGCGAGCAGGTCGCGCGCCTCGGGCACCAGGGCGGCACCCGCCGCCGTGAGCTGCACGCTGCGCTTGGTGCGGTCGAACAGTTTGATGCCCAGCAAGGCCTCCAGCTGGGCAATGGCTTGCGTGAGCGGCGGCTGGGTCATGCTCAGGCGCAGCGCCGCGCGGCCGAAGTGCAATTCCTCGGCCACGGCCAGGAACTGGCGCCACAGGCGCAGCTCGATCAGGGGTGTTTTGCGGGTAGCCATGTGCACGGTATGAGGGTGTTATTCATATGCACTGCATATTAATAGATCATAAATAATGGATTGGAAAGAATCAATCAAAGCACGCATACTCTGCTTTCCTGATTGCCACGGCACAGCCCCGGCATACCAAAACAGACATCCACCACGAGACGCACCATGAACACCAAAACCGTCAACATCGTTGCCAACCCGCGCAGCAAAAACATCACCGAGGGCAAATCGCGCGCGCCCAACCGCTCCATGTACTACGCCATGGGCTACGAGGCCGACGACTTCAAAAAGCCCATGGTCGGCGTGGCCAACGGCCACAGCACCATCACCCCTTGCAACAGCGGCCTGCAAAAACTGGCGGATGCGGCAATTGCCGGCATCGAGGAAGCCGGCGGCAATGCCCAGGTCTTCGGCACGCCGACCATCTCCGACGGCATGGCCATGGGCACCGAAGGCATGAAATATTCGCTGGTGAGCCGCGAGGTGATCTCGGACTGCATCGAAACTTGCGTGCAGGGCCAGTGGATGGACGGCGTGCTGGTGGTTGGCGGTTGCGACAAGAACATGCCGGGCGGCCTGATGGGCATGCTGCGTGCCAATGTGCCGGCGATTTACGTCTACGGCGGCACCATCCTGCCGGGCAGCTACAAGGGCAAGGACCTCAACATCGTCAGCGTGTTCGAAGCCGTGGGCGAGAACGCCGCCGGCCGCATGAGCGATGAGGATCTGCTGGAGATCGAGCGCCGCGCCATTCCAGGCACCGGCAGCTGCGGCGGCATGTACACGGCCAACACCATGTCCAGCGCTTTCGAGGCCCTGGGTATTTCGCTGCCCTACTCCAGCACCATGGCCAACCCGCACGACGAGAAAATGAACTCGGCCAAGGAGTCGGCCAAGGTCCTGGTAGAGGCCATCAAGAAAGACATCAAGCCGCGCGACATCGTCACCAAGAAGGCGATTGAAAATGCGGTCGCCGTGATCATGGCGACCGGCGGCTCCACCAACGCCGTGCTGCACTTCCTGGCCATCGCCCACGCGGCGGGCGTGGAATGGACGATCGATGACTTCGAACGGGTGCGCCAGCGCACGCCGGTGCTGTGCGACCTCAAGCCCTCTGGCAAATACCTAGCCGTGGATTTGCACCGCGCCGGCGGCATTCCCCAGGTCATGAAAACACTGCTGGCCGCCGGCCTGCTGCATGGCGACTGCCTGACGATTTCCGGCCAGACCATTGCCGAGACGCTCAAGGACGTGCCCGACGTGCCGCGCGCAGATCAGGACGTGATTCGCCCCATCGACAAGCCCATGTACGCCCAGGGCCATCTGGCCATCCTCAAGGGCAACCTCTCGCCCGAGGGCTGCGTCGCCAAGATCACCGGCCTGAAAAATCCGGTCATGACCGGCCCGGCACGCGTGTTTGACGACGAACAGTCGGCTCTGGCCGCGATTCTGGCCGGCAAGATCAAGGCCGGCGACGTAATGGTGCTGCGCTACCTCGGCCCCAAGGGCGGGCCCGGCATGCCTGAAATGCTGGCCCCCACCGGCGCACTGATAGGCGCCGGCCTCGGCGAAAGCGTGGGCCTGATCACCGACGGCCGCTTCTCCGGCGGCACCTGGGGTATGGTGGTCGGCCACGTCGCGCCTGAAGCCGCGGCCGGCGGCAACATCGCCTTCATCAACGAGGGTGACTCCATCACCATCGATTCCAAGCAGCTCCTGCTGCAACTGAACATCAGCGATGCCGAATTGGCCAAACGCAAGGTCGGCTGGAAGGCTCCGGCGCCGCGTTACACCCGCGGCGTGCAGGCCAAGTTTGCCTTCAATGCCTCCAGCGCCAGCAAGGGCGCGGTGCTGGACGACTATTGAGCGGACCCCGGTCTGCTGAAACAACAAGAGCCCATGAAGTTACAGTCTTCATGGGCTCTTTGCTTTGGGCCGCCTCGCCGTTTGCGAACGTCGAATAAATTGATGGCCTGGCCGGAATAAAGGACTTGTTGGGGCTCGGGCCTACTTCTTTCTCTTTTTGGCCGAGAGCATGCCCATGGCTTCGCGCTGTTTTTCGATCCGGTCGTCCTTGCGCTTGGCCATCTTGTCGATTTCCCTGCGTTTGGTGTAACCCGATGCGTCTGCCCAGGCCCACCAGGCGACGGCCATAGCAAAGGGAGACAGCACGATGAACCAATTCAAAGTGGCTACCGGCCCGATCTCCAGGTATTTAAGCAACAACGCGGCAATGCCCAGCAATAAAAAAAACATGAGATTTCTCCTGAATATGTTTACCTGCGCCAAGGGGTATCCCCTTGAAACAAGGGTCAACCGGCACCACTACAATCACGTTGATTGACTGTAACCGAATCCACAACTCCCCCACGAGGACAATCCATGAAACGCATTCTTTCGGTAATCGCTTTTGTGACCGCGGGTTTTGCCGTGTCGACGCCAGCTCTGGCAGACCTGCAACTGGCCACCGCCAAGAACTGCATGGCTTGCCACGCCATCGACAAGAAGCTGGTCGGTCCCTCCTACAAGGATGTCGCCGCCAAGTACGCCGGCCAGAAGGACGCCGCCGACAAGCTGGCCGCCAAAATCATCAAGGGTGGTTCCGGCGTCTGGGGCCCGGTCCCCATGCCCGCGAACGCGCAAGTCAACCCTGAAGAAGCCAAGAAACTGGCGACCTGGGTCCTCGCAACCAAATAAGCGGCTCGCACGCCCACAAAAAAGCCCGTCGATGACGGGCTTTTTTATGCCCGCGTCACTTCACTGTCTTTCAGACAGCTGATCGAGGATGGCGGGATTCTGTGGCCACATCACATCGCTTCGCGATATGAGTGTCCCCTTCCCCCGCCACAGCTTTGCTGACGCGGCTTCGCCGCCCTCGATCACTGTCTTTCAGACAGCTGATCGAGGATGGCGGGATTCTCAAGGGTGGAGGTGTCCTGCGTAATAGCCTCGCCCTTGGCGATGCCGCGCAGCAGGCGGCGCATGATCTTGCCGCTGCGCGTCTTCGGCAGGTTGTCGCCGAAGCGGATGTCCTTGGGCTTGGCGATGGGGCCGATTTCCTTGCCGACCCAGTCGCGCAGTTCCTTGGCGATGGCCTTGGCCTCCTCGCCCGTGGGGCGCGCGCGCTTGAGCACCACAAAGGCCACAATGGCTTCGCCGGTCAGGTCGTCGGGCCGCCCCACCACGGCGGCTTCGGCTACCAGCGCGGAATGCGCCACCAGCGCCGATTCGATTTCCATGGTGCCCATGCGGTGGCCCGAGACGTTCAGCACGTCGTCGATGCGGCCGGTGATGCGGAAGTAGCCGTTGTCGGCGTTGCGCACCGCGCCGTCGCCGGCCAGGTAAATCGTGCCGCCCATTTCTTCGGGGAAATAGCTCTTCTTGAAGCGGTCCGGATCGTTCCAAATGGTGCGGATCATGGACGGCCAGGGGCGTTTGACGACCAGCATGCCACCGGAGCCGTTGGGCAGGTCCTTGCCGGTTTCATCGACGATGGCGGTCATGATGCCGGGCAGCGGCAGGGTGCAACTGCCAGGCACCAGCGGCGTGGCGCCGGGCAGCGGCGTGATCATGTGGCCGCCGGTTTCGGTCTGCCAGAAGGTGTCCACGATGGGACAGCGCTCGCCGCCCACGTTTTTGTAGTACCACATCCAGGCCTCGGGATTGATGGGCTCGCCGACCGAGCCCAGGATGCGCAGGCTGCTGAGGTCGGAGCGCGCCGGGTGTACTTTCTCATCGCCCTCGGCGGCCTTGATCAGCGAACGGATCGCCGTGGGCGCGGTGTAGAAAATCGTGACCTTGTGCTTTTCGATCATCTGCCAGAAGCGCCCGGCATTCGGGAAGGTCGGAATGCCCTCGAAGATGATCTGCGTCGCACCGGCCGCCAGCGGGCCGTAAGCCACATAGGTGTGGCCGGTGATCCAACCAATGTCGGCCGTGCACCAGAACACGTCGGCGGGCTGGATGTCAAAGGTCCAGTCCATCGTGAGCTTGGCCCACAGCAGGTAGCCGCCCGTGCTGTGCTGCACGCCCTTGGGCTTGCCGGTCGAGCCCGAGGTGTAAAGAATGAACAGCGGGTGTTCGGCGCCGACAAACTCGGGCTCGCACACCGGCACCGCCTTGGCCGTAATTTCGTGCATCAGGCTGTCGCGCCCGGCCACCATATTGCAGGCCGTGGCGGTGCGCTGGTAGACGATCACGTTCTTGATCGACTCGCAGCCGCCCATGGCGATGCCTTCATCGACGATGGCCTTGAGCGGCAACTCCTTGCCGCCGCGCAGCTGGTAGTTGGCGGTGATGACGGCCACGGCGCCGGCGTCCTGGATGCGCTCCTGCAGGCTCTTGGCCGAGAAGCCGCCGAACACGACGGAATGCGTGGCGCCTATGCGCGCGCAGGCCTGCATGGCCACCACGCCCTCAACCGTCATCGGCATGTAGATGATGACGCGGTCGCCCTTCTTGATGCCCGCGCCCTTGAGCGCACTGGCAAACTGGCTGACCTTGGCGTGCAGTTCCTTGTAGGTGACGTTGGTGACCTTGCCGTCGTCACTTTCGAAAATGATGGCCTTCTTGTTCTCGGTCGGCGTGCCCAGGTGGCGGTCCAGGCAGTTGTAGGAGGCGTTGAGCTCGCCATCCGCAAACCATTTGTAGAAGGGCGCGTTGGATTCGTCCAGCGTCTTGGTGAAAGGTTTTTTCCAGCTGAGGTTGTCACGCGCCAGGCGCGCCCAGAAGCCCTCAAAATCCTTTTCAGCTTCGGCGCACAGCGCCTGGTAGGCCGGCATGCCCGAAATGCGCGCGGCCTTCACGGTGGCGGCGGCGGGCGGAAAAATGCGGTTCTCAACCAGGGTCGATTCAATCGCGGAATTGGGGGCGCTCATTTGGCTTTGTCTCCTGTTTGTCACTGAATGCGTGGTACTGTCTTCTGCCGCACTTACAAGCCACTGACTGGCTTGAACCTTACAAATCCCAAAGTTCCGGGGACGCATGGCCTCCCCTCTACAATGCCGCAAACCCTCAGCTTACGCCATCATGACTGAACCTACACAAGCCCAACCCCCCGGAGAAATCTCCCCGCTGCGTCCGCTACCCAACCTGATTTTCGCCAGCCGCTGGCTGCAACTGCCGCTCTACCTGGGCCTGATCGCCGCGCAGGCGGTGTATGTGATGCACTTCCTGGTCGAATTGTGGCACCTGATAGAAGCCGCCTTCGGCAGCCAGACCGCCCTGCAGTCGCTGATCAACAGCATAGGCTACAAGACCGCCACGCCCATCGTGTCGCTGAACGAGACGGTCATCATGCTGGTGGTGCTGGCCCTGATCGACGTGGTCATGATCTCCAACCTGCTGATCATGGTCATCGTCGGCGGCTATGAAACCTTTGTGAGCCGCATGAACCTCGAAGGCCACCGCGACCAGCCGGAATGGCTGAGCCATGTGAACGCCTCGGTGCTCAAGGTCAAGCTGGCCACGGCCATCATCGGCATCAGTTCCATCCACCTGCTCAAGACCTTTATCAACGCCGACAACTACACCGACAAGGTCCTGATCGCGCAGACCGTGATCCACATCACCTTCCTGCTGTCAGCCATTGCGATCGCCTACACCGACAAGATCATGTCGGGCATCGCCGCGCAAAAGCACTGAGCCTCAGGCGGGCGTTTTCGCCGCCTCCACGGCGCTGCTGCTGCGCAACAGCATCAGCGCACCCAGCGCACCGGACAGCAATGAGCCGCAAAGCACCCCCAGCTTGAGCTGCGTTTCATAGGCGGCATCCTGGCCGGCGAAGGCCAGCGCGCCTATGAACAGGCTCATAGTGAACCCCACACCGCACAGCAGGCAGACACCGAAAAACTGCCACCAGCCGGCCCCGGCCGGCAGGCGCGCGCCGGCAAAGCGGATCAACAGCCAGGACGCACCGAACACACCCATCGCCTTGCCCAGCAACAGGCCCAGCGTGATGCCCATGGGCACGCTTTGCAGCAAGGTCGCCGGCGTCACGCCCTGCAATGACACGCCGGCGTTGACAAAGGCGAACATGGGCAGCACCGCAAACGCCACCCAGGGATGCAGCGCGTGCTCGGCCGCCTTGAGCGGCGAGCCGCCTTTGCCGTCGGACAGCGGAATCGCCAGCGCGGTGACCACCCCGGCCAGGGTGGCGTGTATGCCCGATTTGTAGACAAACAGCCAGATCACCAGCCCCACCGCGACATAAGGACTTATCGCCATGACCTTCGCGCGGTTCAGGGCCAGCAGCACCAGCACGCCCGCGCCCGCGGCGGCCAGCGCCGACAAGGAAAGCTTGTCGGTATAAAAGAAGGCAATGATCAGGATGGCCCCCAGGTCGTCAATGATGGCGACGGCCGTCAAAAACACCTTGAGCGAAGCCGGCACCCGGCTGCCCAGCAACACCAGGATGCCTAGCGCAAACGCAATGTCAGTGGCGGCTGGAATGGCCCAGCCGCGCAGTGCGACGGAATTGCCGGCATTGATCGCCACATAGATGAGCGCCGGCGCCACCATGCCGCCCAGCGCCGCGCCCACCGGCAACAGAGCCTGACTGCGCGAAGCCAGTTCGCCGTCCAACAGCTCGCGCTTGATCTCCAGCCCCACCAGGAAAAAGAACACCGCCATCCACAGGTCGTTAACCCAGTGCAGCAGCGACTTGGACAGCAGCAACGCGTCGGAGCCCAGGCGCAGCTCGCCAGGCAGCTCCACAAAACGCACATAAGCCTCACTCCACGGCGAATTGCTCACGATCAGTGCCAGCAAGGCGGCCAGAGCCAGCACCACGCCCGACAGCGACTGCGAGTTGATGAACTGGTTCAGCGTGCGGTGGACAAATTTGAGCATCGCCTATTGTCCCAGACACACAGACTCACGACCGGGTACTCCCCCACCAACAGGGGCCGCGGAACTGGCTTCGCCAGGCCGCAGGCGCCGCCCCCTGAAAGGGGGAAGGCGCTACACGAAGTGAGCGTCCGACGGGGGTTAAACCATATTCCCGGGGATCACCCACTGGTCAAACTGCTCACCCGTGACGTAGCCCGAGGCCAGCGCCGCGTCGCGCAGGCTGCTGCCTTCCTTGTGCGCTTTTTTGGCGATGAAGGCGGCCTTGTCATAGCCGATGTGGGTATTCAGCGCCGTCACCAGCATCAGCGATCGGTCCACAAGTTCGGTGATGCGTTCGCGGTTCGGCTCTATGCCCACGGCGCAGTGGTCGTTGAAGCTCACCATGCCGTCGGCCAGCAGGCGCACGCTCTGAAGGAAGTTGTGCGCCACCATGGGCCTGAACACATTGAGCTCGAAGTTGCCCGAGGCACCGCCGAAGTTGATGGCCACGTCGTTGCCGAACACCTGGGCCGCCAGCATGGTGACGGCCTCGCTTTGCGTCGGGTTGACCTTGCCCGGCATGATGGACGAGCCGGGTTCGTTCTCGGGAATGCTGAGCTCGCCGATGCCGCTGCGCGGGCCGCTGGCCAGCCAGCGCACGTCATTGGCGATTTTCATCATGCTGGCGGCCAGCGTCTTAAGCGCGCCGTGCGCATGCACCAGGCCGTCGACCGAGGCCAGCGCCTCGAACTTGTTGGGCGCCGTGACAAAAGGCAGGCCCGTGAGGCTGGCCAGCTCGGCCGCCACCTGCACGGCATAGCCCTTGGGCGCGTTCAGGCCGGTACCGACAGCGGTGCCGCCCAGCGCCAGCTCGCACAGGTGCGGCAAGGCGGCGCGCACATGTTTTTCGCCATGGTCCAGCTGCGCTACATAGCCCGAAAACTCCTGGCCCAGCGTGAGCGGCGTGGCGTCCTGCAAATGGGTGCGGCCAATCTTGACGATGCCATCGAAATCCTGGGCTTTTTTCGCCAGCGTGGCACGCAGCTTCGCAATGGCCGGCAGCAGCTTGTGGGTCAGCGCCTCCACCGCGGCCACATGCATGGCGGTCGGGAACACGTCATTGGAGGACTGGCTGCGGTTAACGTCGTCATTGGGGTGCACCAGGCGGCCTTCGCCGCGCTCGCCGCCCAGGATTTCGCTCGCGCGGTTCGCCAGCACCTCATTGACGTTCATATTGGTCTGCGTGCCGGATCCGGTCTGCCAGACCACCAGCGGGAACTCATCCGCATGCTTGCCGGCGATCACCTCGTCGGCCGCGGCCACGATGGCCTGGGTTTTTTTCTCGTCCTGCAGGCCCAACGCGTGGTTGACCCTGGCTGAGGAGCGCTTGACCTGGGCCAGCGCCTTGATGATCTCGCGCGGCTGCTGCTCGCCCGAGATGTCGAAGTTCTGCAGGGAACGCTGTGTCTGCGCGCCCCAGAGTCTGTCGGATGGCACCGCGATGGGGCCGAAGGTGTCGCGCTCGGTGCGCGTGCTGGTGCTTGTCGTCATGGAATGTCCTGCGCTGTCAAAAAAGGGGTAAGAACCTGTTCACGGTCTAAATGAGGCCGCGTTGGGATGCAATCGGGATGAGTGGGCCGACCGGGCGCGCCGCATGGGCTAATGCCCATGCAAGGGCCTGGGTGGCTCAATCGCCCGATTTCATCCCAACCCGGAGGGCAAGCGCCTTCTCGGGCGGTCTGCGGCGTTGCGGCGCTAGCCCATAGGTGAACTATGGGCGTCGCACCGCGCCTTGCATCCCATCCCGAGAAGATGCTTGCGCGGCCCCATTTAGACCGTGAACAGGTTCTAAGTATGACCGCAGACGAGAAGAATTCTCATCTGAGGGGTTTTGCGAAGACGGATAATTGCAAGGTTTGCCCGAATTCCCCAAAACGACGACCCCACCCCATCATGACCACGATCAAGCAAGCCGACCTCATCGAATCCGTAGCCGCCGCGCTGCAGTACATCAGCTACTACCACCCCACGGACTACATCGCCCACCTGGCGCGCGCCTACGAGCGCGAGCAAAGCCCGGCGGCCAAGGACGCGATCGCGCAGATCCTGACCAACAGCAAGATGAGCGCCACCGGCCAGCGCCCCATCTGCCAGGACACCGGCATCGTCAACGTGTTCCTCAAGATCGGCATGGACGTGCGCTGGGAAGGTTTCACCGGAAGCATTGACGACGCCGTCAACGAAGGCGTGCGCCGCGGCTACAACCATCCCGACAACACCCTTCGCGCCTCGGTCGTCGCCGATCCGCAGTTCGAGCGCAAGAACACCAAGGACAACACGCCGGCGGTAATCTTCACCGAACTGGTCCCCGGCGACAAGGTCGACGTCACCGTGGCCGCCAAGGGCGGCGGCAGCGAAAACAAAAGCAAGCTGGTGATGCTCAACCCCGGCGACTCGGTGGTCGACTGGGTGCTCAAGACTGTACCCACCATGGGCGCCGGCTGGTGCCCGCCCGGCATGCTGGGCATAGGCATAGGCGGCACCGCCGAAAAAGCCGTTCTGATGGCCAAGGAAAGCCTGATGGACGACCTGGACATGTACGAACTGCAGGCCAAGTCGTCCTCGGGCGCCCAGCTGAGCAAAACCGAAGAGCTGCGCCTGGAGTTGTTCGAGAAAGTCAACGCGCTGGGCATAGGCGCGCAAGGCCTGGGGGGCCTGACCACCGTGCTCGACATCAAGATCAAGATGTACCCCACGCACGCGGCCAGCAAGCCCGTGGCCATGATCCCCAACTGCGCCGCCACGCGCCACGCCCATTTCGTGATGGACGGCAGCGGCCCGGTCTACCTGGACCCGCCTTCGCTGGACCTGTGGCCCAACGTGAACTGGGCACCCGACTACAACAAGAGCAAAAAAGTCAACCTGAACACGCTCACCAGGGAAGAAGTCGCCAGCTGGAAACCCGGCCAGACCCTGCTGCTCAACGGCAAGATGCTGACCGGCCGCGACGCCGCGCACAAGCGCATCCAGGGCATGCTGGCCAAGGGCGAAAAACTGCCGGTCGACTTCACCAACCGCGTCATCTACTACGTCGGCCCGGTCGACCCGGTGCGCGACGAAGCCGTGGGCCCAGCCGGCCCCACCACCGCCACGCGCATGGACGGCTTCACGGAAATGATGCTGGCTGAAACCGGCCTGATCTCCATGATCGGCAAGTCCGAGCGCGGCCCGGTCGCCATCGAGGCCATCAAGAAACACAAGAGCGCCTACCTGATGGCCGTGGGCGGCGCCGCCTACCTGGTCAGCAAGGCCATCAAGACCGCCAAGGTGATCGGTTTCGCCGACCTGGGCATGGAAGCGATTTACGAATTCGACGTGGTCGACATGCCCGTGACCGTGGCGGTGGACTCGGGCGGCACCAGCGCCCACATCACCGGCCCGGCTGAGTGGCAGAAAAAAATCGCTACCGGCGAATTCAAGAACATTCCCGTCGCGGCGGCGTGAGCGAAAGCCAGGCCGGCGCCGCCCGGCCGGTCGGTGTGTTCGACAGCGGCGTGGGCGGCCTCAGCATCCTCAAAGCGCTGCGGGCGCAACTGCCCGCCGAGTCTTTCGTTTACCTGGCCGACGCCGGCTTCGCGCCCTATGGCGAGCGCGGCGACGCCTTTGTCATAGAGCGCACACGCGCCGTCGTGCGCAAATTGCGCGACGAGCATGCGATCAAGGCGCTGGTGATCGCCTGCAATACCGCGACAGCCGCCGCCGTGCACCTCGTGCGGACAGAACACCCGGACTTGCCGCTGGTCGGCGTGGAGCCGGCGCTCAAGCCGGCCGTCGCCCTGAGCAGGACAGGCCGCATAGGCGTGATGGCGACGCGCGGCACGGTGGAAAGCACCAAGCTGCGCGCCTTGCATGACTCATTGAAAGACCAGGCCGAGTTCGTCCTGCAGCCCTGCGACGGGCTGGCCGATGCGATACAGAACCATGACCTTGCCCGCGTCCGCGCGCTGTGCGAGCAATACACTCGGGCGATGGGGGCCTTTGGTAATGAGGCTGGAAAAATCGACACCCTGGTGCTGGGCTGCACGCACTACGCTTTTGCGTGGGACACATTGCAGGCGCTGGTGGGTGCCGACATCGGCTTGATAGAAACCGGCGAGCCGGTGGGACGGCAGACGCGCCGCCTGCTTGGGGCAGCCGGGCAGTTGCGGCCCGGCGACATGCCTGGCCACACCACCCTGCTAACAACAGGCTCGCAGGAGGCGCTGGAAGCGGCGGCCCAGCGCTGGCTGGGCCTGTAGCGTCGGCGCAGTTGCCGACGCCCACCGCCTTTTTTAAGGCACCGCTTATTGCGGCTTCAGACCCACATTGCGCGCCAGGGTGCGCCAGCGCTCGGACTCCGAGCGCAGGAAGCCACGCAGCTGGTCGCGCGAGGTACCCTTCATTTCAACACCCAAGGCGGACATCTTCTCCACCACCTTCAAGTCCGACATCGCGGACAGGAGTTCCAGGCGAAGGCGCTCGGTGACTTCGAGCGGCGTGGTCGCCGGGGCCACCAGCGCCCACCACTGGGCGACGTCCATGTTTTTCAGGCCGAGTTCCGTCATCGTCGGCAGCGAGCGCAGGATGGGGACGTCGGAGCGTTTGCGGCCCGTCACGGCCAGCGCCTTGACCTTGCCTGCAGCCATCAGGCTGGAGCCGGTCGCCAGCGTGGCGAAGTAAGAGGACACCTGGCCGGCAGCCAGGTCCACCATGGCCGGCGCACCGCCGCGGTAAGGCACCATGTTGAACTTGATTTTGGTTTCCTGGGAAAACAGCTCACCCACCAGGTGGCTGATGGAGCCCGTGCCGCTGTTCGCCATGGCGGAGGGCCCGCCCTTGGGATTGGAAACGGATTTCAGGAAGCCCTTGAAGTCGGTGACTTCAGGGCCGGTGAACAGCACCATGGGCGAGGTGCCCACCAGCGTGATCGGCGTGAAGTCGCGCAGCATGTCGTAAGGCAGGTTGGCGACAACCGCGGGTGCGTACACATGGGACAGCTCGACGATCGCCAGCGTATAGCCGTCGGGCGCCGATTTGGCGGCCTGGTCAATGCCGACGTGGCCCGCGCCTCCCGGCTTGTTGTCGACAATCACTGGCTGCTTCAAGCCATCGCTCAGGCGCTGCGCAAGCACACGGGTGATGGCGTCAGTGCTGCCGCCGGCAGCCCAGGGAACGATGATCTTGATGGGTTTGTCGGGATAGGCAGCCCACGCGGGTGCGGCGCCGAGCGCCAGGGTGGCTGCAGAACCAGCAAGCAGCGTGCGCCGCTTGATGGGGAATTTTGAAACAGACATTAACTCTCACTCCTTGCATGTGTTCTCATATACGTCCAATGACCTCGACCCTTGTCGGGCATCACCAGCGTCCGGCAAGCGTACACCGTGGCGATGCAAGTGCTGCATCTGTTCGCGCGATTGGTCTCTTCATGTGGCTTGCGTCCAACAATTTGTTACGGCCTCACGGTTACAAGAGCCACGATCACCATTGATAGGCACAGGCGTTTTTGCGCAAGTAAGTAGAAAGTAGAACGTCGGCAATTCGTCGACGATTCGCCGGCGATGCACTAGTCGCCCGGCGTCAACCCGGCCCTGCCCGCAGGCGAGGCCGGGTCCGCCGCGCTGCGGATCAAACCGAGGTTGGCCTTGAGCATGTCGAATACCTTGCGCGTGACCGGGTTGATGACGTTTCTGCGGATGAAAAGGTAATAGTCAAGGTCGGGCAACCGCGGCAAGCCGTCGTTTTCACCGAGCACGCGCAGCTCGGGGCCGGCTGTTTCAATGCCGCGCGCCGTCACGCCCAGGCCGGCGCGCAACGCGGCCTTGATGCCGATCAGGCTGGAAGCCGTGTAGTTGGGCGACCATGCAATGCCGGCCGCATCGAGCGCCTCGCGCGCCAGCCGGTGATACACGCTGGGCCCTTCCACGAGGATCAAGGGCACCGGCTTGGAGCGGTCATGCACATAGTTGGCCGAACACAGCCACACGGTGGGCGAGGTGCGCAGCACCACGCCGTCCAACCCCGGATCGTTGCGGTTGGAAATACTCATGTCGATCTCGCCGCGCTTGAGCGACTCCATCAGGAAGGGGCTGCGCCCCACATGGATGTCCAGTTGCAGCAGCGGCGAGACGCGCGCCACCTGCGCCAGCAGCGTCGGCAGCAAGTTGTCGGCTACATCGTGCGGCGCGCCTATGCGCAGCACGCCTTCCAGGCTGCCCTGCTGCAGGCTGCGCAGCGCATCGTCGTTGATGGCCAGCAGGTGGCGGGCGTATTCGAGCAGCTTGTGCCCGTGCGGCGTCAGCCGTTTGCTGCGGCCCTGTTTTTCAAACAGCGGGTGGCCGATCTGGTCCTCCAAACGCTGCATCTGCTGCGTCACCGCCGACTGCGTCTTTCCCAGCTGCACGGCGGCGCCGGCAAAGCTGTCCTGCTCGTCGATGGCGACCAGGGACCTCAGCAATTCCAGGTCAAGGGTTTTCATGCGAGGACCTCTTCGGGGCTATCTTCATATTACGAATGCTAATGCGTTTATCTCTATTTCTGAGTTGTTTGAAAAATATGACTTGACTATATTAGGCCCTTCAAACCGGAATTTCACCCAGGAAACGCCTATGAACACCGCAACAGCAGAACGCAGCCAGGCCGTTGGTGCCGCCATTCAAAACATTAAACTTATTGTTGGAAGCGGCGAAGCCAATCGCCAGTCCCTGGCCAAGGTGCTGGCGGTGCTGAACCAGCTGGCCGACCGCAAGGAACTGTGGAGCGAGGCCGAGTTCAACGCCCCCGTCAGCCCCGAACTGCAGGCGCGCTACCTGATCGCCGAAGACGCCGACCAGAGCTTTGCGCTCTACCTCAACGTGATGCGTCCCGGCAAGCGCATCGTGCCGCACAACCACACCACCTGGGCCTGCATCAGCGCCGTGGAAGGCACGGAACTCAACCGTGTGTACGAACGCCAGGACGACGGCTCGGTGCCGGGCAAGGCGCAGCTCAAGGAAGTCAGCTCCGTCGTGGTCGAGCCCGGCACGGGCATCGCGCTGCTGCCGGAAGACATCCACTCGGTGGAGATTCCCGCGGGCCAGGTGATACGCCACCTGCACATGTACGGCCGCGCGCTGGAGACCCTGACCTCGCGCACCAGCTACGACATGGAAAAAGGCACCTACGAAACCATGGGCATAGGCGTGCAGACCCGCCGCTGAGCACCCCGTACTTCAGGCCCTTCCCCTGAATTTCCCGAATCTCCCGAATCTCCCGAACCCACACGCATTTATTCCATGACACGTTTTGTAGACGCGGCCACGCTCAAAGCCTGGCTGCACGACGGCGAAGAAATCGCCCTGTTCGATGTGCGCGAGCACGGCCAGTACGGCCAGTCGCATTTGTTTTACGGCATCACCCTGCCCTACAGCCGGCTCGAGCTGGACGCGCCGCGCCTGGCGCCGCGCAAAGCTGTGCGGCTGGTGGTCTATGACGACGACGGCAACAGCGCCGCACCCCTGGCCGCGCGCCGCCTGGCCGCGATCGGCTACAGCGATGTGCAGGTGTTGCAAGGCGGCACCGCCGGCTGGCAGGCGGCCGGCTTTGCGCTGTTCGCGGGCGTCAACGTGCCGTCCAAGACTTTCGGCGAACTGGCCGAGCAGGTCTACCACACGCCCCGGGTCAGCGCGACCGAACTGGCGGCCATGATAGAGCGCAAGGATGACGTCGTGGTGCTGGACGGGCGGCCGTTCTCGGAGTTCCGCAAGATGAACATCCCGACGGCGATCAGCTGCCCCAACGGCGAGCTGGCCCTGCGCATACGCGACCTGGTGCCCAGCGAGAGCACCCACATCGTGATCAACTGCGCGGGCCGCACGCGCAGCATCATAGGCGCGCAGACGCTGATCAACCTGGGGGTGCGCAACCCCGTGTCGGCACTCGAAAACGGCACCCAGGGCTGGTACCTGGCCGATCTCAAGCTCGAGCACGGCGGCACGCGCCGCTACCCCGAATCGGCGCAACCCCAGGGGACCGCCGACATGCGCGCGGCAGCCCAGGCGCTGGCGCAGCGCTTCAACGTCCCTGTCGTCGACGCGCAGACGGTTCGTGGCTGGGCCGGCGATACGCAGCGCACGCTGTTTTTGTGCGACGTCCGCAGCCCCGAGGAATTCGCGCAGGGCAGCCTGCCCGGCGCGCAGCACACGCCGGGCGGCCAGCTGATCCAGGCCACCGACCAGTATGTGGGCGTGCGCAAGGCGCGCCTGGTGCTGTTCGACACCGACGGCATGCGCGCGCTCACGGTGGCAAGCTGGCTGCGCCAGCTGGGCCACGATGCCAGCGTGCTGGGCCAGGGCCTGGCCAGCGGACTGGCCTTGCCCGCCGCGGCGCCCGTGGGCCTGCCCGCGCTGCCCGCCACCAGCGCGCAGGCGCTGAAGGACGGACTGGCCGACGGCAGCGTCTGCGCCATCGACTTGCGCCCCAGCATGCAGTTCCGCCAGAAACACATCGCGGGCACGCGCTGGTCGATACGGCCGCGCCTGGCAAAGGCCCTGGCCGGTGAGCACCGCCCTGTGGTGCTGATTGCCGACGAGCCCGCCGTGGCGGCCTGCGCGGCCGTGGACCTGCAGGCACTGGGCCTGAAACCCAGCCTGCTCGAAGGCGGCCTGGACGGCTGGCGCGCAGCCGACCTGCCGCTGCAGGCCTCTGAAAACATTCCGGCCGACAGCGACTGCATTGACTACCTGTTCTTCGTGCACGACCGGCACGACGGCAACAAGGAAGCGGCTCGCCAGTACCTGGCCTGGGAGGTCAACCTGATCGGGCAGCTCGACGCGCAGGAACTCAAGGCCTTTCACCTGCCCGATGTCGCGGCCACGCACGCGCACGCTTGAACCCCGAGGGCCGGCCGCCCTCGTTCTCCTTCTTTGTTTTTGCATTCATCCATTCAGGAGTCTCCATGCTTGCCCAGCTGAAATTCACCGCCGCCTCACTTTGCTGCGCCCTGCTCGCCGTGCACGGCGCCGCCTCCGCGCAGCCCATGCCCCAGGTCGGCGGCTTCCCCAACCAGGCCATCAAATTCGTCTCGCCCTTCCCGGCCGGCGGCGGCAATGACGCCACCACGCGTTTTGTCACCACCCGCCTGTCCGACATCACCGGCCAGAGCGCCATCGTCGACAACCGCGGCGGCGCCGGCGGCAACATAGGCGCCAAGGCCGTGGCCGATGCCAAGCCCGACGGCTACACCGTGCTCACGGGCCAGGTCTCGCTGATGGCCGTCAACCCGACGCTGTATGCCTCGCCGGGCTTCGATCCGCTGAAGAACTTCCTGCCCATCACCCAGATCAACGCCGCGCCGCTGGTGCTGGTGGTGCCCAGCAATTCGCCCCTGAAAAGCTTTGCCGACCTGGCCGCGCAAACCAAGGCCCCCGGCGGGCGCGTCACCTACGCCACGCCAGGCAACGGCACGCTCTCGCACCTGGTCGGCGTGGTGCTGGAAAAAGACAGCGGCATCGGCATGACCCACGTGCCCTACAAGGGCGCGGCGCCTGCCATCACCGACCTGCTGGGCGGCCAGGTGGACGTGCTCATCACCTCCACCGCCTCGGTGTCCAGCTTCATCCAGAACGGCAAGATGCGCGCCCTGGCCGTCACCAGCCCACGCCGCATCGGCGTGTTCACCAAAGTGCCCACGCTGGAAGAGCTGGGCTACAAGAACACCACCTTTGAAGATTGGTACGGTTTCTTCGCGCCGGCCGGCACGCCCCCTGAGCGCGTGGCCTACCTGCACGACAGCATCGTGCGCGCCCTGAAGACGCCCGAAGTCAGCAAGCTGATCACCGAAGGCGGCAGCGAAGTGGTCGGCAACACGTCGGCGGCCTTCGCCGCGCAGCTCAAGACGGACATTGCCCGCTGGTCGCGCGTCGTCAAACTCTCGGGCGCCAAGCTAGACTGATCGCTCATTCACCAAGGCTTTTCCGACATGAATAAAAAATCGCCGCCGGCCGACTTGCCCAGCCCGTCCGCCCTGACCCGCCTGGTCCATGCCGGCAAGCAGCCGGCCTATGAGGGCGGACGGCCTGTCAACCCGCCGGTGGTGCGCGCGAGCACCGTGCTGTTCGACAGCACGGCGCACCAGCGCGAGATGCGCCAACGGCGCGGCGAAGAGCGCGTGTTCACCTACGGGGCCCGCGGCAACCCAACCAACTACGCGCTGGAGGACATGGTCAGCGAACTTGAGGGGGCCTACCGCACGCGGCTTTTCTCCACGGGCCTGGCCGCCATCGCGATGACGCTGCTGGCCTACCTCAAGCCCGGCGACCATGTACTGATGTCGGACGGCGTCTATGAGCCGGCGCGCAAGCTGGTCGAGTCCTTCCTCACGCCCTACAACATCCGCTGCACTTTTTTTGCGGCCGACGGCAGCGACGTGGAAGAAAAAATCGAGCCGGGCACACGCATGGTGTACACCGAATGCCCTGGCTCGCTGGTCTATGAAATGTGCGACCTGCCGCGCCTGGCCGCCATCGCCCATGCGCGGGGCGCGCTGCTGGTGGCCGACAACACCTGGGGATCCGGCTACCAGTACCGGCCGCTGGCGCTGGGCGCCGACGTGTCGGTGATGGCCGCGACCAAATACCTGTCGGGCCATTCCGACGTGATGATGGGCACCGTCGCCACCACGCAAGCCGCCTGGCAGGCGCTCAATGAGCGCAGCGACGCCTTCGGCATGACGGTGAGCCCCGACGATGCCTTCCTGGTGCTGCGCGGCACGCGCAGCATGGCCGCGCGCCTGGCCGTGCATGAAAGCGGCGCCCTGAAGGTGGCGGCCTGGCTGCAGGCGCGCAGCGAGGTGGCGACGGTGTTCTGCCCGGCCCTGCCGAGCCACCCGGGCCATGCCATCTGGCAACGCGACTGTAAGGGCACCAACGGCCTGCTGTCTTTCGAGCTGCAGCAGGGCTTCGACCAGGCCGCCGCCGAGCGCCTGATCGACGACCTGCGGCTGTTCGGCCTGGGCGCGTCCTGGGGCGGCTATGAAAGCCTGGTCACGCTGGCCAACCTGCGCAATGCCCGCAGCGTGACCGACTGGTCGGGCCGCGGCCAGATCATCCGGCTGCACATCGGGCTCGAGGACCCGGCCGACCTGCTGGCCGATTTGCAGCAGGGCTTTGCCGCGCTGCAAGCCTGACCCTGGGGGCCTCTGCGCCCCTTGTTCCATATCTCCTGCGCCTTCGAGGCGCCTCTTCCCTTCGCTTCTTTTCCACGAGGTTTGCACGACCATGCCCAGCGCTGCGCGTCTCTGGCTTCTTCGCACCCGCAGCCTGTGGCCGGGCCTGGCCTTGCCGCTGCTCATCATGCTGGGCGCGACCTTTCTTTCCGAGCACTACGGCGGGCCGCAACTGCTGTACGCCCTGCTGTTCGGGCTGGCCTTTCACTTCCTCTACCAGGACGCGCGCTGCCGGCCCGGCATCGAGTTCTGCGCCAGGACGCTGCTGCGCATAGGCGTGGCCTTGCTGGGCGCGCGCATCACGCTGGCGCAGATCGGGCAGTTGGGCATGGGGCCGCTGGCCACCGCGGTGATCGCCGTTGCCAGCGCCATCGCGCTGGGCGCCTGGCTGGCGCGGCGCCTGGGCCTGGGCACCGACTTCGGCCTGCTGTGCGGCGCGGCGGTGTCCATCTGCGGCGCATCGGCGGCCCTGGCCGTGGCGGCGGTCATGCCCAAAACGCCGGACAACGAGCGCCACACGCTACTGACCGTGGTCGGTGTCACCGGCCTGTCGACGCTGGCCATGGTGGTCTACCCGCTGCTGGCCAGAATTTTGCGGCTGGACGACAGCGGCGCCGGCATCTTTCTGGGCGGCACCATCCACGACGTGGCGCAGGTCGTGGGCGCTGGCCTGATGATGTCGCACGAGACCGGCGACGTCGCGGTCATCGTCAAGCTGTTTCGCGTCACGCTGCTGGTGCCCGTGGTCGCCATGCTGGCCTGGTACTGGCGCAGGCGCAGCAGCACCGGCGATGCCGGCCCGCGCACACCGCTGCTGCCCTTCTTCCTGGTCGGCTTCATGGCGCTGGTGCTGGCCAATAGCCTGGGCGTGGTCACGCCGCGGCTCAACGAGGCGCTGGGCCAGGTCTCCCGCATCTGCCTGGTGGTCGCCATCTCGGCGCTGGGCATCAAGACCTCCTTCGAGGAACTGGTCAAGCTGGGTTGGCGGCCCATGGCGCTGATGCTGGTGGAGACGCTGTGGCTGGTTGCCATCTTCGCGGTCTACCTGTGCTTTATCCGTTAGGCGGCAACCAAACTTTTCAGGCCAACAGGCAGGCTGCCTCCGTCTCATCGCTCAGGCGGCGCAAGGCCGGCACCTCCTCGGCGCAGCGCGCAATCGCCAGCGGGCAGCGCGTGCGGAACACACAGCCTGAAGGCGGCGCCATGGGCGAAGGCAGGTCGCCCTGCAGAAGCTGGATCACTTTTTTGCGCTCCAGCGCCGGGTCGGGAATCGGGATGGCCGACAGCAAGGCCTGGGTGTAGGGATGGCGCGGCGCCGCGTACAGCGCCTTTTTGTGCGCCACTTCCATTTCATGCCCGAGGTACATCACCAGGATGCGGTCGCTGATGTGTTTGACGACGGCCAGGTCGTGCGCGATGAAGATCAGCGCGAGGCCCATGGATTTTTGCAGTTCCTTGAGCAGGTTGATGATCTGCGCCTGGATGGAGACGTCGAGCGCCGACACCGGCTCGTCGCAGATGATGAGCTTGGGCTCCAGGATCAGGGCGCGCGCAATGCCTATGCGCTGGCACTGGCCGCCGGAGAATTCGTGCGGGTAACGGTTGATCTGCTGCGGCATCAGGCCGACGCGCCCCATCATGGCCTTGACGCGCTGCATGACCTCGGCCTCGGGCATGGCCTGGCGGTGCGTGCGCAGCGGCTCGGCAATGATTTGCGCGATGGTCATGCGCGGGTCCAGCGAGGCCAGCGGGTCCTGGAAGATCATCTGGATGTCCGCCCTGGCCGCCTGCCAGGTATCGCTGGAGGCCGTGGTCATCTCCCGGCCCATCCAGGCAATGCTGCCGGCGGTGGCCGGGATCAGGTTCAGCACCGCGCGCGCCAGCGTCGATTTGCCGCAGCCCGACTCGCCCACCACGCCCAGGGTTTCGCCGGCATGGACGTCAAAGGAAATGCCGTCCACGGCCTTGAGGATGCGGGCCGGCGACCAGGGCCAGGCGCCGCCGGCCTTGATCCTGAAGTGCACTTGCAGGCCGCGCACCGACAGAATGGGTGGAGAGGCCTCACGCATGGCTGGCCTCCTTCGCCGTGAGCTCCGACACAGCCTGCACAGAGCGGTGGCAGGCCCTGAGCACGGCCGCATCGTGCTCGGCCGGCAGCAGCGCGGGCAAGATCTCGACGCACTGCTCACCGGACAAGGTGCAGCGCTCACTGAACGGGCAGCCCTTGGGCAGCTTCGCCATATTCGGCGGCGCGCCGGGAATGGCAATCAGCGTTTCGCCCTCTGCGTCCAGACGCGGTATGGCGCCCAGCAGGCCCACGGTGTAGGGATGCGAGGCGCGGTAAAAAATGCTGTCGGCGCTGCCCTGTTCCATCACGCGCCCGCCGTAGAGCACCATCACCTCATCGCACAAGCCCGCCACCACGCCCAGGTCGTGCGTGATCATGATGATGGCGGTGCCGAAATCGCGCTGCAGATCGCGCAGCAAGGCGATGATCTGCGCCTGCACCGTGACGTCCAGCGCAGTTGTGGGCTCGTCGGCGATCAGCACCTCGGGCTCGCACAGCAAGGCCATGGCGATCATCACGCGCTGGCGCATACCGCCTGAAAACTCGTGCGGGTACAGGGTGATGCGGCCCGCCGCATCGGGGATCTTGACAGCATCAAGCAACTGCACCGAACGGGCGCGCGCCGCCTTGCGGTCCAGGCCCTCGTGGAACTGCAGCACCTCGGTCATCTGCCGCTCCACCGTGAGGTAGGGATTGAGCGAAGTCATGGGGTCCTGGAAGATCATGGCCACGCGGTTGCCGCGTATTTTGTTGAGTTCGGACGGTTTCATGGCCAGCAGGTCGCGGCCCTGGTACAAGGCCTGGCCGGTGGCTTTGCCGTTGCTGGCCAGCAGGCCCATCATGGCCAGCACGCTCTGGCTTTTGCCGGAGCCGCTTTCGCCGACGATGCCCAGGGTCTGGCCCCGGTCCAGCGAAAAGTTGATGCCGTTGACGGCGTAGACCAGCCCGTCCTGGGTCTGGAACTGCACACCGAGATTCTTGACTTCGATCAGGCTCATGGTGTGGCTCAGCGTTCCTTGGGGTCCAGCGCATCGCGCAAGCCGTCCCCGATGTAGTTAAAGCAGTACAGGGTCAGCGACAGCAGGCCGGCCGGGAACAGCAGCATCCAGGACGACACTTCCATGACGGACGCACCATCGTGGATCAGAACGCCCCAGCTTGTCATAGGCTCCTGGATGCCCAGCCCCAGGAAAGACAGCACCGACTCGACCAGAATCACGGTCGGCACGGTCACCGTGGTGTAGATCACCACGACACCCAGCAGGTTGGGAACGATGTGCTGGAAGATGATGCGCCGCGTCGGCACGCCCAGCGCCCTCGCCGCCTCAATGAACTCGCGCGAGCGCAGCGACAGGGTCTGGCCGCGCACCACGCGCGCCATGTCCATCCAGGAGAACACCGTGATGGTGATCACCACCAGGTAGAAGGCTCGCCCCAAAATGGTCACCATCAGGATGGCAATCAGCAGATAGGGCACGGCGTACATCATGTCGACGACGCGCATCATGAAGGCATCCACCTTGCCGCCGATGAAGCCCGCCGTCGCCCCCCAGACAATGCCCAGCGTGACGGCCGACAAGGTGGCCAGAAAGCCCACCAGCAGCGACACGCGGCCGCCGACCAGGCTGCGCACCAGCAGGTCGCGGCCCGACTCGTCGGTGCCGAAAAAATGCGCGTTCTTGAGCGTGGGCGGCAAGCTCATGGCGTCCCAGTCGGCGGCATCGAAGGCATGCGGCAGCAGCCAGGGGCCGGCGATGCAGCACAGCGTGATCAAGGCCAGCAGTCCCAGGCTGAACACCGCCGCCTTGTTGCGCAGAAAGCGCACGCGCGCGTCGGCCCAGGGGCTGCGCCCCGCAATATCGGCCGGCGCCGTTTGCAGGGCGTTGCCCAGCGCCGCGGCCAGACGGTCCTGTTTGTCTTTGTTCCTGAACAGCATGGCGTCCCGCTTCAGTAGCGTATCTTCGGGTCAAGCAAGGCATAAGCCAGGTCGACCAGCAGGTTGAGCGTCACGGCGATCACGGTCACCAGCACCACCAGGCCCAGCACCAGGGTGTAGTCGCGGTTGGCGGCGCCGTTGACGATGAGCTTGCCTATGCCCGGCAGCGAGAACACCGATTCGGTCACGATGGCCGAGGTGATCGATGAAATCGCCAGCGGGCCCATGACGGACACCACCGGCAGCAGCGCGGGCTTGAGGGCGTGGCGCAGGATGATGGTGCGCATGGGCAGGCCCTTGGCGCGCGCAGTACGTATGAAGTTGCTGTGCAGCACCTCGATCAGGCTGCCGCGCATGACGCGCCCTATGGTGGCCACGTTGATAAAAATCAGCAGCAGCATGGGCAGCACCATGAAGCGCGGCGAAAAGTCGTCCCAGCCGCCGGCCGGGGCGACCTTGAGCCAGACCGCGAACACCAGGATCAGCACCGGGCCGATCACAAAAGACGGGAACACATGGCCCGCGTTGCCGAGCAGCATGACAAGGTAGTCGATGGCGCTGTTCTGCCGCAAGGCAGCCATGGTGCCGAGGAAGACGCCGACAAAGAGAGAGATGACGATGGCGCCCCCGCCTATCGCCGCGGAAACCGGCAGCGCCTTGGCCACCAGCTCGTTGACCGACCAGTCGGCATAGCGGAAGGACGCGCCCAGGTCGCCATGCAACAAACTGTTGAGGTAATACAGGTACTGCTGCCACAGCGGCAGGTCAAGGTGGTACTTGGCCTGCAGGTTGGCCAGCACCGCGGCGGACACCTTGCGCTCTTCGTCAAAGGGACCGCCGGGCGTGCCGTGGAGCAGGAGGTAGCAGACGGTGACCACCGCCAGCAAGGTCGGTAGGGTCGCCAGGACGCGCCTGAAGGCGTATGACCACATGAGGATATCTCCGGGCTAGTCAGTGTGAGCGCATGAAGGTGCGGGCCGGGTACAGCTTAGCCCTGAACAGCCTGCAAGGCATCAGAATATTTCGGGAAATGGAAGAAGCGGATCAGGGACGGGCAGGCGCGCGGCGGCGCCCGCCCCCATGGCCGTCATCAATGCTTGATGATGTACAGGTCCTTGCCGCGGTAGCGGTCCAGCGCGTTGGTGGTCGAATAACCGCCCACATAGGGTTTGACCAGGCGCGGCACGGTGTACTGCAGCAGCGGGATGATGGGATAGTCTTCCATGATCATCTTCGCCGCCTGGGTCAGCAGGACCTTGCGCTTGGCCGGGTCCAGCTGCTGGTTGCCTTCGTCGATCAGCGCGGAGGCCTTGCGGTTGCAGCTGTTGTGGTAGTTCTGGTCGGAGTCGCACTGCACCAGGGTCAGCCAGGTGGTTGCATCGTTGTAGTCGGCGATCCAGCCGTTGCGGGCGATCTGGTAGTCCTTGTCGGTGCGCTTCTTGATCAGCACCTTGAACTCCATGGCTTCGAGTTCAACATCCAGGCCCAGCTTGGTCTTCCACTCGGAGGCCGCGAAGATAGCCATCTTCTTGTGGTAGTCGCTGGTGTTGTAGGAGAACTTGAGTTTGGTGCCGGCAGGAAGGTTCGCCTCCTTCAGCAGCTTCTTGGCTTCGGCAATGCGCTTGTCGGCGGGCCACTTGGCCCAGTCGTAGGCAGTCACGTCGGCACCCGAAGTGCCCTTGACGATCACGCCGTAGGCCGGGGTCTGCCCGTCGGCCGTGACGCGCTGCGCCAGGATGTCGCGGTCCAGCGCCATGGACAGCGCCTTGCGCACGCGAATGTCCTTGAGGGCCGGGTCCGCATTGTTGAGCGAGTAGTAGCGCAAGCCCAGCATGTCGGTGTTGCGGATCTCCTTGGGGTACTGCGCCTTGTACTTGTCGTAGGTGCCGGGGGGAAGCTGGTAGACCCAGTCGTTTTCGCCCGACTCATAGAGCTTGACGTCAGCATTGCCGTCTTCAACCGAGAGGTAGGTGACCTTGGTGAGCTGAACGTTCTTCGCATCCCAGTAAGCGGGGTTCTTGGCCAGGATGATCTTGCTGTTGACCTGCCAGTCCTTGAGCGAGAAGGCGCCGTTGTTCACCATGTTGGCGGGCCGGGTCCAGTCCTTGCCGAATTTTTCGATGGTGGCCTTGTGCAAGGGCGCGAGCTGGGGGTTGGACACGACCTCGGGCAGGAAGTTGACCGGAAAAGGGGTCTTGATTTCCAGGGTGTAGGGGTCGACGGCCTTGACGCCCAGTTCGGTGACGGGTTTCTTGCCTTCAATGATCTCCTTGGCATTGAGCAGGAAGACGCCGTAGGTGGAGGCGTATTTTGAGGCAGTCGCCGGGTCGACGAAACGGCGCATGCTGTAGATGAAGTCGTCGGCGGTCACGGCGTCGCCGTTGGACCATTTGGCATTCTTGCGCAGCTTGAAGACCCAGGTTTGCGGGTCGACCTGCTTCCAGCTTTCCGCCACGCCGGGCACGATTTTTCCGTTGTTGTCCGCGGCACACAGGCCTTCGAACATGTCGCGGATCACGTTGTTGGCCGGCACGCCGGTCGCCAGCGCGGCGTCCAGGGTTTCAGGCTCGGAGCCGTTGTTGCGGACCAGTTCCTGGGTCTCATGCAGCTTCACGCCGGCGGGCACGTTGGCCGCGGCGGCCAGGCCGGCACAGGCCAGCAGCACGGCGCCGGCCAGGGTTTTCATCGTCCAGTTTGAGTTCATGCTTGTTTGCACTCCCGTGTAAAAAACCGGCGAGCTTGTGGCCCGCCGTGGTGGATGGAGCATCTCGCCTCCCATGGGAGGCTCGACGTTTGGCCTGTCGGTCGGCGCGAATATACCGCCGCGCCCAAGGCCGCTTCGTAGGGAGTAACCCTTCAGCAATTAGCATGCCGTGTCGCTTAAGAGACCTCGTATCGCAAGGCCCGCGCGGATACATCCGGCACACTTGCTCACAAATGAATGCCAGGCGCGCATAGCGATGCGGATCGCGGCCGGGAAACCGGCAAAAAAAAGCCCGCCCCCTAAAAGGGAGCGGGCGCCCGGGATCTGGCGGTCGACGAATTCAGCGGCTGAGCTGGGTATCAACCTTCAGGCTCAGGGCCTCTTCAGGGGGCGGCTCCTTCCAGCCGCCGCCCAGCGTCTTGTAGAGCGTGACCTGGCTTTGCAGCTGGGCCAGGCGGGTTTGCACCACGGCCTGGCGCGCGGTAAACAGCGCGCGCTGGGCATCGAGCTGGTCCAGGTAGCTGGCAATCCCGTTCTGGTAGCGCAGGTCGGCCAGCTTGAAGCGCGTGGCTTCGGCGTTGGCCTGGGCCTGCTGGGCGCGCAATTGCTCACCCAGGGTGGCACGGCCGGCCAGGGCATCGGCCACTTCTCGGAACGCCGTCTGGATGGATTTTTCGTACTGGGCGATGGCGATGTCGCGCCCGGCATTGGCCGAATCCAGGCCCGCGCGGTTGCGGCCCGCGTCAAACAGCGGAAGGATCAGTTGCGGCGCCATGGTCCAGCCGTAGGAGCCGCTCTTGAAGAGGCCGTTCAAGTGCGAGCTGGCGCTGCCGGCGCTGGCCGTCAGCGAAATGCGCGGGAAGAAGGCCGCGCGCGCCGCGCCTATGTCGGCGTTGGCGGCCAGCAGCAGCTGCTCGGCCTGGCGCACGTCGGGGCGGCGAGTCAGCAGGTCGGAGGGCAGGCCCGCCGGCACGTCAACCATCATGGGTGCATCGGCCAGGCCTTTGCCGGCCGGCAGGGCGACGGCCAGCTCGCCGATGAGCGGCTGGCCTATCAGCAAGGTCAGGGCGTTCTGGTCCAGCGCGCGCTGGCGCACCTGCTGGGCCAGCGAAGCGCGTGCCGCCTCGGTCAGAGACTCGGCCTGGCGGAAGTCCAGTTCTGAGCTGACGCCGTTGTCAAAACGCAGCTTGCTGAGCTTGAAGGACTCCTCGCGCGTGGCCAGCGTCTGCTGCGTGATCGCCAGCAGTTCCTCGTCGGCCAGCAGGCTCAGGTAGGTGTTGGCCACCGAGGCGATCAGGCTGATCTGGGTGGTCTTGCGCCCTTCTTCCGTCGCCAGGTACTGCGCCAGTGCCGACTCCTTGAGGGCGGCGACGCGGCCGAAGAAATCCAGCTCGTAAGACGTCATGATCAGACCACCGGTGTAGGAACTGGTGATGCTGCCGTTGCCGTTGGCGTTAGGCTGTCGCGAGCCGGTAATGCCGGCGTTGATGGTCGGGAACTGGTCGGCGCGCCGTATCCGATACTGCGCGCGTGCCTGCTCGATGTTGAGCACGGCGATGCGCAGGTCGCGGTTGTTGCGCAGCGCCGCGTCGATCAGCTTGCGCAGCTGCGGGTCGCTGAAGAAGGTCTGCCACTCGATGTCGGCCGCGGCCGGCGTGTTGACGGTGGCGGAACTACCAGTGGTGGTCTGTGCCGACTCGGCAATCCAGCCCGAGGCAGTGGGGTATTGGTCGGCCACGGGGGCGGCCGGCCGCTCGTACTTCGGGATCATGGAGCAACCGGCGAGCAGCGCCGCCGCGCCCAGCGCCAGAAGCTGCGGGAACCTGGATGGGAATTTACTCATGGGCCTTACCTTCATTTCCTTCCTCTCCGGTGATGCCCGCCGCCTTGGCATGCTCGGAATACATCCTGTTTTGCCGTTCGCTGCCCTTGAAGAGGCCGCGCACCACCACGAAGAACACGGGAACAAAAATCACCGCCAGGGCCGTGCCGGTGACCATGCCGCCTATCACGCCGGTGCCGATGGCGCGCTGGCTCGCCGAGCCCGCGCCCGAAGCGATCACCAGCGGCACTACGCCCAGGCCGAAGGCCAGCGAGGTCATGACGATGGGCCTAAAGCGCAAGTGGGCCGCCGCCAGGGCGGACTCGATCACGCCCTTGCCCTGCGCCTGCAAGTCCTTGGCGAACTCGATGATCAGAATCGCGTTCTTCGCCGACAGGCCGATGATGGTGATCAGGCCGACCTGGAAGTACACGTCGTTCGCATAGCCGCGGAACAAGGTAGCCAGCAGCACGCCGATCACGCCCAGCGGCACGACCAGGATCACCGCCAGCGGAATGCTCCAGCTCTCGTACAGCGCGGCCAGGCAAAGGAACACCGCCAGGATGGCAAAACCGTAGAGCAGCGTGGCCTGGGAGCCGGCGAGTTTTTCTTCGCGCGACTGGCCGGTCCATTCAAAGCCGAAGCCCTGCGGCAGCTGGGCCGCGAGTTTTTCCATCTCGGCCATGGCGGCGCCGGTGCTGTAGCCCGGCGCGGCGCTGCCGCCTATGCGCATTGCGGGGTAGCCGTTGTAGCGCACCGTCTGCATCGCGCCGGTGATCCAGCGCGTGGTGGCAAACGCCGACAGCGGCACGGGCTGCCCCTTGCTGTTGCTGGCGTTGAGCCTGAGCAGGTCGTCGGGTTGCATTCGCGCCGGCGCATCGGCCTGCACCACCACCCGCTGCAGGCGGCCCTGGTTCGGGAAGTCGTTCACATAGCTCGAGCCCAGCGAGGTCGACAGCACCGAGTTGATCGAGTCGAAGGTGACGCCCAGCGCATTGGCCTTGTCGCGGTCTATGTCGATTTGCAGCTGCGGCGCGTCTTCCAGGCCGTCGGGGCGCACCTGCGCGAGGACCGGGCTCTTGGAAGCCATGCCCAGCAACTGGTTGCGCGCATTGACCAGCGCCTGGTGGCCCGCGCCGCCGCGGTCCTGCAGGCGGAAGCTGAATCCTGAAGCCGTGCCCAGCTCCGGAATCGGCGGCGGGCTCAGCGGGTAGATGAAGGCGTCGCGCACGCCCATGAGCGCGCCAAAGGCGCGGCCGGCGACCGCGGCGGCCGAGTGCTGCTCGCCGTCGCGCTCCTTCCAGTCCTTGAGCGTCACAAAGGCGAGCGCCGCGTTCTGGCCCTGGCCGGAGAAGCTGAAACCCAGCACGCCGACCATGCTTTCGACCTCGGGCTGCTTGAGCATGAAGCCTTCGACGGTCTGCATCACCGACAGCGTGCGCTCGTAGGTGGCGCCCGGCGGCAACTGCACGTTGACCAGCAGGTTGCCCTGGTCTTCGTTGGGCAGGAAGGAAGTCGGCAGGCGCAGGTAGACCACCGCGACCGCGCCAATGATGGCCACATAAATGATGAGGTAGCGTGCCGCGCGCTTGAGGATGCGTGCGACCACGCCTTCATAGCTCTTGGCCGTGCGCGAAAAGCCGCGGTTGAACCAGCCGAAGAAGCCGGTCTTGGCGTGGTGGTGCCCGGCCTCGACCGGCTTGAGCAGGGTGGCGCACAAGGCCGGCGTGAGCGACAGGGCCATGAAGGCCGAGAAGGCGATGGACGACACCATCACCGCGGAGAACTGGCGGTAGATGTTGCCGGTCGAGCCCGCGAAGAAGGCCAGCGGCACGAACACCGAGATCAGCACCACGGTCACGCCGATGATGGCGCCCGAAATCTGCTGCATGGCCTTGCGCGTGGCTTCGAGCGGCGGCAGGCCTTCCTCGGTCATGATGCGCTCGACGTTCTCGACCACCACGATCGCATCATCGACCACGATACCGATCACCAGCACCATGCCGAACATGGTCAGCACGTTGATCGAAAAACCCAGCGCCAGCAAGGTGGCAAAGGTACCCAGCAACGCGATAGGCACCACGATGGTCGGGATGATGGTGTAGCGCCAGTTCTGCAGGAACAGGAACATCACCAGGAACACCAGCGCCACGGCCTCGAACAGGGTCTCGGCCACTTGCGAGATCGAGATCTTGACGAAACGCGAGCTGTCGTAGGGGATGCTCCACTTCATGCCCTGCGGGAAATAGCGCTCGAGCTCGGTCATCTTGGCGCGCACGGCCTGGGCCGAAGCCAGGGCATTGCCGCTGGGCGCGAGCTGCACGCCGATACCGATGGCCTGCTTGCCGTTTAGGCGCGCCGAGGTTGCATAGGACTGGCCGCCCAGTTCGATGCGCGCCACGTCTTTCAGTCGCACCGACGATCCGTCGGTGTTGGCGCGCAGCACGATGTTGCCGAACTGCTCGACGTTGGCGAGCTGGCCGTTGACCACCACGGTGGCCGCGATGCCCTGCCCCGCCACGTTGGGCCGGTCGCCTATGCTGCCGGCGGACACCTGGGCGTTCTGCGCGCGGATCGCGGTGTTGACGTCGTTGGCCGAGAGGCTGACGCCCTGGAGCTTGGCCGGGTCCAGCCAGATGCGCATGGCGCGCTCGCTGCCGAACAGCTGGGCCTGGCCTATGCCTTTGACGCGCTGCAGCTCGGGCACGATGTTGCGCGAGGCATAGTCGCCCAGCGCAATGGGGTCATGCGCGGGGTTGTCGGACGACAGCATGGTGAACAGCAGGAAGTTGGAGCGCGACTTGTCGACGCGCACGCCTTGCTGCGTCACCGCGGCGGGCAGGCGCGGCGAGGCGCGCGAGAGCCGGTTCTGCACGTCCACCTGCGCCAGGTCGGCGTTGGTGCCGGGCTCAAAGCTCAGCGTGATGCTGCCGGTGCCGTCGGCCTGCGCGACCGACTCCATGTAAATGAGGCCGGGCGAACCGTTCATTTCGCGCTCTATCACCGACAGCACGCTGTCCTCCAACGTCTGGGCCGAAGCGCCCGGGTAGGCGGTGCTGACGACGATGGCGGGCGGCGCCACGGGCGGGTACTGGGCGATCGGCAGCTGCGTGATCGCCACGCCGCCCACCACCAGGATGAACAGTGCGATCACCCAGGCAAAGATCGGCCGGTCGATGAAAAACTTGGCCATGTGCGGGGCTCCTTACTTCGCTGCCGCGGAAGCGGCGGAAGCGGCGGGTTTCGCGGCGGATGCGCTTGACGCCGGCGCCGCCGGGGCGGACGCCGCACCGGCGGCGGGCTTGGCGCCGGGCGCCTGCCACGGCACGGGCTTGACCGTGGCGCCGGGCTGCAGTTTCTGGAAGCCGTCGACCATGACCTGCTCGCCGGTCTTCAGGCCGTCCAGCACTACCCACTGGTTGCCCTGGGCCGAGCCTATCTTGATGGGTCGCGGGCTGACCTTGCCGTCGGCCCCCACCACCATGACCGTATCGCCCTGCGCAGTGCGCGTGACGGCCTGCTGCGGCAAGGTGATGGCATTGCTGACCTGCGCCTGCTCCAGGCGCACGCGCACGTAGAGGCCAGGAAGCAGCTGGCCGCCAGGATTGGGGACTTCGGCGCGCAAGGTCACCTGCCCGGTCGTGGCGTCCACCGTCAGGTCGGAAAACAGCAGGCGGCCGGGGCGCGCGTATTCGCTGCCGTCTTCCAGCACGATGCGCACGCTGGCGGCTTCGGCGCCGCTGGCGCGCTTGAACTGGCCGCTGTCCATCGCGGCGCGCAGCTTCATGATCTCGGGCGCCGACTGCGTGAAGTTGACGTACATGGGATTGATCTGCTGGACCACCGCGAGCTGCGTGGCTTCGCCCTGCCCGACCAGTGCGCCTTCAGTCACCAGCGCGCGGCCTATGCGGCCCGAGATAGGCGCCGTCACCGAGGCATAGCCCAGGTTGATGTTCGCGGTCTGCACGCTAGCCTTGCCCACGGCCACATCGGCCTCGGCCTGCTTCTGCGCGGCCACGGCGTTGGCATATTCCTGCTTGCTGACGGCGTTGGCCTCCACCAGCGGCTTGTAGCGCTCGGCCAGCGCGGTCGCCTGTGCCAGGTTGGCTTCGGCACGGGCCTGGCTGGCCTTGGCGCTGGCGGCCGCGGCTGCGTAAGGCGCGGGATCAATACTGAACAGCTGCTGGCCTGCCTTGACGTCGCTGCCTTCGCGGAACAGCCGCTTTTGCAGGATGCCGGCGGCGCGCGCCCTGACTTCGGCCACGCGTGAAGCTTCCAGGCGGCCGGGCAGTTCGGTGATCAGGCCGACATCGCCCTGGGTCACCGTGACCACGCCGACTTCCGCGGGCGGCGGCGCTCCGCCCGGAGCGCCTGCGCCTTTGCCGCATCCGGCTAGCAGCAGGGCCAATGCGGCCGCGGCGGCAAGGGGCTGGTATTTCAGGAATGAGGGGAGTACAAACGAATGGGCAACGCGAGACTTGGGCATGCTATTCCTCGAATTTTTGGGAAAAAAGCGCAAAGCAGGGCGTAGTCGGCAATGGCGGCTCAGCCGGTTGTTCGCCGAAAACGAAAAGAATAAGGGTTTTTGCGAGTGTTATAGTTTACATACATTTGTGAATGTATAACAAAAATCCAGAAATTTACATTGGAGGCAGTCGATGGCCCGTCGAACAAAAGAAGAGGCTCTGGCCACTCGCCACAAGCTGCTGGACGCGGCTGAACATCTCTTCCAGGCGCAGGGGGTGTCGCGCACCAGCCTGCAGGACATCGCCAGGCGCGCCGGCGCCACCCGCGGCGCGGTCTACTGGCACTTCAAGGACAAGGCGGACTTGTTTAACGCGATGATGGAGCGGGTCACCCTGCCCATGGAAGAGTCCTTCCACCATGAGAACGAACAACAGGAAGCCCCGGGCCCGGACGGCGAGGCCGGCCTCAACGCCATAGACAGGATACGGCTGTCCACCGTCAATGCCTTGCGGCACATCGTGACCGATACGCAGACCCGCCGGGTGTTCGAGGTCGCGACCCAGAAAGTTGAATATGTGGAGGAATTGCAGGCCGTCCGGCTGCGCCACCTCACGGTGCGCAACGGTTTTCTGGAACGCATAGAGCAAAGCCTGGGAACCGCCGCGGAGCAGATGAAGCTTGACTTGCCGGTGCCGGCATCGGTGGGCGCGCAGGGCTTGCACGCGCTGATCGACGGGCTGATCCAGAACTGGTTGCTGGACCCGCAGGCTTTTGACCTGCTGGAGGTCGGCCAGCGCGCGATTGATGTTTATTTGCGCGGGCTGGGATTTCCCGGCGAAACGCAGGGTGCCGCAGCCCCTCGCGGCATTTCCAGGCCTGTCTAGTGCAGATGCCGGGGCTTGCGCCCGCCGCCGTGGCCTGAGCCGCCCTGCGGCCCGCCCAACCCCCGCGGCGGCTTGCCGAGCTGCATGGAGTTGACCAGGGCATCAAACCGCTGCTCGAACAGCCTGTCGACGGCCGCGACGACTTCGCCGAGTTCGGAGCCGTCAAAGTGGCGCTCCATCAGGCCAATCATGTCCTGCACCAGCAAATCGCGCTGGACTTGCATGATGGCGGCTGGCGTCGGGCCGACGAAATACATCGCGAAGTCATCACGCGCCTCTTCGTCCTCGTCGCCCTCCTCCTCGTCGAAATCGGAGTCGTAGAAGGTCACCTCGATGGGCGCGCCCGCCTCGGCGAGGTCGTTCAGGCCCATGCACATTTCGTCCAGGGCCTGCCGGAAATCCTCGTCACCCGGCACGGTCCAGCACATCTGCAGCAGGTGTTTATGAACGTCGAAGCGAATGCCCGGTTCTTCCTCATAGGCGCTCGCGGCGGCCGCCGCCAGGGATTTGGAGCCCGTGTACTTCCACAGCGGCTTCAGGGCCTCCTGCAGCTGCTCAAAGGTAACTTCCACACGCAAAGGCACTTCGCCGTGCACGTGGATCTCAAAAGGTGTGTTGTAGCGGGACATGATGGAATTTATCTTACCCAGTTTTCGAAGGCGTGCCCGGCGCATGGGTGAGCCGCTGTGCTGTGGTGCCTGAGACCGGAATCGAACCGGTACGCCCGCTATTCACGAAGCGGCGGATTTTAAGTCCGCTGTGTCTACCTATTTCACCACTCAGGCTCAAACGCTTTATTTCAAAGGCCCCGTGCAAACATCCGGCCCGGCGTCTCTGGCCTATTGTCAAACAAAAAAGCCCCATGGCTGGGGCTGATTGCAGGGCTTGATGGAGGCGCGGCCCGGAGTCGAACCGGGCTAGCCGGATTTGCAATCCGGTACATAACCGCTTTGTTACCGCGCCGTATTCTGTCTGCCACCGGCTTCGGCACTATGGCCTTGCCGACTATTCGTGAAACCCCAATGAAAAAGGACAGCATTTTGAAGTGCTGCCCTTTGAATTGGAGCGGGAGAAGAGTCTCGAACTCTCGACCTCAACCTTGGCAAGGTTGCGCTCTACCAACTGAGCTACTCCCGCGATAACAGCCTCAAATTATAGCGTAGTTTTTCGGCTTTTCCAAACTGTCCGAAAAAACTTTGCGAAAGATTCAATGTTTGACCGTGCCTGCGGCTTCCGCCGGCGCAGCCGCGGCGGCCTGAGCGGCAACGGCGGCCTCTTCATCCGTCAGCGGAACAGGCTGGCGCTCAAGCGCGACCTGCAGCACCTGGTCTATCCATTTCACCGGCACGATCTCCAGGCCGCTTTTGACGTTGTCGGGAATCTCCTGCAGGTCCTTGGCATTCTCTTCGGGGATCAACACCGTCTTGATGCCGCCGCGCAAGGCCGCCAGGAGTTTTTCCTTCAGGCCGCCGATCGCGGTGACTTCACCGCGCAGCGTGATCTCGCCCGTCATGGCCACGTCGCCGCGCACCGGGATGCCGGTCAATGCGGACACAAAAGCCGTCGTCATCGCGGCGCCGGCGCTCGGGCCGTCCTTGGGCGTCGCGCCGTCGGGCACGTGGATGTGGATGTCTCGCTTTTCGAACATCTCGTCCTTGATGCCGAGTACCTTGGCGCGGCTGCGCACCACCGTGCGCGCGGCTTCCACGGACTCCTTCATGACGTCGCCGAGCGAACCGGTGCGCGTGATCACGCCCTTGCCGGGCATGATGGCTGCTTCGATGGTCAGCAGGTCGCCGCCGACCTCGGTCCATGCCAGGCCCACGACCTGGCCGACCTGGTTCTGCTGCTCGGCGCGGCCGTAGTTGTACTTGCGCACGCCCAGGAACTCGTTGAGGTTGTCCGGTGTGACGACAACCTTGGGCTCCATCTTCTTGAGCTGTATGCCCTTGATGACCTTGCGGCAGATCTTGGAGAGTTCGCGCTCCAGCGAGCGCACCCCGGCTTCACGCGTGTAGTAGCGCACGATGTCGCGCACGGCCTGCTCCTGCACCTCAAGTTCGCCTTCCTTCACGCCGTTGTTCTTGACCTGCTTGGGCAGCAGGTAACGCATGGCGATGCTGGTTTTTTCGTCCTCGGTGTAGCCGGACAGGCGGATGACTTCCATGCGGTCCAGCAGGGCCGGAGGAATGTTCATCGAGTTCGAGGTGGCCACGAACATCACGTCGCTGAGGTCGAAGTCGACCTCGACGTAGTGGTCGCCGAAAGTGTGGTTCTGCTCCGGGTCCAACACCTCCAGCAGGGCGCTGGAAGGATCGCCGCGGAAGTCGGTGCCCAGCTTGTCGATCTCATCGAGCAGGAACAGCGGGTTACGCGTGCCGGCCTTGGTCAGGCTTTGCAGGACCTTGCCCGGCAAGGCGCCGATGTAGGTACGGCGATGCCCGCGGATTTCCGCCTCGTCGCGCATGCCGCCCAGGGCCATGCGCACATACTTGCGGCCCGTCGCCTTGGCGATGGACTGGCCCAGCGAGGTCTTGCCCACGCCGGGAGGCCCGACCAGGCACAGGATGGGCGCCTTGAGCTTGTCGACGCGTTGCTGCACCGCGAGGTATTCGACGATGCGGTCCTTGACTTTCTCGAGCCCGTAGTGGTCTTCGTTGAGCACGTTCTCGGCATTGCCCAGGTCGTGCTTGATCTTGGTCTTCTTGCTCCAGGGCAGGCCGGTCAGCACGTCGATGTAGGTGCGCACCACGGTCGCCTCGGCGGACATGGGCGACATGAGCTTGAGTTTCTTGAGCTCGCTCTCGGCCTTTTTGCGGGCTTCCTGCGGCATCTTGGCCGACTTGATCTTTTTCTCGATCTCTTCGATGTCGGCGCCCTCTTCGCCCTCGCCCAGTTCCTTCTGGATGGCCTTGACCTGCTCGTTGAGGTAGAAGTCGCGCTGGTTCTTTTCCATCTGGCGCTTCACACGGCCACGGATTTTCTTATCGACATTGAGGATGTCGACCTCGCGCTCGAGCTGCTCATACAGGTTCTCGAGCCGCGCCTTGACGTTGGCCAGGTCCAGGATGACCTGCTTCGCGTCGAGCTTGAGCGGCAGGTGCGCGGCAATCGTGTCGGCCAGGCGGCCGGCATCGTCGATGCTGGAGATCGAAGTCAGGATCTCGGGCGGGATTTTTTTGTTCAGTTTGACGTAGTGGTCGAACTGCTGCATCACGGCCCGACGCAAGGCCTCGATTTCACTGGTCTTGTCGCCGGCGATCACGGCCACGGTTTCGACGGGCGTGACATTGGCCGAGAAATGCTGCTCGCCTTCTTCAATCTTGTTGACGCTGGCACGCTGCTGGCCTTCAACCAGCACCTTCACGGTGCCGTCGGGCAGCTTGAGCAGTTGCAGGATGGTGGCCACGCAGCCGACCTCGAACATGTCCTCGACCGAAGGCTCGTCCTTGGCGGCGGCTTTTTGCGCCACCAGCATGATGCGGCGCTCGGCCTCCATGGCCGACTCCAGCGCCTTGATGCTCTTGGGACGGCCCACGAACAGCGGGATCACCATGTGCGGAAAAACCACCACGTCCCGCAAAGGCAGAAGGGGGAGGTCTATGGGGGTGGAAGGCAATGAAGTTTGTCCGGACATATAAACCTTAAACGTTAGCCGTGACGGCCAGTTGCATGGCCCGGCGAAACACAATCAACCCAGACATGGGGCGCAGGGGAGCGCTTTTCAAGCATTCCGGCCAGCCTTTATGGTGCTCAGGCTTTCTTGGCCGCTTCGCGGTACACCAACAAGGGAGCCTTGTTTTCCTCGATTGTGGACTCGTCCACGACAACCTTGTCGACGTTGCTGGCATTGGGCAAGTCGAACATGGTGTCTATCAGCGACTGCTCCAGGATGGAGCGCAGGCCGCGCGCGCCGGTCTTGCGGGCCAGGGCCTTGCGGGCGATGGCCTTGAGCGCTGAGGGTCGAATCTCGAGGTCCACGCCTTCCATGGCCAGCAGTTTGCTGAACTGCTTGACGACGGCGTTTTTCGGCTCGGTCAGGATCTGCACCAGGGCGTCTTCGCTGAGCTCGGCCAGCGTGGCGACCACGGGCATGCGCCCGACCAGTTCGGGGATCAGGCCGAACTTGATCAGGTCTTCCGGCTCGACTTCCTTGAAGGCTTCGGTCAGGGTGCGGGATTTCTTGCTTTTGACGGTTGCGCCAAAACCCATGCCCGAGGCTTCCGTGCGGTTTTCGATGACTTTTTCGAGGCCGGCGAAAGCGCCACCGCAAATGAACAGGATGTTGGTGGTGTCCACCTGCAGGAAATCCTGGTTCGGGTGCTTGCGGCCGCCCTGCGGCGGCACCGAGGCCATGGTGCCCTCGATCAGCTTGAGCAGCGCCTGCTGCACGCCCTCGCCAGACACGTCGCGCGTGATGGACGGGTTGTCGGACTTGCGCGAGATCTTGTCGATTTCGTCGATGTAGACGATGCCCTGCTGGGCGCGCTCGACCTCATAGTTGCAGCTCTGCAGCAGCTTCTGGATGATGTTTTCGACGTCCTCGCCCACATAGCCGGCCTCGGTCAGCGTGGTGGCGTCGGCCATCACAAAGGGCACATTGAGGGTGCGCGCCAGCGTCTGGGCCAGCAGGGTCTTGCCCGAGCCGGTGGGGCCGATCAGCAGGATATTGCTCTTGGTCAGCTCCACGTCGTCTTTTTTGGCTTTTTCCTTGTGGCGCAGGCGCTTGTAGTGGTTGTAGACGGCCACGGCCAGCGTGCGCTTGGCCGGTTCCTGGCCGATCACATAGCCGTCCAGCGTTCCCTTGATTTCCAGGGGCGTGGGCAAATCGGTGCGGGTTTCGCGGACATCTTCGCCGGCGGGGAGTTCGTCGCGAATGATCTCGTTGCACAGATCGATGCATTCGTCGCAAATGAATACCGAGGGGCCAGCGATCAGTTTTTTGACTTCGTGCTGACTTTTACCGCAAAAAGAGCAGTGCAAAGTCTTTTCGCTGGAGGAGCCTTTTTTCTCGGCCATTGGTGGGGATGCCTTTAAGGAGCCTGAAGGGAACTGTTACCTAATGATAACCAATAAAAAAACGGCGTTTCTGTTACAGAAAACGCCGTTGTTGCAGAGCAACTTGAGGGGGTTCCGGGCCGACTGGCCGGTTTTACCGCCCTGGGACGCTTAAGGCCGCTTGGCGATCACCTGGTCGACCAGGCCGTATTCCTTGGCGTCTTCCGCGAACATGAAGTAGTCACGCTCGGTATCGCGCTCGATTTTCTCGATCGGCTGGCCGGTGTTGGCCGCCAGGATGCGGTTGAGCTGGTCGCGCGTCTTGAGGATGTCGCGGGCGTGGATTTCAATGTCCGTCGCCTGGCCCTGGGCGCCGCCCGAGGGCTGGTGAATCATCACGCGCGAATTCGGCAGCGAAAAGCGTTTGCCCTTGGCGCCGGCCGACAACAAGAAGGCGCCCATGCTGGCCGCCATGCCCACGCAGAGCGTGGAAACGTCGGGCTTGATGAACTGCATGGTGTCGTAAATCGCCATGCCGGCCGTGACGGAGCCGCCCGGCGAGTTGATGTAGAAGGAAATGTCCTTGTCCGGGTTTTCGCTTTCCAGGAACAGGAGCTGGGCCACCACTAGGTTGGCCGTCTGGTCGTTGACCGGGCCCACCAGGAAAATCACGCGTTCCTTGAGCAGGCGCGAATAAATGTCGTAGGAGCGCTCGCCGCGGCCGGATTGCTCGATGACCATGGGCACCATGCCCAGGCCTTGCGCATCCTGGGCGCCGGCTTGCGGGCCGGTATAGGCGCCGCCGTAAATACTGTTTCGGACCATCATGTGTTCTCCAGAGATGTTTGTACTGTACCCAAAAATTCCACCCGGGAATTTCGGCGAAGGCTGGCGGCGTACTCGCGGGCTGCCGATGCCGTAGCCCAAAGAAATTGGGGCCTGCGCCGCAAAGCACAAGCCCCAACGTCAACAAAGGCGCTGAAGAATCAGTTCTGGCCCATCAGGTCGTCGAAGGAAATGGCTTTTTCGGTGACCTTGGCCTTGCCCAGCACGAAGTCGGTGACGTTGTTTTCGATCACAACCGCCTCGACTTCGGCCATGCGGCGGTTGTCGCTCAGGTACCAGCGCACCACGTCCTGCGGTTTTTCGTAGCTGGCGGCCAGCTCTTCGATGTGGGCCTTGAGCTGCTCAGGCTTGGCTTGCAGTTCGTTGGTACGCACCAGTTCGGCGACCACCAGGCCCAGGCGCACGCGCTTTTCGGCTTGCGGGCGGAAGATTTCTTCGGGAATCGGCGCCTTGTCGGCGTCCTTGATGCCGCGCTGCTTGAGGTCGGCGCGGGCACCTTCGACCATGCGGTCCAGTTCGGCCTGCACGCTGGACTTGGGCAGGTCGAGTTCAGCGTTGGCGACCAGCGCGTCCATCACGGCGTTCTTGTTGCGGGCCAGCAGGCGGAACTTGACTTCGCGCTCGAGGTTTTTCTTGATGTCGGCGCGCAGGCCTTCAACCGTCGCGTCGGCGATACCCAGGGACTTGGCCAGGGCCTCATTGACTTCAGGCAGGTGGGCGGCTTCGATCTTCTTGACCGTCACGAGGAAGTCGGCTTGTTTGCCCGCCACGTCCTTTCCGTGGTAGTCGGCCGGGAAGTTCAGCGGGAAAGTCTTGCTCTCGCCGGTTTTCATGCCGCGCACGGCGTCTTCGAATTCCTTGAGCATCTGGCCGTCGCCGATCAGGAACTGGTAGTCCTCGGCCTTGCCGCCGGCGAAAGGTTCGCCGTCGATCTTGCCTTCAAAGTCGATGGTGGCGCGGTCGCCGTCCTGCGCGGGCGCATCGGCCGCGCGCTGGGCGAAGGTGCGGCGCTGCTTGCGCAGGATGTCCAGGGTCTTGTCGATGGCCGCGTCGCTGACTTCGGCACTGACTTTTTCGACCTGGGCATTCGACAGGTCGGCGATCTTGACTTCGGGATAGACCTCGAAGACCGCGTCGAACGCGAGTTCGCCTTCAGGAGCACCTTCTTTTTCGCTGATGCGGGGCTGGCCGGCAACGCGAAGCTTGGCTTCGTTGGCGGCCACGGCGAAGGCTTCACCGACCTTGTCGTTCATGACCTCGTAGTGCACCGAGTAGCCGTAGCGCTGGGCCACGACATTCATGGGAACCTTGCCGGGACGGAAACCGTCCATCTTGACCGTGCGGGCCAGGCGCTTGAGGCGGGTGTCAACTTCCGACTGGATGGTGTTGACGGGCAGCGTGAGCGTCATCTTGCGCTCGAGCTTTTCAAGGGTTTCAACAGTCACGGCCATGATGGTCTTCCTAAGATCAAAAAGTAGTCAAAACAGGTTTTCACCTGGCATGTCGCGGGTTTTCCGCAACGCCTGAGCGCATGGACGCAAGAACTGCCGCCCGCAAGCCTCAGGGTGGTGCGCGGGGGGGGACTCGAACCCCCACACCATTGCTGGCGTCAGGACCTAAACCTGGTGCGTCTACCAATTTCGCCACCCGCGCGCCGGAAATAAAAACGGGAATCCGAAAAACCTCCGAATCCCCGCTTGAAATCGGTCAACTCTCTATTTTAGCCGTATCGCGCCCGGTTTTTGCGTCCGGGCGGCCAGCCGCAGAGAATCAGGCCGGCAAAGGCTTTTCGGCCCCGGGCGGCCCGGCTTGCAGCCTGTCTTCGCGTTTGACCCGGAACCAGGCTGCATACATCGCCGGCAAGGCCAGCAAAGTCAGCACCGTCGCCACAATCAGGCCGCCCATGATGGCGACCGCCATCGGCCCCCAGAACACGCTGCGCGACAGCGGGATCATGGCCAGCACGGCGGCGGCGGCCGTCAGCACGATGGGCCGCAGCCGGCGCACGGCCGCCTCGACGATCGCGTTCCAGGTCGGCACGCCGCGGGCGCGGTCCTGCTCGATCTGGTCGATCAGGATGACGGAGTTGCGCTGGATCATGCCCATCAAGGCAATCACGCCCAACAAGGCGACGAAACCAAAAGGCCGTCCCAGCAGGAGCAGTGCGCCGGCGACGCCAGCGATGCCAAGCGGGCCGGTGATGAAAACCAGCATGGTCCGGCTGAAGCTGTGCAGCTGAAGCATCAGCAGGGTCAATATCAGGAAACCCGCGATGGGCAGGCCGGCAACAATCGAAGATGAACCCTTGCTGCTTTCCTCCACCGCGCCGGCCACCTGGATGCGGTAGCCCATCATGCCTTTTTCCAGCCATTTCGCTTCCAGCGCCTTGAGCTTGGGCATCAGTTCCTGCGTGACGGTGGCGCCCTGCAGGCCTTCGACGATGTCGCTCTGCACCGTGATGGCATAGTCGCGGTTCTCGCGCCACATCACGCCCGGCTCCCAGGTGAACACCGGCTTGGCGATCTGCGTGAGCGGAATCGATTTGCCCGACGCCGTGGGCAGGTAGGCGTTGCCGATGTCGGTGATGGCATTGCGCTCGTCCAGCGGCTGGCGCAGCACGATGTCGATCAGCTTGTCGCCTTCGCGGAACTGGCCCACGGGCGTGCCGGCCAGGATGGTGCGCGAGGCCTGGGCGATCGACTGGCTGGTCACGCCCAGCGCGCGTGCCTTGGCCTGGTCCACCTCCAGGCGAAGCACCTTGACCGATTCATTCCAGTTGTCGTTCACGCCGCGCGTATTGCCGCTTTCGCGCATCACCGCCTTGACCTCGTCGGCGCGCTCGCGCAGCACCAGCGGATCGATCCCCACCACGCGGAACTGCACCGGGTAAGGCACGGGCGGGCCGTTGGGCAGCAGCTTGACGCGGCCGCGCACCTCGGGGAACTCGGTGGCCAGCAGGGCCGGCAGCTTGATGCGCAGCGACTCGCGCACTTTCAGGTCCTTGGGCAGCACGATCATCTGCGAGACGTTGGTCTGCGGGAACACCTGGTCCAGCGGCAGGTAAAAGCGCGGCACGCCCGAACCTATCCAGGTGCTGACCGAGTTCACGCCCTCCTCCCGCATCAGGCGCTGCTCCACGCGTTTGGCGGTGGCCTCGTTGGCGGCAAAGGAGGTGCCTTCAGGGAACCAGATGTCGACCATGATCTCGGGCCGGCTGGAGTCGGGGAAGAACTGCTGCTGCACCTTGCCCATGCCCACGATGCCCAGCACGAAGATCAGCACGGTGGCGCCTATGGTGAGCCAGCGGTGCTCCACGCACCAGTCCACCGTCTTGCGGAAGTTGCTGTAAAACGGGCTGTCGAACATCTCGTGCGGGCTGTCCTTGCCGGCAGCCACTTCCTGCACGTGCGGCGGCACCTTGAGCAGCAGCGTGCCCAGGTAGGGCACGAAGTACACAGAGACGATCCAGCTCAGCACCAGCGCGATCACCGTCACCGCGAAAATCGCGAAGGTGTATTCACCGGTGGTGGACTTGGCCAGGCCGATGGGCAAAAAGCCCGTTGCGGTGATCAGCGTGCCCGTCAGCATGGGCATGGCGGTGATCTCATAGGCAAAGGTGGCGGCGCGCACCTTGTCGTAGCCCTCCTCCATCTTGCGCACCATCATCTCGACGGCAATGATGGCGTCGTCCACCAGCAGGCCCAGCGCGATGATCAGTGAGCCCAGCGAAATCTTGTGCAGGCCTATGCCGTAGTACCACATGGCCAGGAAAGTCAGGCTCAGCACCAGCGGGATGGTGATACCCACCACCAGGCCGGGCCGCATGTCGATGTAATAGCGCTTCCAGATCGGCAAGGGGCCACCGCCATTGGTCGGGCGTTTGTGAAAGCCCAGGCTGATGAAGCTCACCGCCAGCACGATCACCACGGCCTCGATCAGCACGCGCACGAACTCGTTCACCGAAGTGGACACAGCCTTGGGCTGGTTCTGCACGTTCACCAGCTTGATGCCGGCCGGGAGGGTCTTGTCGATGCGCTCCGACAGCGCCGTGAGCGACTTGCCCAACGCAATGATGTCGCCGCCCTTGGCCATGGACACGCCCAGTGCGATCACTTCCTTGCCCTGGTGGTGCACCTTCACCGAAGGCGGGTCCACATAGCCGCGCTTGATCTCGGCGATATCGCCGAGCTGCAGCTGACCGCCCGAGCTGCCCCGTATCGGCATGACGCGCAGTTGCTCCATCACCTCGAACTGGCCCGCCACGCGCACCTGCACCACGTCCAGCGGCGTCTGCACCGCGCCGGCCGCCTCAACGGCGTTTTGCTGGCCGAGCTGGGCCAGCACCTGGTTCAGGTCCAGCCCCAGCTGGGCCAGGCGCTTTTGCGAGATCTCGATGAAGACTTTTTCGTCCTGCACGCCGAAGAGCTCGACCTTGCTCACGTCCGGCACGCGCAGCAATTGCTGGCGCACATCGTCGGCAAAGGTCTTGAGCTCGGCATAGTTGAAGCCGTCGGATTCCAGCGCGTAGATCACGCCGTAGACGTCGCCGAATTCGTCGTTAAAGAACGGCCCCTGGATGCCGCCCGGCAAGGTGCCGCGCATGTCGCCGATTTTTTTGCGCACCGAATACCAGACGTTGGCGACCTCGCTGGGCTTGGAGGAGTCCTTGATCTGGAAAATGATCTGCGACTCACCGGGCTTGGAGTAGCTGCGGATGCGGTCGGCATACGGCGCTTCCTGCAGCGTACGCT
The DNA here is from genome assembly GCF_047303325.1 of Polaromonas sp. CT11-55. NCBI lineage: Bacteria > Pseudomonadati > Pseudomonadota > Betaproteobacteria > Burkholderiales > Comamonadaceae > Polaromonas > Polaromonas sp. CT11-55. Next base: position 12,603 of record NZ_JBKBEX010000009.1, on the reverse strand, counting down.
CCAGCTTGTCGGTGACCTGCTCGGCCACCTGCTGCGCCGTGGCGCCCGGCCAGTAGGTACGCACCACCATGGCGCGGAAGGTGAAAGGCGGGTCCTCGTCCTGCCCGAGCTGGAAGTAGGACGCGAAGCCCAGGATCATCAGCACCAGCAGCAGGTAGCGCGTGAGCGCCGGATGGTCCAGCGCCCATTTGGAAAGGTTGAAGCGGGTCGAGGGCGAAGCGAGTTCGCCGGCAGGGCTGTTGCCGTCGTGGTGGGCTTGCGTCATGGCCGCCTCACTTCGCGCCGGAGGCAGCGGATGCGGGCGCCGCGGCGGCAGCCATGGCATTCGGGCTGGTCTGCGCCGGCGTGGCGCCGGCCAGGGCCACACTGGGCTGGTAGAAGGTGACCTTCTGGCCCGGCGACAGCACATGCACGCCGGCACTCACCACCAACATGCCGGCCTGCAGCCCCGAGGCCACGACCACGTCGTTGCCGTCGGCCGTGGCGACCTGGATGATTTGCGGCTTGACCGTCATGCTGGCTTTGTCGACCACCCACACGGCCGTGGCCTTGCCTTCCTGGCGCAGCGCGGTAGTCGGCAGCTTGATCACCGGCACGCCGACGGCGCTGCCCGATTCCGGCACCACATACACCGTGGCGCCCAGCGGCGGCGGCTCCTTGGCATCGATGGAGACCTTGACGGTATAGGTGCGCGTGACCGGGTCGCTGCTGGCGGCGACTTCGCGGACCTTGCCGGCCAGATCGGCGTTTTGCGACCAGACGCGTATCTTGACCGCCGAGCCGGCCTTGATGCCGGCCACCTTGTCTTCGGGCACCGAGAACACTACGTCGCGCACGCCGTCGGCCGCGATGCGCACCACCGGCACGCCTGCTGCCACGACCTGGCCCGGCTCGGCCTCAATGGCGGTCACCACACCCGACACATCGGCGACCAGCACCGCGTAATTGGCCTGGTTGCCCTGCACGGCGAACTGCGATTGCGCCTGTTCGAGCTGCGCCTGCGCCGCCTTGAGGGTGGTTTCGCGGCGCTCCAGTTCGGCGCCGCTGATGAAGTTCTGCTCCTTGAGCTCCCTGTAGCGCTTGAAGTCGGCGGCGGCCAGGTCGCGGTTGGTGGTGGCCGCGGCCACCTGGGCGCGGGCCGAATCGGCGGCCAGCCTGAGGTCCTGCGGGTCCAGCTGGGCCAGCACCTGCCCGGCCTTGACGCGCTGGCCGAGTTCGGCCTGGCGCTTGATGATCTTGCCGCCCACCCGAAACCCCAGCCTGGACTCGACCTGGGCTTTGACTTCGCCCGCATACTCATGGCTGGACGAAAACGCGTCGGTCCCCACGGTGAGCACCTTCACGGCGCGAACCGGCTCTTCGGGTGGGGCGGACTTGGAACAGGCGGCCAGCAGCAGGGCAGCGCCCACCACGGAGAAAACGGTTTTATTCATGGTCGGATTGGTGTGAAAAACTCGGACGGCATGCAGCCAGGAAGAGCCTGGAAAACTCACTACTGACTGACCGGTTAGTAATCTAGGGTAAATGCTGAGGCTTGTCAAGCGACAATCGCCCGCATGACCCCAGGCCTCCAACAGCCCAGCGCCCCGGTTCCCCTTCAGGGGGTGTCGCACTATGAAAACTTCCCCGTGGCCTCGCTGCTATGCCCGCCGCGGCTGCGCCCGCCCATTGCGGCGATTTACTGGTTTGCCCGCACGGCCGACGACATCGCCGATGAGGGCGAGGCCGCGCCGCAAGCCCGCCTGGACGAACTGGCTGCCTATCGCGCCGACCTGATGGCGACCGCGGCAGGTTTGCCGCCCTCCCCACGCTGGGCGCCGGTCTTCGCGCAATTGCAGCCACAGCTGTCCCGGTTTGAACTGCCCGTCAACCTGCTGGCCGATTTGCTCAGCGCTTTTGAGCAGGATGCGGTCAAGCAGCGTTATGCCGACGAGGCCGAGTTGCTGGACTATTGCAAACGCTCGGCCAACCCCGTGGGCCGGCTGCTGCTGCACCTCTACGGCATCCAGGACGCCGCTTCGCTGCAGATGAGCGACGACATCTGCACTGCCCTGCAGTTGATCAATTTCTGGCAGGACCTGGGCGTGGACATCCCGCGCGGCCGCATCTACCTGCCGGCCGACGCATGGGCCCGCCACGGCGTCGATGAAGCGCAGTTGCTGGCGCTGCAGGCCAACCCGGCCACCCTCGCGCTGATCGCGGCCCATGTGCATTCCGCGCGGGCCATGATGCACAGGGGCGCCCCCCTGTGCAAAAAGATTCCCGGGCGCGGCGGCTGGGAGCTGCGCCTGGTGGTGCAAGGCGGCCTGCGCATCCTGGACAAGATAGAAGCGCAAGGCTTCAACACCTTGCAGCGGCGCCCCAAGCTCAAGCCCTGGGACTTGCTGCTGATGGGCTGGCGCGCCTTGTGGATGCGCTGATCCGGCCCCGTGAACGCGCGGCATCCCATGTGACAATCGCCGCATGACGCCTGAGCAGTATGTCCAGCAAAAAGCCGCCGCATCCGGCAGCAGTTTTTATTACGCCTTCCTGTTTTTGCCCAAAGAACGGCGCGCCGCCATCACGGCCTTTTATGCCTTTTGCCGCGAGATCGACGACGTGGTCGACGAGGTCACCGACCCCGGCGTGGCCCGCACCAAGCTGGCCTGGTGGCAAAACGAGGTCCTGAAATCCTATGCCGGCGAGCCGACACACCCGGTGATGAAAGCGCTGATGCCGCTGGCCGCCACCTACCGTATCGAGGCGCGCCACCTGCAAGCCGTGATCGACGGCTGCCAGATGGACCTGGAGCAAAACCGTTACCTCGACTATCCCGGTCTCAAGCAGTATTGCCATCTGGTGGCCGGCATCGTGGGCGAAGTGGCCGCGCGGATTTTCGGCCAGGCCGACGAGGCCACCACGGCCTACGCCCACAAGCTGGGCCTGGCCTTCCAGCTCACCAACATCATCCGCGACGTGGGTGAAGACGCGATGCGCGGGCGCATCTACCTGCCTGTCAACGAGCTGCAGCAGTTCGACGTGAAAGCGCACGAGATCCTGAAGCGCCAGTACTCCGACCGCTTCACCGCGCTCATGAAATTCCAGACCGAGCGCACCCTGGCGCTTTACGACGAAGCGCTGGCCATGCTGCCCGAAACCGACCGCCGCGCGCAAAAGCCCGGCCTCATGATGGCCAGCATCTACCGCACCCTGCTGCGCGAGATCGCCGCCGACGGCTACCAGGTGCTGCACCAGCGCGTGAGCCTCACGCCGCTGCGCAAATTCTGGCTGGCCTGGAAAACGCAGGCTTTCGGACGAGTGGTGTAAAGATGAGAGTCGCCGTCATAGGCGCGGGCTGGGCCGGCTGCGCCGCTGCCGTCGAAGCCACCCGCCTCGGCTACCAGGCCACCTTGTTTGAAACCACCCGCGTCGCCGGCGGCCGGGCGCGCCGCGTGGTCGCCACCCTGCAGGGCGAACCGGTGGTGCTGGACAACGGCCAGCACATCCTCATAGGCGCTTACGCCGAAACGCTGCGCCTGATGAAAGACCTGGGTGTGGACATCGAGGCCGCGCTGCTGAGGATGCCGCTGACATTGCAGTTTCCCGATGGCGGCGGCCTGAAGCTGCCGCAGCTGCCGGCGCCGCTCGATGCGCTGGCCGGCATCCTGCTGGCGCGCGACTGGCCGCTGGGCGACAAACTCTCCATGCTCAAGCTCGCGCTGGGCTGGCAGCTCAGGAAATTCCAGTGCACGCCCGGCGAGTCGGTGGCCGACCTGTGCCGCGGCCTCGCGCCCAGCGCCATGGCCGCGCTGATCGAACCGCTGTGCGTCTCGGCGCTCAACACGCCCGCCGAACGCGCCAGCGGCCAGGTGTTCCTGCGCGTGATGCGCGACGCGCTTTTTTCGGAGAGCGGCGGCTCCAACCTGCTGCTGCCGCGCACCGACCTCAGCGCCCTGTTGCCCGATGTCGCGCTGGCCTGGCTCACCGCGCAGAGCAATGCGCCGCAACTGGGCGCGCGCGTGCAGGCCATCGCGCCTCTAGGCTCGGGCTGGGTCGTGAGCGCCGATGCCAGCGCGGCCTTCGACTGTGTGGTGCTGGCCTGCCCGCCGCAAGAGGCCGCGCGCCTGGTGGAAGGCAGCGGCGTGGCCGCGGCGGACTGGCTGGCGCGCGCGCACGGCCTGCAGTACGAGGCCTTGACGACCGTCTATGCCTGGGCTTCGGGCGCGCGCCTGCCGCTGCCCATGCTGGCCTTGCCGTCCAACGCCGCGGAGCCGGCCCAGTTCGTGTTTGACCGGGGGCAACTGGGCGGCCCGGCCGGCCTGCTGGCCTTTGTGATCAGCGCCAGCACCGGCGACAGCGCCACGCTGACCGCGCAGGTGCTGGCGCAGGCGAAATCGCAACTCTGGCACCTGGGGCTGGGCGCCATGCAGGCCGTGCAGACCATTGTGGAGAAACGCGCCACCTTTGCCTGCACGCCGGGTCTGCAGCGCCCCGGCGCCGAGGTCGCGCCCGGCCTGTATGCCTGCGGCGACTACATCGCCGGGCCCTACCCCGCCACGCTGGAAGGCGCGGTGCGCTCAGGGCTGGAGGCGGCCCGGCATCTTCATTGAACGGACAGATTCAGGCGCTCTTGGCCAGCAAACGCACCGTGCGGTAAGCCGGCCGCGACAGGCAGCGCTGCAGCCACTCATCCACCCTCGGGCACTGCGCCATCAGGCTGGCCGCACCCTGCACCCAGGCCAGGACCGAGGCCACACAGATGTCGGCCGCGGTGAAACGCTCGCCGGCCAGGTAGGGGCGTGCCTGCAGGTGCTGGTCGAGCACGCGAAGAGGCGTGAGCAGGTGTCGCTCGGCGTCATCGGCCAGCTGGGGCTTGCGGCGGTCTGCCGGCATCAGGATGCGGTGCATCAAAAACGCCAGCGCGTCTTTTTCGCACTCGGTGACCACCCAGAAGCTCCAGCGCAAAATCTCGGCCTGCTCGGCATGGTCCTGCGCGGCCAGCAGGGGCACGCCGGGCGCCTTGAAACGCTCGGCCAGGTAGAGCACGCAGGCCATGGACTCCCAGACCAGCACGCCGTCGTCGTCCACCACGGGAATGCGGCCGTTCGGGTTGATGGCCAGGAACTCCGGCGTGCGCGTGGCGCCACCCGTGAAGGGCAGCGGGATGTGTTCATGGGCCAGGCCCATCTCGTGGACCAACCACAGCGGGCGCGCCGCGCGCGAGGCCGCCGTTCCGTAAATCCTGAGCGTCATGCCGGCCCCTCCGAAAAAAGCTTTTAAGCACCCACCCGCGTCAGCGCGGGAACAGGTCGCACAACTCGGTCAGCGTGGCCACCGTCTCGTGCGGCACGGCCGGATGCGCCCACAACTGGTCGGAGCGGTTAACCCATACTGTCTGCATGCCGCAATTGAGCGCGCCCAGCACGTCCAGCGTGGCATCGTCGCCCACATGCAGCACCTCGCCAGGCTGCACGTCGACGGCGCCGGCGGCGGCATGGAAGATGCGCGGATCGGGCTTGCCCACGCCGAACTGCTGGGCGCTGATGCTGGCCTTGAAATAGCCGTCAATGCCTATGCGCCTGATGTCGGCATTGCCGTTGGACACCGCCACCAGCGGGTAGCGGTCGGACAGGAACTCGAGTGCCAGCACCGCGTCCTCGAACAGCGTCACCTTGTTGCGTTCGTCAAAAAAAACATCGAAAGCGGGCTCGGCCAGCAGGGGATCCTCGCGCGAGCGGTACAGCGCCAGCCGTATCGCCTCGCGGCGTATGGCGCTGAGGTTGTACTTGAGCTCGGGGCGCGAGCGCGTGACATGCTCGCGGATCTCGTGCCGCGTGGCGGGGTTGGAAAACAGCGCCGCGGTCATGGGGGCATGCCGGCTGAGCCAGTCGTCCAGTGCTTTCTCGGCTCTTTCGATGGCCGGCCAGATGGGCCACAGCGTGTCATCGAGGTCTAGCGTGATGGCTTTGATGGTGGTCAGGTCGAGCATAGGAAAAGACTAAGGGATAGGCGAGAATAACCCATGTTTTTTCGCTCTCGCTTCGCTCCTGAACCGCCCTTCTCCCACGGCACGCCGCCCGTCGGCCCGGCAGCATCCTCCGCCACCGCCGTGCTGCTGTGCAACCTGGGAACCCCTGACGAAGCCACAGCGCCGGCGCTGCGCCGCTACCTGGCCGAATTTTTGGGCGACCCGCGCGTGGTCGAGATCCCCAAGCCGCTGTGGTGGCTGATCCTGCACGGCATCATCCTGCGCGTGCGGCCCAAAAAATCGGCCGCCAAATATGCCAGCATCTGGATGAAGGAAGGCTCGCCGCTGCGGGTCTGGACGCAGAAGCAGGCCACCATGCTGCGCGGCTACCTGGCGGTGCGCGGCCACCCTGTAGAGGTGCGCTACGCCATGCGCTACGGCAACCCATCCATCGCCTCGCAGCTGAGCCAGCTCAAGGCCGACGGCGTGGAGCGCGTGCTCATCCTGCCGGCCTACCCGCAGTACAGCGGCACCACCACCGCCAGCGTGTTTGACGCGGTCTACCAGTGGGCGGCGCGCATACGCCGCATCCCCGAGCTGCGCTTCGTCAACCATTACCACGACCACGAGGGCTACATCAAGGCCCTGGCCGCCCGCGTGCGCGAGCACTGGCGCACCCAGGGCCGCGCCGAACAGCTGGTCATGAGCTTTCACGGCGTGCCCGAACGCACGCTCATGCTGGGCGACCCCTACCACTGCGAGTGCCACAAGACCGCGCGCCTGCTGGCCGCGCAACTGGGCCTGGAGCCCACGCAATACAAGGTCACCTTCCAGTCACGCTTCGGCAAGGCCAAATGGCTTGAGCCCTACACCGAACCTACCCTGGTGGCCATGGCACAGGCTGGCGTCAAACGGGTCGACCTGATCTGCCCGGGCTTTACCGGCGACTGCCTGGAGACCCTGGAAGAAATCAACATGGAGGCGCGCGAGGCCTTTCTGCATGCGGGCGGCAAGGAGTTCAACTACATCCCGTGCCTCAACGACAGCCATGAATGGATTGCCGGGCTTGCCGAAATCGCGCAGCAGCACCTGGCGGGCTGGCCGGTGCAGCAGGCCGACCCCGCAGAGACGGACAAGGCCATGGCAGCTTCACGCGAAAGGGCCTTGGCCCTTGGCGCGAAAAAATAAGGCTGCGCCCACCCCTAGCCTTGCTCAAGCCTTGAGCTTGAGCAGCTGCACCATCAGCTGCGTGGTCTTCACGTCGAAGTCGATGAAGTTGCCGAGGTCGGGCCCCGACATCCAGGACTGCTCCCAATAGCTTTCCTTGAGCGTCTTCTTCCAGAGCTCATAGGCCAGTGAAGCCTTCACGCCCTCCACCATTTCGGCCTGGCGCGCGGCCGGTACGCCGGCGCCAGTGAACACGGCCCGCCAGTTGGTGAGGTCGACGTCCAGGCCCTGCTCGCGCACCGACTTGACGCCGTAAGCGGCTTTTTTGGAAGAGACACCGAGGGCGCGCAGCTTGCCGCTGGCCAGCTCCGCCCTGAACGTGCCGTAGCTCGAAACACCGGCCGCAGCCTTGCCGCCCATCACCGCATCGACCAGCTCGAAGTTGCGCGCGAACGGCAGGTAGACCGCGTCTTCCGGCTTGGCGCCGGCGGCCTTGGCCAGCAGGCCCGCGAACACATGGTCCGCGCCGCCCACCGCGCCTATGGCCATGGACGTCTGTTTGGCATTGGTGCGTAGGCGCTCCACCAGTTCGTTGATGGTCTTGAGCGGCGATGCGGCGGCCACCACGACCACCGGGTAGTCGCTGGTCAGGCGCGCAATCGGCTTGACCTTGCTGAGGTCCACGGCCGGTTTTTGCAAGGCCAGTGCGCCAACGAGGTTGCTGTCGCCCATGAACAAGGTGTTGGGATCTGCGCTGTACTTCTGCACATACCAGGCCAGGCCCGCGGTGCCGCTGCCGCCTTCCTTGTTCTCGTATTCGATCTCGTCGCTCAGGCCCTGGCCCACCAGGGCATCACCGAGGGCACGGCCGGCTTCATCGAGCGCGGTGCGGGACATGGCGGGAATGACGATGCGCAGCTTGGGCGCCAGCTTGCCCTTGGCGGACTGGGCCCAAAGCGGTGCGGCCGCTCCGAGGCCGGCGAGTGCGCCCAGAACCGTGCGTCGTTGGATGGTCAGCATGTCTTTTTCCTCCCAAGGCCATGGTAGATGGAGTTTCCAGGGCAATGGCTAGGTGTTTGATCCAGTGCCCGGACCCTTGCATCCGAGCACTTTTCATGCCACACGCAGGGGCGCAGGCACCCGGGCATCGCACCCCGGGGGGGCGCGCAGTTCAGGCCTTGAGCTTGAGCAAATGCACCATGACCCGCGAGGTGGTCAGGTCAAAATCGATGAAGCTCGCGAGGCTGGGGCCCGAGAGCAGCGAAGACTCCCAGTGGTTCTGCTTGAGCGTTTTCTGCCAGGACTCATGGCCGGTGGCTGCCTTCACGGCTTCCAGCATTTCCGCCTGGCGTGCCTCGGCCACGTTCTGGCCGGTGAACACGCCGCGCCAGTTGGCCATGTCGACGTCCACTCCCTGCTCGCGGATGGAGGGAATGCCGAACACCGTGCGCTTGGACGACACACCGATGGCGCGCAGCTTGCCGCTGGCCAGCTCGTCGGCGAATTCGCTGTAGCCCGAGATGCCGGCCGTCGCCTTGCCGCCCAGCACGGCCTGCACCACTTCGGCACCGCCGGCAAAGGGCAGGTACACCAGCTCTTCCGGCTTGCTGCCGGCCGCGCGGGTGAACACACCGGCGAACACATGGTCCACGCCGCCGGCGGAGCCGCCCGCGATGGGCACGTCCTTGGGATTGGCGCGCATGCGGCCGGCAAGGTCCGCAATCGTGCGCACCGGCGAATTGGCGGCGACCACCACCACGAGGTAGTCGCTGGTCAGGCGCGCGATCGGGCGGATGCGGGTCATGTCGACCGCGGGCTTTTGCAAGGCCACCGCGCCCACCATCACCATGCCGCCCATCAGCAGGGTGTTGGCGTCGCCGTTGTATTTTTCGGCGTAGTAGGCCAAGCCTATGGTGCCGCCCTTGCCGCCCTTGTTTTCATACTCGATCTCATCCGTCGCGCCCGCGCCCACCAGCGCCGTGCCCAGGGCGCGGCCGGTCTGGTCCCAGCCGCCGCCGGCATTGGCCGGGATCACGATGCGCAGCTTGGGCGCCAGCTTGACCACCCGGGCTTTGGGCTGCGCGGCCGCTGGCGGCTTGGCCGCCGTCTGCGCCCATGCGGGGATGGCCCCGCCCCATGTCGCCAATCCCAGCCCAGCGAGTCCTCCCAGGGCGGCGCGTCGTTTGATGGTCAGCATGTCGTCTCCTTTGTCGTTGGAACCCTCAGCTTACAGATTTGCTCCTCGTCCAGTATTTGGCAAGGCGCGGCAGCACCAGTACACCCACCACGATCACGACCAGCGTGATCGACATGGGGCGCTGGAGAAACACCATGGCACTGCCCTCGCCTATCGACACGGCATTGCGCAACTGCGCCTCCGCCAGAGGGCCCAGGATCATGCCGACCACCACGGGCGCCGTGGGAAAGTCGAAACGGCGCATCAGCACGCCCAGCAAACCGATGGCATAGAGCAGGAACAGGTCAAACGCGCTCTGGCGCATGCCGTAGGCGCCCACCGTCGCGAAGATCAGGATGCCCGCATAAAGTTGCGGCTTGGGGATCTTCAGCAGCTTGACCCACAGGCCCACCATGGGCAGGTTGAGCACCAGCAGCATGACGTTGCCGATGTACAGCGAGGCGATCAGCGCCCACACCAGCGCTGCGGAGGTGGTGAACAGCTGCGGCCCGGGCTGGATGCCGTAATTCTGGAAAGCGCCCAGCAGGATGGCCGTGGTGTTCGAGGTCGGGATGCCCAGCGTGAGCAGCGGAATCAGCGCCGCCGTCACCGTGGCGTTGTTGGCCGCCTCGGGGCCGGCCACGCCTTCAATGGCGCCCTTGCCGCCGAACTCGGCCCTGATCTCAGGGCTCGCCAGTTTCTTTTCCGTGGCGTAGCTCAGGAAGGTCGGTATCTCGGTGCCCCCGGCCGGGATGCAGCCGAAAGGCGTGCCGATCGCGGTGCCGCGCAACCAGGCGGGGATGGAGCGCTTCCAGTCGGCCTTGGTCATGTGCACACGGCTGAGCTTGTTCTGGTCTTCCACCGTTTTGCCCTCATAGAGCACGGCGTACAGCACTTCCGCCACCGCGAACAAGCCCACGGCCACCAGCACGATTTCAATGCCGTCCAGCAGTTCCGGGATGCCGCCGGTGTAGCGGCCCTGTCCCGAGATCTGGTCCAGGCCGACGCAACCGGCGGCCAGGCCGACCAGCAACGCCGTCATGCCGCGCAGGGTGCTCTTTCCCAGCACGGCGCTCACCGTGGTGAAGGCCAGCAGCATCAGCAGGAAATACTCGGGCGGGCCCAGCTTGACGGCGAACTCCGCCACAAAGGGCGCGAACAGCGTGACGATAACGGTGGCGATGGTGCCCGCCACAAACGAGCCTATCGCCGCCGTGGCCAGCGCCGCGCCGGCGCGCCCGCTCTTGGCCATCTTGTTGCCCTCCATGGCCGTGACCATGCTGGCGGTCTCGCCGGGCGTGTTCAGCAGGATGGAGGTCGTGGAGCCGCCGTACATGGCGCCGTAGTAGATGCCCGAGAAAAAAATCATCGAGGCGGTGATGTCGACCTTGGCGGTGATGGGCAGCAGCATGGCCACCGCCACCGCCGGGCCTATGCCGGGCAGCACGCCCACGGCCGTGCCCAGGGCACAGCCCACCAGGCACCAGATCAGGTTGACCGGCGTGATCGCCGTGGCGAAACCCGCCATCAGGGCATTAAAAATGTCCATGTCAGATCCACCCCGTGTTCGTCAGGCCCGGCAGGTTGATCGCCAGGAATTTGGTGAACATCCAGAACACCGGCGCGGAGATCACCAGGCCCGCCACCAAATCGGTGACCCAGGTGCGCGGCGTATTGACGCCCGTCTGGCCGCTCGCGCGGCGCAGGCCTTGCACCGCCAGCAGGTAGCACAGCGTGCAGCTCAGGATGAAGCCTATGGTGGTGATCAGCGCCGCATTGAGCAGCAGCCCCGCCGAGACCCAGGCAAAACCGGGCCAGTAGGCCTGCGCGGCGCCGGAGGGAGGATCCAGCTCGCGAAAACCGCCGCTGCGCGCTTCCCAGATGATCCAGGCGCCGCAGACCGTGAGGCCGACGGAAACCAGCCAGGGCAGGAAGTTGGGGCCGACGCCGCCGTAGCCGGCCTCGGAGGAGATGCTGATCGCGCCGAAGGCCAGCGCCAGGCCGGTCAGCAGCACGCCGGCGCCGACCAGGGTTTGCGGCCAGACGGCCGAGGGATCCGAAGTTGTTGTTGTCATCGTTATAGTTCCCGAAAGACGTGGGACGGACGTGAACAGTCTGGCGGCACGCCGCCCTTTCGTCAAATTTTCATGAAATCTGAACCCGGGACAGCGTGGCGCCCTTGCACGCTTACATGCTTGCTTACACGCGCTAAGGCGTGAAGCGTCAGACCATGCCGGACTTGACCATGGTGGCGCGCAGGGCGGCGAAGTCGTCGTCGACGAACTTGGCGAACGCATCGCCCGACAGGACGGCGGGCGTCCAGTCGTTCTTCTTCACGGCTTCGGCCCAGGCCGGCGACTTCAGCGCGGCCAGCACCAGGTCCGTCAGGGCCTTGCGTTGCTCGGCCGTGATGCCGGGGGCACCGTAGACGCCGCGCCAGTTGCCGATTTCCACGTCGATGCCCTGCTCCTTGAGCGTGGGCACGTCCACGCCTGGCAGGCGCTTGCCGGAGGTCACGGCGATGGCGCGCATCTTGCCGGCCTTGATGTACTCGGCGAACTCGCTGTAGCCGCTGCCGCCCACCGTGACGTTGCCGCCCAGGATGGCCGCCGTGGCCTCACCGCCGCCGCGGAAGGCGACGTAGTTGATCTTGGAAGGATCGGCACCGACCTTCTGCGCGATCATGGCCGCCGCGATGTGCTCGGTGGAGCCGCGCGAGCCGCCGCCCCACTTCACGCTGCCGGGGTCCTTCTTGAGCTGGTCGACCACGTCCTTCATGGTCTTGAAGGGTGAATTGGCGGGCAGCACGAACACGTTGTATTCGCTTGAGAGGCGCGCGATCGGCGTGGCCTGCGAGAGGCTCACCGGCGGCTTGCCGGTGATCAGGCCGCCCAGCATCACGGCGCCCATCACCATCAGCGCGTTGGGATCGCCCTTGGAGCCATTGACGAACTGGGCCAGGCCCAACGCGCCGGCGGCGCCGCCCTTGTTGTCGTAGGTCACCGTGTCGGCGACCTTGGAGTCGGTCATGGCCTTGCCCAGGGCGCGGCCCGTGGTGTCCCAGCCGCCGCCGGGATTGGCCGGAATCAACATCTTGATGTTGGCGGCCGCGGAGGCCGACAGGGGCAAGGCACCGGTTGCGGCCAGGGCCGCCAGGGATTTCAGAAAGGTATCGCGACGCATGGGAATGTCTCCTGTGGATGGGCGCCCAGGGCGCCCGGATAGCTGATAACCCACCTATCATGCACCCCCTGGCTGTCAAACCGCTGTCCGGAGGGACTGGGGAAAGTGCTAATGTCGGGGGCCTGTTAAC
>NZ_JBKBEX010000008.1:0-176642 GCF_047303325.1 Polaromonas sp. CT11-55 | reverse complement strand
CCCCCTATCCCCACCTGCTCGCCCCGCTGGACCTGGGTTTCACCACGCTGAAAAACCGCGTGCTCATGGGCAGCATGCACACCGGCCTGGAAGACGGGCGCAAGCATTTCCCCGCCATGGCCGCCTACTTCGCCGAACGCGCGCGCGGTGGCGTGGGCCTGATGGTCACCGGTGGCTTCGCGCCCAACATCGCCGGCTGGACCAAACCCTTCGCCGGCATGCTGGCCAGCTCGGGCGCGGCGCGCCGCCACAAACAGGTCACCGATGCCGTGCATGCCGAGGGCGGCAAGATCGCGCTGCAAATCCTGCACACCGGCCGCTACGGCTACCACCCGCTGTGCGTCGCGCCCTCGCGCATCCAGAGCCCGATCTCCCCCTTCGCCCCGCGCGAACTCAGCGCCGGCGGCATAGAGCGGCAGATACGCGCCTTCATACGCTGCGCGCTGCTGGCGCGCGAGGCCGGCTACGACGGCGTCGAGATCATGGGCAGCGAAGGCTATTTCATCAACCAGTTCCTCGTCACCCACACCAACCAGCGCACCGACGACTGGGGCGGCAGCTACGCCAACCGCATGCGCCTGGCCGTGGAGATCGTGCGCCGCACGCGCGAAGCCGTGGGGCGCGACTTCATCATCATCTACCGCCTCTCCATGATCGACCTGATCCCCGGCGGCAGCAGCTGGGAGGAAGTCGTGCTGCTGGCCAAGGCCGTGGAGGCCGCCGGCGCCACCCTCATCAATAGCGGCATAGGCTGGCACGAAGCCCGCGTGCCGACGATTGCCACCTCGGTGCCGCGCGGCGCCTTCACCTGGGTCACCAAAAAGCTGCGCACCGACCTGCGCGCCGCGGGCCTGACCATCCCACTGGTCACCAGCAACCGCCTGAACATGCCCGAAGTCGCCGAGCAGGTGCTGGCCGATGGCTGCGCCGACATGGTCAGCATGGCCCGCCCCTTCCTGGCCGACCCGGAATTCGTCAACAAGGCCGCCCAGGGCCGCCGCGATGAGATCAACACCTGCATCGCCTGCAACCAGGCCTGCCTGGACCACGCCTTCAAGGCCCAGCTCGCGAGCTGCCTGGTCAACCCGCGCGCCGGCCATGAGACCGAACTCATCATCAAGATCGCGCCCGCCAAAAAACGCATCGCCGTCATAGGCGCGGGCCCGGCGGGCCTGGCCGCCGCCACCACACTGGCCCTGCGCGGCCACAGCGTGGACCTGTATGACGCGGCCGACAGGATAGGCGGGCAGTTCAACCTGGCCAAGCGTGTACCCGGCAAGGAAGAGTTCGAGGAAACCCTGCGCTACTTCGGCCAGCGCATCAGCGGCACCGGCGTGCGCCTGCACCTGAACACCCGCGTCGGCGCCCAGGACCTGGTCGCCGGGAAGTTCGACGAAGTCATACTCGCCACCGGCGTCACGCCGCGCAACCCGCGCATCCCGGGCCAGGAGCATCCCAGGGTGCTCAGCTACATCGACGTGCTGCTGGGCCGCCAGCCCGTGGGAAAGCGCGTGGCCCTGATAGGCGCGGGCGGCATCGGTTTTGACGTGGCCGAGTTCCTGGTCACGCCCGCAGGCCACTCCACCGCGCTCGACTTGCCGGCCTGGCTGGCCGAATGGGGCGTGGCCGATCCCGGCGAAGTGCGCGGCGGCGTGGTGCGCCCGCAGGTGGCGCCGCCGGCACGCCAGGTCACGCTGCTGCAGCGCAAGCCCGGCAAGCTGGGCGCCGGCCTGGGCAAGACCACCGGCTGGATACACCGCGCCGCGCTCAAGATGAAGGATGTGGAAATGCTCTCGGGCGTCAACTACGAACGCATAGGCGAGCAGGGTTCAGATTTGGGCCTGTTCATCACCTTCGGCGAAAAGCGCACGGACGGCACCGTGCTCGCCGTCGACAACATCGTGCTGTGCGCCGGCCAGGAGCCACTGCGCGATCTGCTGGAGCCGCTGCGCGCGGCCGGCGTCAAGACCCACTTGATAGGCGGCGCGCACGAGGCCGGCGAACTGGACGCCAAGCGGGCGATCAACCAGGGGACGAGGGTCGCAGCGGCGCTTTAAACCCGGGCCAGGCTGAACAGCAGCAGCCCCAGCGCCATGCCAAAACTCAGCGCATGCACATTGGCCGCCATGGCGATGCGTTTCATGAGCCTCAGGCCCTGCTGGTCCTGCGAGCCCAGCAGGAACAGCAGGCACATCTCGCGCCGCCGCTGTGGGTCAACGGCGCTGTGCTGCTTGAGCGCCTTGTGCATGGACACCGACAGGTAAAGCGCGGTCACCGAGGCCAGCACGATGACGGGGAAAAACCAGCCGCGCACCATCCACACCGGAAGCTGCGGCACCCACCAGGCGCGCAGCAGATCGGCGGCGGCAAAAATCAGGAAGCCCGCGGCCAGACCCAGCCACTCGTGGGTGCGGAACCTTGCCATCATTTTCCTGGCCTTGGTTTCCAGGGGCAGTTCGTATTCCATTCGGGTCACCTCGTGCGGGCGTTGCGGCGCGGGGTGCGGCCTGGGCCGGCACGATGCCGGCCAACGCGAGTGCAAGGATTCTGCGCAGTAATGCACTGGGGGGCAATACTGCAAATGTAGGAGGCGGCGGGCCGGCGCCCCACATTCAGCGCCGGCGCAGCGGATCCAGCAGGGGCTTCAGGCCGTTGTGGTCGATTTCCTGCATCAGCGCCAGCAAGCGGCCGATTTCCCCTTTGGGAAAACCTTCACGGGCAAACCAGTTCAGGTAATTGCCCGGCAGGTCGGCGATCAGTGTGCCCTTGTGCTTGCCGAAAGGCATTTCGCGGGTCACCAGCAGCAACAGGTCTTCTGGGTTCATGGATACAAATAGAGAGGCCTAGCCGCCGGCCCGCTTGGGCGCATAGCCTTGCTTCTGCAGCGCCGCCATCACGGTGTCGCAGTGGTCGCCCTGGACCTCGATCACGCCGTCCTTGGCCGTGCCGCCAGATCCGCAGGCCGTGCGCAGCTGCTTGCCCAGCAGCGCCAGGGCCACGGCGTCCAGCGGCAGCCCTTTGACCACGGTCACCGTCTTGCCGCCACGGCCCTTGCTTTCGCGGCTCACGCGCACCGGGCCGCCCGCCGCGGGCGCCGCCGCCTGCTTGCAGCTACAGGCCGCCACCGGCCGGCGGCAGGCCGGGCACATTCTTCCAGCCTCGGTGGAATACACCAGGCCGCCTGCGGGAGTTTGTTTCATGAAAGAGGAAAGATGAACGTGGGAGGGCAACCGGGCGGCGAGCCGGGTTTTAGAACGATCGTTCGTAAAAAATTGTGAAGTAGTTCACAGAAAACCAAAAATGTACCTGATATCCCTTATAAACAGGGCCGGGATGGCGCTACGCCCTTCTTCTCCAGCACAACCTCCGGGCGATTTCAGGGCGCGAACATGACGGGCAGCAGTTTTCTGATCGGGTTTTTCCTCTTCCTCGGCAGCGTGGCCCTCGGCGCCCTGGCTTATGAACGCTGGTTGTCCCATGTGGTGGCCACCCGCAAGAAAGTGGCGCGCAACCATGCCTTGCGCGCCAAGCCCCTGACCAGCCGCGACGAGCTCCAGGTCTGGCGCTGGCTGGAGGAGGTGTTCCCCGAGCACCGCATCCTGCCCAAAGTCCCCTTCACCGGTTTTATCGAACCCAACCAGCGCGGCGGCGACGCCCACTGGCAGGCGCTGCTGAGCACGGTGAACTTTTCCTGCGCCCTGGCCGACCAGAAAGGCACGGTGCTGGGCTGCATCGACGTGCTGGGCCGCGGCGAGGTCACCGGCCGCAACCATGGCTTCAAGCGCGAGCTGCTGGCCCGTGCCGGCCTTCCCTACTGGATTGTTGAAAGCCAGCGCCGGCCCAGCGCCGCGCTGCTGCGCGAAAAATTCCTGGGCACCACCACCAGCGAAGCCGCAAAACTCGCCTCCAGCGAACGCGCCCGCCGCCCCGCTCGCGCCAAGCTCGAACAGCCGCAGCTCTCGCGCGTGTCCAGCAATGCCTCGGACCTCACCAAGGCCGGCATGACGCCGCTGCATTTGAAGTCCACCCTCAAGCTGCAAGCCCTGGCCCGCGCCTTCGCGCTGCGCCTGGCCGGCGAAGGCCCGCAGCGCAGGCCTATCAATTACTCCAGTACCAACCCGAGCAGTTCCATCATCTAGGTTCTTGCGGGTCTGGGCGGTCATCAAGCTGCCCCGGCCGTTGGGGTTTCTGGCCAAACAGCAGGCCCAGCATCAGGCCGGCCGCGATGATCATGCCACCCATGGCCATTGCGCCGGTTTTCCATCGCGCGCCGGACAGCACCCGCTGTTGCACGGCCTGCAGTTCGCCACGGAAAGCGGCATCGCCAAACTCACCGAGGTCGCGGCCTTGCGCGTCGACGCGGTTCAGCCTGATAAAGCTGTAGTCGCCGACCAGCGCGGTGCTGCCCAGCGCGTCGATCAGCAGGGGGTCGGAATCATCGGCCAATGCCGCGCGCGCCACGGGCCGCCGCTGGGCGTCAAACACCAGCACGTCGCCATCTTTCTGACCCTGCTTCACGGCCAGCATCCACAGCGTGCCGTCCGGGCCCAGGGCCACGTCGGTGACCTTGCCGCGGCCCTGGCGGGCCTGGTCGTGCGCGGCCGAGCCCAGGCTGCGCAACAGCTCGGTCGGCTGGCCGGCGGCGACGCGCAGCCAGACCAGCCGGCGGTGATCATTGTCAGCCACCACCAGAGTGTCATTGCCCAGATAGCGCAGGCGGTTGGGGAAGAACAGCGGCACCACCTGTGGGTCGCTGCTGCCCAAGGCCTTGCCGTCCAGGTCAAACGACTGTACGCGGGTCCCCTTGGCATCGGCGATGAAGACGCGCTCACCCGTGCGGTCCACGGCCAGGTGCACGGTCAGGGACAGTGCATTGTTCTTGAGCTGCGGGCCTTGCATTGCCGTGCGGCAGTCCACCAGTTGCGCCTGCGCATCGCTCCAGGCGCAACGCAGCACGCGGGGCACGGTGGCGCCGTCAAAGAACCAGGCCTCGACCCGCTGCCGGGCATCCACCGTCCAGTCCATGTCGCCGGGGCTTTCGCCCAAGCCCAGCGCCTTCAGGTCCTGGCGCGCGATGCGGCGCCCCTGGGCATCAAGCACATGCAAGGCATTGTTGGCAACGACGGCGACGCGCTCACCCTGCGGCGCCTTGAACACCCGCAGCGCCACCATGCCCCCCTCCGGGTTGGCCATGTTCTGGCCATGCACAAAGGCCGCCACGCACAGCGCAAGGCCGATCAAAATGGGGATGGCCAATTGCCATTCGCGTCTGGTCATGATGGGTGCGCCCTCGCCGCTGATGTTGTTATGGATGGGGCCCAAGTGTGCCCCAGGCGGCGGCGTGCCCTCTCAGTCCCCTCTCCCCCTGGGAGACAGAGTCAGTCTTACTTCAGCAAAAACTCCATCTCGGTTCCCGCCAGGTTCAGCACATCACTGTGTGACAGCGGTGTGGCCTTGGGGCCTATGGCCTTGCCGTTGAGGGTGGACGGCGTGTCCCCGTCCATATGGGCCACGTAATAGCCGTCACGCCGGTGCGAGATCGACACCACCGCCACGCCCGGCTGGCCGAAAGTGGTGACCGCCTTGACCACCGGCACTTCCAGCCCCGCCGACGAGCCCGACAGCACTTTCAGGCTGGCCTGCCGCGCCCCCGCGGTGCCGGGCAGCCCTATCGCGTCCAGCGACATCGCCGTGGTTTCCTGGCTCTCGGCGGGCTCGTCGTGCTCGGACCTCGCCAGGTACTGGATCTTGAAGTGGCCGATGTTGATGACGTCGTTGTCGTGCAGCAGCTCGCGCGCCTTGACCATGTGGCCGTTGAGGTAGGTGCCGTTGGTACTGCCCAGGTCGCGCAGGTAGACGTCGGCGATGCCCTTGAGTTCAAACACGCAGTGCTCGCCGCTGACCACCAGGTTGTCGAACACGATGTCGTTGTACGGCCGGCGGCCCAGCGTCGTGCGGTCGTTCTTCAGGTAGACATGCTTGATTTCGACGCCTTCGACCGATGCAATAAGTTGCGGCATGAGGAGAAGCCTTTCTTCTGGGTCTTCCGGAGGTATCGCCGCCACTCCCAACGTGGAGGCATCCCCATCGTAGCGCCGCCCCAGAGAAGGCACAAGGGCGGCTGCGCCGCTAGTTTTTCTCCGCCGGGCGGCAGGCAGCGCGTATCAGCCGCAGCGTCGGGTTGGGCGTCACGTCGCGAAACGCCATGTGCCTGACCACGCCCTCGGGGTAGGTCGAGGTCTGGTGCGGCTCGCCCTGCCACAGCGGCTCCTTGTAGAAGTCCAGCGAGAGGTAGCGCGCGGTTTTGTGCGCGCAGTCGAACTGCACGGTGGAGGTGTAGGAGCGGTAAGGCACACCGTCCCAGCTGGTGCGCGGCAGGGAGCGGCTTACACGTATTTTCATGGTGCGCGTTTCGCCCTGCACACTCACCGGGACCGGATCGACCTCTATGGTGTTGAGCGCCGGGTCCTGCGGGTCGCCAAGCACGGTGAACCACGCGGCCTGCGCGTGCAGCACGGAGGCGCCTCCCAGCAAGCCCCAAAACAGCATGTTCTTTTTCATGGCGGTTCTTCAGTGATGCTGTGAAACCTAAGAATGTTTCGCCCTCTTGCAGCATTTGCACAATGTCGCACTCGATCCAGTCTAACGGGCGGCGGTGCGGCTTGTCACATGAAATGACATAGCGTTGCACGCGCATTGGCATGGCTGCAACACCTTGTTGTAGTCCGCAGCCGACACCAGACCGCGCCCCCTCCCTTCGCGCAGCGCCCCGGCCAGCCCTTAACTTGAAGGCATGGAATTTTTCCATGTTCCCTCCCAACCACCCGAAAGGTAAATCCCATGAACAAAGACCAGGTCAAAGGCAAGATCAAGGAAGTCGCCGGCGAAGTGCAGGAGCACACCGGCAAGATGGTCGGCAACGCCGAGCAGCAGGCCAAGGGCCATGCCCGCGAGTTTGAAGGCAAGGCCCAGAAGGCCTATGGCGATGTGAAGGAAGACATCAAGGACACCGCCAAGGAAGTGAAGAAGGACCTGGAGCGCGACCCGCTCAAGCCTTAAACCTTAACCGGGGTTTCACAACCCCCGCGCCTTAGCGCGCCACCACAGATCGGCCGGTTCATCCGGCCGATTTTCTGTGCGCGCCACTTTAGCCCCAGCACCATCTGCACCATCTGCACCATCTGCACCATCCGCAAGGCCAAGGCGTGTCGGGATGTCGGGATATTCGCTGACGGCCACAAGCGCCTTCGCCGCCGGCCGCGCCGCTTCGCGCTGCGCCATCATGGCCTCGTGAGCCCGCACGCAAAAGCCCAGCCTCGTCAAACTCCCGCCCCGTCCCTGCCCGAGGATCTCAGGCACGGCGGCTTGCGGCAACCCGCCGTCACCATCGAAGGCTACAGCCTGCAGCTGCACGACGGTGAAGGTTTTGCGGGCGACAGCGTCAGCCGCACCGCCTACAGCGAGATGCTGGACACCTGGCGCACGCTGTATCGCCACATCAGCGGCCTGGACCCGCTGGGCCGCAAGCCCACGGCAAAGATCAGCAAGAAGCGGCTTGACGAACTGCTCAGGCGCAACGGCAAGGCCGCGGCCATTATCGCCGCGGCCTCCGAAGACTATGCCTGGCAGCTGGCCCGCGTGGTGCGGCGTTTCCTCGCCCATCCTTCATGGAAGGGCGTGCGGCGCATCGTGGTCGGCGGCGGCTTCCGGCAAAGCCTGGTCGGCGAACTCGCCATAGACCGCACCGCCGAGCTGCTCTACCAGCGCGGCAGCCGCGTGCACCTCATGACCTTGCGCCACCACCCCGACGAAGGCGGGCTGATAGGCTGGGTGCACCTGGCGCCGCCCGAGGTGCTGTCCGGCTACGACGGTTTCCTGGCTGTCGACATAGGTGGCACCAATGTGCGCTGCGGCATCGTGCGCCCCCGCGCGCGCAAGGCGCCGGACCTCACCGAAGTCAAGGTCAGCGCCCTGCGCAAGTGGGGCCATGCCGGCGACAACGACGCCACCCGCCGCGAAGACCTGGTGCAAGGCATCGCCGCCATGCTCAAAAAACTCATCAAGCAAGCCGGCGCCAGAAAGCTCAGGCTCGCGCCCTTTGTCGGCGTGGCCTGCCCCGGCATGATCAGCGAAGACGGCTCCATCGCCGCCGGCGCGCAAAACCTGCCCGGCAACTGGGAAAGCCCGCGCTTCAACCTCGCGCAGCACCTGGCCGAACACCTGCCGCCGCTGAATGGCCGCGACATCCAGGTGCGGCTGCACAACGACGCGGTGGTGCAGGGGTTGTCGGAGCTGCCCTTTATGCAGGGCGTCAACCGCTGGGCCGTGCTCACGGTGGGCACGGGGCTGGGGAATGCGAGTTTTGTGAATAAGGCCGCGCCCGCTGCACCCCGAAAGCGAGCGGCCAAAAAACGCTGAGGCTGGAAAACCTAACGCGGCGCGATCGGCGGCCCGACCACCACACCCGGAAACACCGGCAGCTTCTCGGCCGCCACCGGCGCCGGCGGCTGCAGCACCACACCGGGCATGCCGCCCGAATCCCCACCCTGCACGGCCGGCGGCTGGTTTTCTGCCGGCGCCTGTATGGTCACGTACTTGATCACGGGCGCGGGCTGCCAGCGCGGTGCGCCGCCTTGCCCGCCTGTTGACGCCCCCGCCATGCCCACGCCGGCCGGCAGCTCGCCCGGCTGGCCTTCCTGCGGCGGCTCGGCGCCGTTGAGCAGGGCTTCCACGCGCTGCTGCTCCTGGTCCGTCACGCCGCCGCCCTGCGGCGCCGGAAAGCGCTGCTCGGCGTCCACCACCTTGGCCTTGATCGCCTGCTGGAAAAACTCGCCCACGATGGGCAGCGCGCTGCGCGCGCCCTGGCCCCAGCTGTCGCCCATGGTCACCCGGTTGTCGTTAAAGCCCACCCAGGCGCCCGCCACCAGCTGCGGGTGCATCATCACAAACCAGCCGTCGGTATTGCCCTGCGTGGTGCCGGTCTTGCCGGCCAGGTCGGCGCGCAGGCCGTAGCGGCTGCGTATCGCCGCGCCCGTGCCCTGGTCGATCACGCCGCGCATCACGTCCAGCAGCGTCTGCGCCACCGTGGTCGACATCACCGCCTCCGGCGCCTTGGCTTCGAACTGTTCCAGCACCTTGCCGTTGCGGTCTTCCACGCGCGTAACGATGATGGGCTCGATATAGCGCCCGTCATTGGCCAGCGTGCCGTAGGCCGTGACCATTTCCTTGAGCGTCACCGGGCTGGTGCCCAGCGCGAGCGACGGTACTTCTTCCAGCTTGCTTTGCCGCACGCCCATGGCCTTGGCCAGCTTGGCCACATGGGCCGGGCCCACCACCTGCATCACCTGCGCGGTAATCGTGTTCTTGGAGAACATCAAACCCTGGCGCAGGCTCATGAACTCGCCGCTGGGCCCGCCGCCGTCGGTGGGCCGCCAGAAGGCGCCGTTGCCCAGCGGGATTTCCACCACGCCGTCGATAAAACCATCGCTCTGCCGGGCGCCGTCCTCAAAAGCCGCGCCGTACACAAAGGGCTTGAAGGTCGAGCCCGGCTGGCGGCGCGCCTGCTGCACATGGTCGAACTGGTCGTCCGAAAAATCCCGGCTGCCCACCCAGGCCCGCACCTGGCCGTTCGTCGGGTCCAGCGCCATAAAGCCGGCCTGCAGCCGCGTCTTCTCGTCCTTGAGCGTCTGCATGAAACCGGCGTCGGCCATCAGGGTCTTGGTCGCCTGCTCGTCGGTCTGCCCCGCGGCGCGCGCGGCCTTGTACTCGGGGGTATCGCGCACAAAGGCCAGGGCCAGCTCGCGCTGCGCGCCGCTTTTGGCCTTCCAGCCCGAGTTGAAGCGCCAGTCGCCCGCGACGATTTTCTGCAGCCGCTCGCCCTGCGTCACCAGTGCCTTGTTGGCCATGGCCTGCAGGCGCGAATCAATCGTGGTGCGCACCACCAGGCCGTCGGCATAGATGTTGTAGTCGTTGCGGTCCGCCCATTCAATCAGCCAGCGGCGCAGCTGCTGCGCCAGGTGCGGCATCTCGCCGAGTTCCGGGTCCAGGCGCTCAAAGTCGATCTTCAGCGGCTTCTTCTTGAGCGCCGCGAGTTTGTCTTCGGGCAGTTTGCCGTGCTTGACCATCTGCATCAGCACGGTGTTGCGGCGCTGCAGCGCGCGGTCGGGGTTGACCACCGGGTTGTAATAACTCGCGCCTTTGAGCATGCCCACCAGCGTCGCGCTTTGCAGCACGTCCAGCTCGCTGGCCGATTTATCGAAATAGGTGCGCGCCGCCATCTCTATGCCGTAGGCGTTGTAGAGGAAAGGCACGGTGTTCAGGTAACTCTCGAGGATCTCGTCCTTGCTGTAGACCGCCTCGATCTTGAAGGCCGTGATCGCCTCCTTGAGCTTGCGCGTCAGCGTGGCCGAGCGGCCGATTTCCTCGGGGTACATATTGCGCGCCAGCTGCTGCGTCAGCGTCGAGCCGCCCTGCTTGCGGCCCGTGAGCGTCAGCAGCACCGAGGACACCGTGCGCCGGAAGTCCATGCCGTGGTGGTCGTAAAAGCGGTGGTCCTCGGTCGCGATCAGCGCGGCCACCACATTCGGCGAAATCGCATCGAGCTTGACCCAGTCGCGGTTCGCGCGCTGGAAGCTCGCCAGCTCCTGGCCGTCCACCGACATCAGCACCGAAGGCTTGGCCGTCTTGGCCTTGAGCAGGTCGCTGATGCTGGGCGTGAAAGGGATCAGCAGCACCGTGTACAGCACCAGCATGGCCGGGATCGCGGCCAGGCCAAGGGCCACGCCGCGCCAGGTGGGGTGGCGCAGCCGGTCGGGAATCGTCGCCGCGAATGCGCGCAGGCGCGGGCCCAGGGGTGCCTGGAAAAGGGTCTGGAAGGGGTTCTTCATTGCCTGCAAGTTTACTGGGGCGCTGTAAACCCCTTTTGTAGGACGGCGGCGCGGCGGAACAAGACGAGCGAAGGGCCGGCAAAGCCGGAAGAAACACCTGTTTTCCGGCACCACCAGGGGCACTTGCCGCTCTCAAATGTCGGCACCGGCCTACAAATGGCGGGCCGGCATCACGCTAAGGTAGTTCTATAGACATACAGGCGCCCAAAGCATCCATACGCCAGATAGATGCCAGATAGATGCCAGATAGATGCCGGATAGATGCCACACAGATGCCACACAGGCGCCAAGGAGACCTCCATCCATGAGTTTTCTCTCACACCAGCCCGTCGTGCAAGCCGACCGCATCAACCTCCACAACCCCCAGGCCGCCGCCGCGTGGGAACAAAAGCTGCACGCCGATCGCGAACAGCTCAGGCGCGCCATCGCCGCCGTCGGCGACAAGGCCAGCAAGGTCGAGAAATACCTCCAGGGCAACGCAGCCTC
Organism: Polaromonas sp. CT11-55; assembly: GCF_047303325.1. Classification (NCBI taxonomy): domain Bacteria; kingdom Pseudomonadati; phylum Pseudomonadota; class Betaproteobacteria; order Burkholderiales; family Comamonadaceae; genus Polaromonas; species Polaromonas sp. CT11-55. The sequence goes on along the minus strand of NZ_JBKBEX010000008.1, from coordinate 165,270 downwards.
CGCAGAGGACAGGGACAAGCCCCATTGATGGCCGCCGCTGTTGCCGCCACAATGGGCTGAGCACCCACCCGGGTTCGCCCGGTTCAAACCCGTCCACCATGTTCCGCGCAGCGGCCACAATGCCCTGCGCGGCAGGAGGTATTGCCATGGCAATGCAGCAGCAACAGCTCGCCTTTACCTTCGACCTCAAGCGCCGCAGCACGCTCGCGGCCCTGCCGGCCCTGGGCGCCGCCCTGCTTTCGCCGCGCGGCACGCAAGCCCAGGCGCCCAGCGCAACGGCGCATACACAGCGATTGCAATCCTGGCCGCTAGGCACCCGCTCCGCCACCGGCATCCACGACATCGCGCCCGCGCCCGACGGCGGCGTCTGGTTCTCGGCCCAGCGCAGCGGCCACCTCGGCTGGTTTGACCCGCGCAGCGGCAAGACCGAACTGATTGCCTTGGGCGGCGGCTCATCACCCCACGGCGTCATCGCCGGCCCCGACGGCGCGGCCTGGCTCACCGACGGCGGGCAAAACGCCATTGCCCGCGTCGCCTGGCCTTCGCGCCAGGTCAAAGTCTTCCCCCTGCCCGCCGGCACACCGTACGCCAACCTCAACACCTGCGCCTTCGACGGCGAGGGCAATTTGTGGTTCACCGGCCAGAGCGGCTATGTCGGCAAGGTCGACTTACGCGCAGGCACCGTCACCGTCAAGGACTCCCCGCGCGGCCGCGGCCCCTACGGCATCTGCGCTACACCCAAGGGCGATATCTGGTGGTGCTCCTTAGCTGGATCGTTTATCGCCCACATGGATACCAAGACCGGCGAATCCCGCATCGTCGAGCCGCCCACGCCGCGCCAGGGCGCAAGAAGAGTCTGGTCAGACAGCAAAGGTCGCATCTGGGTCTCGGAATGGAGCAGCGGCAACCTATCGGTGCACGACCCGGCCCTGGGCACAGGCGCCAACAGCTGGAAAACCTGGAAAGCCCCAGGCGCCGACCCGCATGTCTATGCGGTCTATGTCGACAACAAAGACATCGTCTGGGCCTCGGAGTGGAGCAACAACGCCATGCTGCGTTTTGACCCGGCCAGCGAGAAGTTTGACGTCATTCCCCTGCCCCGCGCCAATGCCGCGGTGCGGCAGATTCTGGGCCGGCCTGGGGAGGTCTGGCTGCCTGAGAGTGGGACGGAGTTTGTGACGGTGATCAGGACGGGGTGAACATCCGGCAGCACCCGACAGTGCCCGACAGTGCCCCGCAAGGGCAAGCCCCAAGCGAGCTGCGCATGACGACGATCCTCAGGCTCTCGCCGCCGCCCGGCTTCGCGTCGCGCCCGTTTCCCGCACCGGCGGCAAGCCGAACATGCGGCCGTACTCCCTCGTGAACTGCGGCACGCTTTCATAGCCCACCGCAAACGCCGCGCTGCTCGCGCTCAACCCTTCCGACAGCATCAAACGCCGCGCCTCGATCAGCCGCAATTGCTTCTGGAACTGCAGCGGCGACAGCGAGGTCACGCTGCGAAAGTGCTGGTGAAATGAAGACGGGCTCATGCCCGCCACGCCCGCGAGCCGCTCTACCGGCAAAGGCCGCGCAAAATCCGCCCGCAGCACAGATACCGCGCGCGCCACACGCTGCGCATGGCCGTCAGGCCAGCCCAGTCGCCGTATCGCGGCGCCCAGCCGGCCCGCCAGCAGCCAGTAGTGCATCTCGCGCACCAGCTGCGCCTGCAGCACCGGCAAGGCCGCCGGGCGATCGAGCAGCTGCATCAATCGCAACGCCGCCTCGGCCACCTCGGCTTCGGTCGCGCCCACCCGCACAGTCGCAGCGTCGGGCGCGGGCCCGTCCTTCATCTGCAGCACCAGGTCCGCGATCACCGCCAGGTCCAGTTCCAGCACCAGCGAGAGGTAAGGCTGGGCGAGGCTTGCGCGCGTGATCTGGTTGACCGTCGGCACGTCCGCCGTGATCAGCAGGGTTTCACCCGCGCTGAACGCGAAGGATTGTGTGCCCATGGCCACCTGCTTGCTGCCCTGCAACAAGAGGCAGACCAGCGGCTGCGATATGGCATGGACCAGGCCGCTGGGCGAAGTCGCGCGCACCAGGCTGAGACCGGGGATGGCCGTCTGCGCCAGACCCGCCTTGTCGGCATGGGCTTTAGCATAACGGCCGACAACCTCCAGAAGAAAAGGGAGCGTGCTCATGCCGCAAGCCTAACCGCTGGCGGTCAGTTGCCGCGAGCCCGGCGCCGAAATTTGGAGGATCAGGCAAGAAGCACCGAATTTCCGGCAACCCGCGCCGGCCCGCCCGCCGGACACTGGAATCCTCATTCACCAAGCCTGCAAACAAGAAACCCGATCATGAGCAACACCACCAAAATCACCCTGATCACCGGCGCCAGCCGCGGCCTGGGCCGCAACACCGCCCTCAGCATCGCCCGCCGCGGCGGCGACGTCGTCCTCACTTACCAGAGCCGGGCCGAAGACGCACAAGCCGTCGTCGCCGAAATCCAGGCCATGGGCCGCAAGGCTGTGGCCCTGCAGCTGGATACCGGCAAGGTCGCCACCTTCGCGCCCTTCGCCGACCGCCTGCGTGCCGCGCTGCAAGGCAGCTGGCAGCGGGGCACCTTCGACCACCTCGTCAACAACGCCGGCCACGGTGACTACGCCCTGATAGGCGACACGACCGAAGCGCAATTCGACGGCCTCGTCAACGTGCACTTCAAGGGCGTCTACTTTCTGACCCAAACCCTGCTGCCCCTGATTGCCGACGGCGGCCGCATCGTCAACCTGTCCTCAGGCCTGACAAGAACCTCCTACCCCGGCTACGCCGCCTACGCGGCGGTCAAGGGCGCAGTGGAAGTGCTGACCCGCTACATGGCCAAGGAACTCGGCGCACGCGGCATCGCCGTCAACACGGTGGCGCCGGGCGCGATAGAAACCGACTTCGGCGGCGGCGCCGTGCGCGACAACCCCGAGATCAACAAAATCTTCGCCGGCATCACTGCGCTGGGCCGCGCCGGCTTGCCCGACGACATTGGCCCCATGATCGCGAGCTTGTTGACCGAAGACAACCGCTGGGTGAATGCGCAGCGGATTGAGGTATCCGGGGGCCAGGGGATTTGAGGGGGCTCGCTGGTACCGCAGACCCGCATGCCTATGGGCTCCACGTCGATAGCAAAGACATCGTCTAGGCCTCGGAGTGGAGCAACAACGCCATGCTGCGTTTTGACCCCGGCAGCGAGAAGTTTGACGTCATCCCCCTGCCCCGCGCCAATGCCGCGGTGCGGCAGATCCTGGGCCGGCCCGGCGAGGTGTGGTTGCCTGAGAGTGGGACGGAGTTTGTGACGGTGATCAGGACGGGGTGAGGCTATTGAAGCGTTCATGTACTCACATACCGACCAGGCCGACCAGACCGACCAGGCCGCTCGCACGCTGACAAACACTTACGCGAGAGTACTTTTAGCCGCAAAAAAATCGCGCGCCTTCTTGCTAGACTCGGCCGCATCTTTTTCACGCGAGACCGCAAACGATGAAGGTACCCACGGCCTCCATGGCCCTGCTGTTCTTTTCTGCGCTGGGCGCGTCGCTTGCCCACGCGGCGCCGCCCCCTGGCGAATACCGCATTGATGGCGAAGCCAGCGTACGCAGCGGTAGCGGGCCCACCGCCACGGAGCGCATCGAGCGCTGGGACGGCGCCACCGGGCGCCGCACCGTCACAGCCCACGCCGGGCCGCCCGGCAACCCGGGCAGCCAGCAGACCTATGCCGGCAACGGCCCGGTGACCTGGTGCGTGACATCACCGGCCGCAGCGCCGGCCAATCTTCCAGGCCGCTGCGATGCGCGCTGGTGGCCCTCCAGCGGCGGTGCCTCCCTTCAGGCCGAATGCAAGGCCGGCCGCATGCAGGAGCAATGGAAGCAGCTCGCCCCGCAGACCTGGGAAAGGCAGATGACTTTCACCAGTTCAGCAGGCGCGGGCGGCAATGATCCCGCCGCCGCACTGGCCCTGGCGCAACGCGGCATGTCGCCCGCCGAGGCCGCACGCGCCAAAGCCGAACTGGCCGCTCTGCCCACCGCCCAGGACACGGCGTCGGCCATGGCCCCCGTCTATGCGCAGATCGAGGAAACCATTCGCAAGGGCCCGCCGCAGGAAGCCGCCGCGGCACGCGAACAACTGGCCGCGCTGAAGGCGGCCCAGGGCGGCGGCGGTGCTATGTCAACGACCACGCGCCTGACCGAGCGCTGGACGCGCATCGCCGGCGCCTGCGGGGCCCGCCCATGATCGCGTTCACCCGATTCGCCGGCATCGCCGTACTGGCGGCTGCATTGGCATCGGCACCCGTCGCGCAGGCGCAGAAGGCCCCGACCGAGTGGCGCGGCGCAAGCGACCACCCTCTGGTGTCGCGCTATGCCGGCGCCGTGCTGCAAAACGCAGCCCAGGAGGGCTTCGCCGCGGTCAAGGTGCCCACGGCGCAGCAGGCACCCGACAAGTCGCCTGTGGTCGAAGGCCGCGTCAACGCCTACTTCTACATCGCCCCCAGGGAGCGCAGCGCGCTGGAGGTCTTCCGCAACTACCAGGCCGCACTGGCCAGGCCCGGCTTCACCGTGCTGTACAGCTGCGAGATGAGCGCCTGCGACAAATCCGGCATCAAGGAGCGCTTTGCCAACGAGGTCGTCTCGCCGCGCAAATGGCAGGCCAAGGGCGTGGACCCGGCGGGCTCCATAGACCGCGACGTGCGCTTCCTCAGCGCCAAGGCCAGCCGCAACGGGCAGGACAGCTATATCCTGGTATTCGTTGCCGAGCCCAATTCCATCTGGGGCGCACCGGCCGTCGTGCAGCTCGTCGTCGAGCCTGCCGCCATGGAAGGCGACAAGGTCGTCGTCAACGGCGACGCGCTGCAGAAAGCACTGGGCGCCGACGGCAAGGTGGCTCTATACGGCATCTACTTCGACACCGGCAAGGCAGTGCTCAAGCCCGAGTCCAGGCCGCAACTGGCCGAGATGGCCAAGCTGCTGAAGGCACACCCCGCGCTGAAAGTGCACATCGTCGGCCACACCGACAACCAGGGCGGCGTGCCCGCCAACCTGGCCCTGTCCCAGCAGCGCGCCGACGCCGTGGTCGCCGCACTCGTGCAGGAGAACCAGGTAGATCCCAAGCGCATGACCGCGCGCGGCGTCGCCAGCTTCGCGCCGGTGGCCAGCAACAGCGCCGAAGCCGGCCGCGCGAAAAACCGGCGGGTGGAATTGGTAGAGCAATAGACCCGGACGGGCCGGCGGTGATAGTCTTGGACGCATGACTGAAGACCTGACATTCACCGAACTGGGCAGCGACATCATCGACGACTTCGAGGGCTGCACGGAGCCCGTCTGCGTTTCGCACGGTGACATCTACAAAGCGGGCACTCCACTGGCCACCTACCTCGCCCGCTGGTTTGAGGGCGACCGGCAGCGCGGGCTGGATTTGCAAATCACCTTGGGTGAATGGGGTACGGGCACCACATGGCAAAACCGGCACATCATTGCCTTTCATGCCTCTTTTTCCCAGCCGGTCCCCGAGTTCGTGCTGGTGGACTCCGACGCCGTCTGGGGGGCCGAACTTGGCAACAAATACTCCGCCGCCGAGGCACAACACTATGCCGTCAGCACCCTGGCGCGCGAGTTGGCGCAGGCTATTCTTCTTCGTGATCCCGCAGTTGTGGAGTTTGCCTCTCGGGGTGTTGGGCTTTGATTGAGATGTCAGGTATTCGCCCCGATGCTGCGTTTTGACCCGGGCAGCGGGAGGTTTGACGTGATCCCCCTGCCCCGCGTCAATGCCGCGGTGCGGCAAATCCTGGGAAGGCCCCAGGGAGGTGTGGTTGCCTGAGAGTGGGACGGAGTTTGTGACGGTGATTAGGACGGGGTGAGGGTCGAATTCCTTCGAAATAGTTCGTATCGCCCTTCAAGTAGAGGATGCTCTGAACGATCTAGACCGCTAACATGTCCTTACACCTCAATCGGAGGCGAAGGAGAGAGACATGGGTTGGCGCGGAACGCTACGAACCTTGGGAGCAATTTCCAGGGAGGCAGAACGAAACTCAAATCGCAGGGCCAGACAGCGTGCCAAGGAGATCGCACTCTCAGAGAAGCTGGAAGCTCGGGAACAAGCGGCCGAAGCCGTCAAGGACTTCGAGGAGTATGTTGAGAGGCTGATTACGCTTCATCGCTCCTGCTCACCATCCATCAATTGGCACTCACAAGCGGCAGCCCTAGCGCCCGTCCAACCTCAATTGAGCCAGAAGTCTGAGGCTGCCGCTCAGTCCCGTCTGGATAGCTACAAGCCATCCTGGCTGGACAAGCTGTTTGGGAACACGGAAAAGAAGTTGAAAAAACTTTCTGATGCCTTGTCCGCAGCGAAGTCAGAAGACCAGCAGCGATTTCGTGAGGAGTCGACCAAATTCGAGGAAGACCTTGCCGACCACAAGGACCAAGTCGAGTTTGCAAAACGCATACTGGCCAAAGATCCGGCGGCCATGCTGGAAGCCATCAAACTCTATGAGCCTCTACACGCCGTCGGGCTCCTTGGTGAAAACCTCCTCATACAGATAGAAAACCCCGACTTGGTCGTCATAGACCTGAGCGTGCACGGCGAAGAGGTAATCCCCAAAGAGCGCCCAAAGCTTTTGGCGTCTGGCCGCGCAAGCGTCAAAGCTATCCCCAAGGGCGAATACAACCGCCTCTATCAGGACCATGTGTGCAGTGCATCGCTGCGAGTCACCAGGGAAATATTGGCGCTAATCCCCGTAGATGCCGTTCAGATCAATGCTGTTGATGATCTTGTCGATAGCGCAACCGGACATCTGAAGCAATCCGCAATTCTTTCCTATCTGGCCCCCCGATCGACGATAGAGAAGCTTAGCTATCACGCCATCGATCCTTCCGACGCGATGAAGAACTTTCTTCATCAAATGAATTTTTCTCCGGCGGCGGGGTTTAAGCCGATACAAAGACTGGAGCCGCCAAAGGCGCCGTTAGCTTCTTCGTTGCAGACAGGTTTAGAGCGGATGGAACCCCATCGCGGATAAATGAGACACAGCTCCCAAGCCGAGCACTCACGACCGCCGAATAGGGGATGACAAAGCCTAAAGCCGTACCCATACTTATCAACACTAGTAACGAGGACGATGCACCGGTTTCCAGAAAGAAGCTAACTTTGGGAACCAGAGAACTGCGAACCCAGGAGGAAGAGAGCAATGAAAATCAACTCACTAAGCGTCAAAGGCGGTTTTGGCTATCTGAATTTCTCATTGAAGTTCTATAAAGGTCTAAGCTTCCTAGTCGGAATCAACGGTAGCGGAAAAACAACCGCTATTCGCCTAATTGAGGCGCTGTTGACTCCGTCTCTCGAGCAACTTGATCGCATACCTCATCAGTCGGCCATTCTCCGACTTGACCTCAATGGAAAAGAGATTCGAATTGAATCTTCCGTCCGTAATGGGAGGACGCAAATCAAGATACCGCACTTGGGTCAACACGGCATCCTTCAATACGATGCACCGGACTTTGCTGCGGCAATGACCCGCGAAGGAGTGGCGAAAGACTCCATTTCAAGCGTGTATGCAGCCATTGCCACGCGTGAATCGAGCAATCCGGTACTGGTGTTCCTAGGGAAAACCATCGACACCCCGCTCTTTCTCGGATTGGAAAGGCGGAACGTAGCGATGCATTTCTGGCAAGCTGAAATGGCAGGAAACATGTCAGGTATTGCTGCACGTCGCAGGGACATGATTGTGGAGTCTGTAAGAAGGCGAATGCCATCCATGACAGGAATGCTTGGCTCCAGCCTCATGGATGTTCAGATTGTTATCCAGGAGATTTTTCGAAAGCGACGCGTCGAGCAAGAAAAATTTGCGGCTCAGCTTCGAGAGCAAATTCTTCTTGATGCCTTCGAATACCAGCCGAGCGCTAGCTTTATGCGATCAGTCCGACAAGACGCTAGATTTATTAAAACTATTATTGAAAAACGTAGTCATGTTGAATCGGCACTTAGAGGGGCTGGCTTGGCAGACATAAAATTCAAACCCCTGGTTGACAAATTTTTTGACCACATCAGCGCATTGGGCCAAAGAGACAGCAGCTTAAGCAACGATAGGTCGGCATATTTGAATGATGGCCTCTTGGAGCTGGCCTTAAACAAACCGGTGGTAGATCGAGTGCTAAAGCTTATTGAAGCATCCGAAAGATATAACCGAGATATTGAAAAGCTGTGGGGCCCAATAACCCAGTTCACCACATTGGTGAATCGCTTTCTCTTTGACAGTGGCAAAGAACTCTCGATCGATGAAGTAGGTTGGCTATACGTAAACATCGCCGACGACACACCTAAAACTCTCGACATTCTCTCCTCGGGAGAACGTCAACTGGTTGTAATTTTTGGTCATTTAGCAATCAATCGAGAAATAAACAGAGCTGGCATATTTGTTGTTGACGAGCCAGAAATTTCTTTACATCTAAAGTGGCAAGAAATATTTGTAAATTCCATACTTGAAGCTAGCCCCGGAAATCAATTCATTTTGGCAACGCACTCGCCCGCGATCGTTGTCGACAGAGACAATAGGTGCGTATACCTTGATAAGGCAACGCGGCTACCGGGGAACGTTCGTGCTTGAGTGGCCTATCAAAGCGAAGCGAGCGATGTACGCTTTTTTCGTGAAGTGGAACGACCTTGATGTTTTCGTTGAAGATACGGCTCAATACGCCAAAGCCGTGTACGTCTCAGTTATCGGAAGAATGCTTCCAGAAAGCGTAAAAGTCACAGATGTTTTTCCGCTTGGAGATAGGCAACGTGTCATCGCGGCATGTACTGCAGATACCGTAGTTGGTGGAAGAAATCGCATCTATCTAATTGACGGTGATCTTGGCCTAATCAACGATCCCCAAAAACTCGAGATCAAGAGGCTCTTTACCCATCGCGTCTATCACTTAGAGAACTACTTCATTTGCGAAGCGGCGCTTCTAGAAATACTAGAAGACGAAAATCCTAGGTTGGCTGCCGAGGAAATTAGAGCGCGATTGGATTTTGGTTCCTGGGTAAATGACATGGAGCCACTTAGAGATCTCTTCTCTACGTTCGGGGTTTCGAACACGCTCTCGCCCGGTCTTCCGACCGTAAAGATAGGGGTAGATAGATTTACAACAGCAAGCAAAAACCTCGACCCTCAGAAAATTTTTGAATTCTGCGCAGAACGAATCGCGTACCTATACGCAAATCACCCCAAAAGAACAGTAGATGCTGCGATAAAAATGGTGAACACTTCAATCGATAGCAAAGAATTTTTTCTCGATGTAATCGCCGCTAGAGAATATTTGTTCCCATTATTAAAGCGATGGATCGGATCCAAAGGCCTTCGCCTATCGGCCGGAAATGAAAGTCTCTTTTATCGTATCTCTAAGAGTTGTGAGCTTGAGCGTCATACAGAATTTAAGGACGCGATTCGAAGAGCGGCGACGGAACGACACTTATAGAAGAGCAAGTATTAAGAAGCTGAAAGTCTCCATGACTAGAGTAAGTTCCAGTAGCCGTTCACCGCCCAATAACTGGGAGAAAGCGGTGACCTCCTTCTCGAGCAAGCAGAAATAAATATCCCAATGCCCTTCAGCTTGATCGAGGCCGCGTCTGCATAGTCCTCCGATTCTGCCCATTGTCCGTTCAGGCTAGTTGACAAATTTCAGTGCGCTATTTCTTCGCCTCAACACCCAAGCAAAATAAGCCCCCTCCACTGCCATCACCCCGCCCCCCAGTGCCACCACAGCGCTGCTTCCTATACGGCCAATCAAGGCCGCGGCCAGCACCACGCCCAGGGACTGGCCCAGGAACAGGAAAGAGGCAAACAGCGAAACCGCCGTGCCGCGCGCCTCTGGCGCCATTTGGGTGGCGTTGGCCTGCATGACGTTGTGGAACATAAAGAAGCCAAAGCCGCCCACCAGGCTGGCCGGGATGGCCGGGCCCCAGTGCGGGATGTAGGCCACCACCAGCGCGCTGATGCCGAGCAGCCCGCCACCCAATAACACCAGGCCGTGTTGGCCCAGGCGCGGGATCAGCGCGCGGCCGGCGGCCATATAGCCCACGCCGCCCAGGCCGAAGAGCGCGACGATGGCGCCCGCGGCCGAGAGCGACAAACCCAAAGCATGGTGCAAGTGCGAGGCCCACATGGCCAGCACGCCAAAACCCATGGCGCCTTCAATCACCGCCAGCAACAGGATGGTGCGCGGCCAGGGGCGGCTGGCGATCAGCAAAGCCTGCTTCAAGAAATGCGGGCGCGCCGCGGGTGCTCCGGGTGCTCCGTGTGCTGGAGTCGCCCCTGCCTCGGCCACTGCTTTTGGTAATGCCTGCTGCCGGCGCAAATCGCCCCACAGCAACGTGCCCACAGCGCCAAACAGCAGCACCAAAAACGCAAACGCCCAGCGCCAGCCGAGCGCATCGGTCAGCAGCCCGCCCAGCAGCTGGCCGCAGACAATGCCCAGGGTGCTGCCCAGGCCGGTGCGGGTGAGCATTTCCTGCAGCTCGTGGGCCGGCACGGTGTCGCCTATCCAGGCCATGGCCAGCGGGATCAGCGCGGCGGCGCCCAGGGCCATCATGATGCGGGCCAGCAGCAGCATATCGAGGCTGCCCGCGAACACGGCGACCGCGCTGCCCACGCTGCAGCCCAGCGCGGCAAAGGTCACGATGCGGAACTTGCCCAGCCTGTCGCCCAGCGGGCCGTAAAACAGTTGCGAGATGCCGTAGGTCACGGCAAACACCGACACCACTTGCGCCGCCTGGGCCAGGCTAACGGCGAACACGCGCGAGAGCTCGGGCAGCATGGCGTCGCAAATGCGCTGGGCCACCATGCTCGAGAAAGTGGCGCACGACAGCAGCAGGATGGAACGGCGGGTGGCGGGAGAGATCGGCGAAGAGGAGGCGCGAATGGCGCTGTGCGCGGCGGCGGAAGTCATGAAGGTGAACAGGCCCAAGTCAAGGTGCCGCAGGCGACACACCCACGCTGTATCGGATTGTAGGCAAACACCCGCGAAACGTATGGGCAAGGGGCATGGCGCCCTGCCCCCTGTGCAAAATGGCAGGTCGATTGAAAACCCACCCCGGGAGACACCATGGACAGCGCCCTACGCGCACCGCAGACCGCCACGGCCGTGAATATCAACTTCAGGCCCTTGCAAGCGGCCGACCTGCCCCTGCTGCACGGCTGGCTGGCGCGCCCGCACTGGACCGAGTGGTGGGGCGAAGCGCCTACGCTGGCGGAGGTTGAGGCTGAATACGGCGCATGGATCAAGGACCCCAGCCAGGTGCAGCCGCATATCGCATTGCTGGACGGTGTTCCCTTTGCCTACATCCAGTCCTATGTGGCCAAGGGTTCCGGCGACGGCTGGTGGGAAAACGAAACCGACCCCGGCGTGCGCGGCATAGACCAGTCGATTGCCGACCCCGCGCAGCTGGGCCGCGGCCTGGGCACGGCGATGGTGAAGGCCTTTGTGGCCCGGCTGTTGGCCGACCCGCAAGTCACCCACATCCAGACTGACCCCGACCCGCGCAATGCGCGTGCGATACGCTGTTATGAAAAAGCCGGGTTTCGCGCGGTGGGCGAAGTGCAGACGCCGGACGGGACGGCCTTGCTGATGGTGTGCAGGCGCGGCGCACCAAAAAAATGACAATTTCCTAAAAAACCATGTCGATCCCGCCGTGGCCCGTTCGTCGTACAGGTAGAGGGCGGCCCCCGCCTTCGCTCTTTCTCTCTCTTTTTCTATCTGTCATTAACCAAGGAAACACGCCATGACTACCAATACCGTCAAGCTTCACCGCGTTCTGCAATCCACCCCTGACCGGGTGTACCGCGCCTTCCTGAGCCCCGCCGCCATGAGCAAATGGCTGCCGCCCAACGGCTTTACCGGCACCGTGCATGAAATGGACGCCAAGGTCGGCGGCAAATACAAAATGTCATTCACCAACCACACGAACGGCCACAGCCATTCCTTCGGCGGCACCTACCTGGAACTCAAGCCCGGCGAGCGCATCCGCTACACCGCCAGCTTCGACGACCCCAACCTGCCGGGCGAGATGACCACCACCATCACGCTGGCCAAAGTCTCCGCCGGCGTGGACATGCAGGTGGTGCAGGAAGGCATTCCCGCGGTGATCCCCGCGGACCAGTGTTATGTGGGCTGGCAGCAGTCGCTGGTGCTGCTGGGCAAGCTGGTGGAGGTGGAGATCAACGAGTAAGGCTTGGGACGCCTTCCCCACGGTGAAGGCGCGTTCGCCGTGCGCGATTACTTGCTGTAGCGGGCACGGATGCCGTTGATGTCGTCAGGCTTGAGCGTGTCGAGGTCGCTGATCCGTGGCTGCATGATGGCCTGGGCTGCCGTTTCGTGGTCTAGGCCCAGGAAATGCCCGAGTTCGTGCAGGGCGACACGGCCCATGTCGAAAACGCCGGGACGTGCAGGCCCTGTGTAAACCTCGAAATTGAGGTTGGAGTTGAAAATCACGGTGCCGTGTTGTGCCGAGCCATTCTGGTAGTTGACCACAGTGATGGCGAGCACCGACTCATCCCACTGGGTGCCGCAAACCCTGTAGTCGAAAGTCGCTGAATTGGATTCGGGAGAGCACACCGTCCCAACGCCGCCATGGTCGCCGGGCCTTAATTCCACCGCCTTGTTGACGGCATTCCACTGGTTCATGGCCTTGAAGAAAGCACCGTTATAGGCCGGGGGATCGAAACGGAAGTAGATGCGAACGATGGTGGGTAGCGTGGAGACGTCCCAGCGATAGGGCTCCAGCCGGTAAGCATAGAGGGCTGCGGGAAAGGCAAGGCAGGCCAGGACAAGAATCGCCAGGCGGCAGCAGAATTTCAGCGACGGCATTGGCGGATTTTTTCAGCAAAGGTGGTAAGCGGCATGGGCTGGCAGCGCTGTTTAGCCACTTCCGTCACCAACCCGTCCGCGATCTCGCCATCGAGCGAGCCGGAGCGCAGGGTGGCGTCAAAGCCGCAGACGGCCTTGCCTCTGGCGGTAAACACCGCGTCACGGCCGGCGACTTTACGGACCACAAACTGCCCCTGGTTGTAGCCTTGCAGCGGTGACACGACGGCGTTGTTGTTCAGCGACTTAATCAGGAACACGCCGGTCTCTCCCACCACCGGGTAACGGATGCCGGCCACCACGGTTTTGACCGGGGAGACCACATCGCCCAGATAGCAGATTCGGGCATCGGCAGCGAGGGCCGGCTTGGTGTCGAGCTGCGAAATCACTTTCAACTCATAGCACATGCGTGGCGCAGTGATATTGCCTTGCGGCGGCAGCAACTCCTGCCGTACCACTGTGGCATGGACTGCCGCCTCGGCCTTGGCGCACAGGCTGTCAAAATCGCTGCCCAGCATGGTGACGGCTGCGGCGGGCTGCATGGCCAGGACGCCTGTAAGCATGAACCCCAAAGCAATTGCAGAGTTTCGGCGTGTCACCTGACAGCCCCCTTAGTGCGTGGTAAATCGCATCCCCAGATTCTCGCGAGATCGATCTGCACACAGGCCCCGGCCTGGACCTTGACGGCGCCCCCTTCGGAAACCAGCGAAGGCATGCAGCGGTGGCCGGGCACCTCCCAGCGGTACCAGCCCTGCTCCAGCGATAAGGTCAAAGGGCCCGGCGTTCCGCACGCAGGTGGCTTCGAATAGGGCGTGGTTTTGGTGTAGCGGGTGATAGCGCCGTGTTGGACACCACCATTGGGCATGCCAACAGCTATGGGTATATTGACTGCGCGGTCCGTGTCATCGGGCGCGTAAAAAATCACCTGCCCTCGTGCGAGCTCGGGCGCCGCGGCCGAAGCCTCCTGCGCGTGTGATGTGGCGTGGACGGTCAGCATCGCCGAGAGCAGGCCAATGCCAATGAGAGAAGGTGCCCGCGCGCGCGACCTCAAAGCGCCTTCCCCAACCGCCCCACACCCTCTTCAATCTTCGCCACATCCGCCGTTGCAAAGCTCAGCCGCAGCGTGGCGAGGTCGGGGTTGGCCGCGTAGAAAGGCGCGCCGGGCACAAAGGCCACGAGCTGTTCAATCGCCTTCTTGGCGAACTCGCCGGCGTCCTTGCTTTTGCCGCCCGCGCCCGTGAGGCGGGCCCAGAAAAACAAACCGCCTTGCGGCTGGGTGAATTCAATCGCGTCGCCGAGTTCGCGTTTCAGGGCATTGCCCATGGCGGTGGCGCGTTCGCCATACACCTTGCGCACGCGCTTGAGGGTGTCGGGCATGCGGCCGGCCTTGAGGTATTGGGCGGCGGTGGCCTGGGCGAAGGTGCTGGTGTGCGCGTCGCTGAACTGCTTGCACATGGTGGCCTTGGCCAGCAGCTCGGCGGGGGCGACCATCCAGCCCACGCGCAGGCCTGGGCTCAGCACCTTGCTGAGGGAGCCGCAATGCGCAAGCAGCTCGCGGCTGCCGGGCACCGTGGGGCTGAGCGCCAGCAGCGAAGGCGGCGGTGCCTCGCCGAAGTAGAGGTCACCATAAGGATCGTCCTCGACGATGAGGGTCTGGTGCTTGACGGCCATTTCGAGCACCTGCTTGCGGCGCTCCAGGCTCAGCAGCGCGCCGCTGGGGTTGCCGAAGGTGGGGATCAGGTAGACAAACTTGGGCTTGTGCTGGGCGATGAGTTTTTCGAGCTCGTCGGTCTTGACGCCGTGGGCGTCGATGGGCGCGCTGATGAGTTCGGCGCCATAGAGGCGAAAGCACTGGATGGTGGCGAGGAAGGTCGGGCCTTCGACGATGACCTTGTCGCCGGGCGAGATCATGGTCTTGCCGAGCAAATCAAGCGCCTGCTGGCTACCGGTGGTGACGATGAGGTTCTCGGGGGCGACGTCTTTGGCGCCCTTGGTGGCCATGAAGGCGCTGAGCTGTTCGCGCAGCGGGCCGTAGCCTTCGGTGGCGCCGTATTGCAGCGCGCCGCCGGGCTCTTCGCTCAAGGCCTTGTTGCTGGCCTCCTGGATGCCGGCCACGTCGAACATGGCGGGGTCGGGAAAGCCGCCGGCAAAACTGACGATGCCGGGCTTGCCCAGCAGTTTGAAGAGTTCGCGGATGGCGGAGGTTTCAACGTTGTTGAGGCGGTCGGCAAAGTGCAGGGGCATGTTCGGTTTCTCGCTTTCTGGGCTGCATTGTCGCCAATTTGGGCGCGGCCTGCCCGCAGCCGGGCCGGGCGAGCGGTGGTTGACAGAGTGTTGGTCTAGAGTAATACTCTAGTCATGAGCTCCACCGCTACCCCGTCCTCCACTGCATCCACTCGCGATCGCCTGCTCGAAGCCGCCACCAAAGTGTTCCTGGCCCAGGGCTTCACGGCCGCCTCCATGGACATGGTGCGCCAGGAGGCCGGCGTGAGCAACGGCAGCCTGTACCACCACTTCCCGACCAAGGCGCTGCTGGCCGATGCGCTGTATGCCCACATGCTGCGCGACTTCCATGCGGCGCTGATGCAGCCGATTGCCGGCAAGGCCTCGGCCCAGGCCGGCGTGAAGGGCCTGGTGCGCGCCTACATCCAGTGGGTACTGCAGCACCCGGACCAGGCGCGGCTGCTGCACGCGCTGCGCCGCGGCGGCGACATGACGGACGGTGCCGAGACCAGCACCGCCAACGAGCAGGCCTTTGGTGCGCTAAAAGCCTGGATGGAACAGCGTATGGAAGCCGGCGAGTTGCGGCCTATGCCGTTTCATGTGTGGATGGCGCTGGTGTTCTCGCCGGCGTTTTCGCTGACGCAGCGCTGGGTCAGCCAGCCTGTGCCAGCCGTCGCGCCCAAGCTGAGGGCCGCGCTGGAACACGGCGCCTGGATGGCCGTGGCGGCCTGACCGATACCCGGGAACCCCACCCCAAGAACCCCAGAGAAATTCAACAAGGAGTGTCCGTATGAAAGTCGTAAACGTTCACCAACGCCTGCTGCATGCGAGCCCCGAACGCGTGGGTACGCTGATTGACTCGCTGGGTTCTCCGGCGGATGCGCTATGGCCGGGGTGGGACTGGCCGCGCATGAAGTTCGACAGGCCGCTGGCCGTAGGCGCCATCGGCGGCCATGGCCCGATACGCTATACGGTGGAGGCCTACACACCGGGCCAGTCGGTGCGTTTCCGGTTCACCAGGCCCAAGGGGTTTGATGGCTGGCACGGCTTTGAGGTATTGGACGCTACGCCCGCGCATTGCGTGCTCGAGCATCGCATCGAGATGCGAACGCGCGGCGCTGCGCTGCTCTACTGGCTGTTGGTCATAAGGCCGCTGCACGACGTGTGCGTGGAGGACGTGCTGTCGCAGACCCAGGTATCGCTGGGCATTGAGCCCCGGCCTGTAGCGCGGACGGCGGGTGTACGGCTGCTGCGCTGGCTGGCATCGGGCGGCCGCCGCCGGCCGGCACCGCCTTTTGCGGGGAGCCGGCATGCCCGCTGAGCAACCGGATGAGCTGCTGCGCTTCGGCCGCGAGGTATTGAGCCGGCAGCCTTTCAGCGCGCTGCTGGCCGCGCGGCTCGACGCCTTTACGCCCGGCGGCGCGGAGCTGTCGGTGCCGGTGGTGCCCGGCTTGCTGCAGCAGCATGGCTTTGTGCACGGCGGTGTGCTGTCTTATCTCGCGGACAACGCACTGACCTTTGCCGGCGGTTCGGTGCTGGGTGATTCGGTGACGGCCGAGTTCAAGATCAACTACCTGCGGCCGGCCAGGGATGCCGAACGCCTGCTGGCGGTGGCCACGGTGGTGGGCAGCGGCAAGACGCAGGCCGTTTGCCGCTGCGATATTTTTGTGCTGCGCGGTGAGGAGCGCACGCTGTGCGCCGCGGCGCAGGGCACGATTCGCAAGGCGGCCTAGGGACTGTTAACAGACCCCAGGCCTCGCAAAACGCGATGCCGGCGGGACAGTACAAGCCGGGCCATTTGATCGCCCTTGAACGATATATTGACAATATTGTATAAAAACGATATTGTGCAAATATCACTCAAAGGTGGTATTAATGAGCACGCTTCAAACCTTTCCCGTTCAGACATCAGCACAGCTGTCAGTGCATTTGAAATCGCTGCGAAAAGCACGCGGGCTGACGCAGACCGCGTTGGGTCAGCGCATAGGCGTCAAACAAGTCCGCATGGCCGATATTGAAAAAAACCCCGGCGCGGTAAGCCTCGACCAGTTGCTTCAGGTGTTGCATGCGCTGGATGCGCGAGTGCTGCTGGCAGACTTGCGGCGCTATGCCGAGACCGACGCACCACCCGCCCCCACCGCGAACAGCCCCACGGCAGATTGGTAGCCGGGGGAAAACGCTTGAAAAAATCATGACGAGACAGTTTCAAAAGGTGGCCCATGGCATTCGCCGATCTTGATGTGTGGATGAACGGCCAGCATGTGGGCTTGTGGTTCTGGACACGGACCGGCACACCGGGCTTTCGTTATGACGAGAACTGGTCGCGCTCGCCCAATGCGCGGCCGCTTTCGGTCTCGCTGCCCATGCCGGCCGGCGGCGGCGACGTGATGGGCGCCAAGGTGGAGCACTACTTCGACAACCTGCTGCCCGACAGCGGCCGCATCCGCGAACGGCTGCGGCGGCGCTTTGGGACCTCTTCCATCCGCGCGGCCGACCTGCTGGCCGCCGTGGGCCGGGACTGCGTGGGCGCGCTGCAGCTGATGCCGCAAGGCCTGCAACCACCGCCGCACGACCGCATCGACAGCACGCCGCTGAGCGACAGCCAGGTGGAGGCGCTGCTGGGCGAGGTGACAGGCGATGGCGCGGAAGGCGCCTCGCTCGCGGATGATTTCAGGATTTCCATTGCCGGTGCCCAGGAAAAAACAGCGCTGCTGCGCGTAGGCCAACGCTGGCACCTGCCCTCGGGCTCCACACCCACCACACACATCTTCAAGCTGCCGCTGGGCCTGGTGGGCAATATGCGAGCCGACATGACGGACTCGGTGGAAAACGAATGGCTCTGCGCGACCCTGCTGGGCGAGCTGGGATTCGAGGTCGCGCCCACGGAAATGGGCCGCTTCGGTGAACGCAAAGTGCTGATCGTGGAGCGCTTTGACAGGCGCTGGATGGACGCCGGCACATGGATAGCCCGCCTGCCGCAGGAGGATTTCTGCCAGGCGACGGGAACACCCGGCGACCTCAAGTATGAAAGCGACGGAGGCCCCGGCCTGCGCGCGGGCCTGGACTTGCTGGGTGGGGGTAGCCGTGCCAGCGCCGACATATTGCAATTTGTGCGGGTGCAGCTGGCCTTCTGGATCATGGCGGCCACCGACGGCCATGCCAAGAATTTCTCGATTTTCCTGGAGCGCGGCGGCGGCTTTCACATGACGCCGCTGTATGACGTGCTGTCGGCCTGGCCCATCATCGGCAATGGCCCCAACCAGGTCAGCTCGCGCCGCGCAAAACTGGCCATGGCCCTGCGCAACAAGAATACGCACTACCACCTGCACGAAATCCGCACGCGCCACTGGGAGGCGCTGGCGCGGCAAAGCGGCGTGCCCGGAGCCTTCGACCAGATGGTGGCGCTGGTGCTGCAAGTGCCGCACGCGCTGGAGCGCGTGGCCGAACAGCTGCCGCCGGATTTTCCCAAGCCGGTGTTCGCCGCCATACGTCGCGGCATGCTGGCGCAGGCCGAAAAATTCGTGGACGAACTGCCATGACAGAGCCCGGCCTTGATCCCGCGGCCCGCAGTGCCTACATCGCCCGCATCAACCGCGTGGTGGACCACATCAGCGCCAACCTGGACAGCACGCTGGACTTGCAGGCCCTGGCTGACGTAGCGCACTTTTCGCCCTGGCACTTTCACCGCGTGTTTCAGGCAGTGACGGGCGAAACCCTGGCCGACTGCGTGCGCCGGCTGCGGCTGGAGGCCGCCGCCCAGCGCCTGATTTTTACGCCGCAGACCGCGCTGCAGATAGCACTCGACACGGGCTTTGCTTCAGCGGAAGTCTTCAGCCGTGCCTTTCGCGCCCACTTCGGCACAACGCCCACGGCGTGGCGGCGCGGGGGCTGGCGCGAGTGGGCGACGCGCCGGCAGATTGAACTTAGCAAGATTCATCAAGGCAATCACAAGCCGAATCAAGACTCCATCATGGCGTTGTTTAAAGATAGAACCCTCTGGCCCGCCGGGCCGGTACCTTCATCCGAAAGAACCCTTGCCATGCACGTTGAACTCAAAACCCTTCCCCCCATGCGCCTGGCCTATATGCGCAACACCGGGCCTTACGGCGACGGCGTGGCGCAGCTGTGGCAACGCTTTGTCGCCTGGTGCGGCCGGAACGGCTACATGAACCCGCGCCCCAAGATGTACGGCATCAGCCAGGACAACCCCGAGATCACGCCGGCCGACAAATGCCGCTACGACGCCTGCATAGAAGTGGACGAGTCCTTCAAGCCCCAGGGCGAAATCGGTGTGCAGAACTTTGGCGGTGGGCGCTATGCCTGCGGCCGCTTCACCGGCAAACCGGGCAACGAGGTGCACGAAGCCTGGACGCACATGTTCGCCGAGTGGCTGCCGCAAAGCGGTTACCAGCCGGACAACAAACCGGCGCTGGAACTGTATGAAGAAGATTTCGTGATGGACCCGAAAACCGGAAACTTCAGCTGCTGGCTCTGCGTGCCCGTCAAAGCCCTGTAGCGCGATTAATCGACGCGGATATTGGCGCGCACCACCAGGGCGCGATAACGCGCGATCTCCGAATCCATCACATCGCGCAGCGCCTGCGGACCCAGGAAGGCCGGCTCCAGGGACTGCTGCTGCAGCTTCTTGCCCACCGCGGGGTCGGCCATCACGGCCGTCACGGCCTGCAGCAGCTGGTCGCGCACGGCCGGTGAAATGCCGGCAGGCGCGGCGACCGCATACCAGCCGTCCAGCAAGGCCGGCGACAGCTGCAGTTCGCCATACGCGGGCACGGTGGGCATCTGCGGGGAACGCTTTTCGCTGATGACGGCCAGGGCGCGCAGCTTGCCCGATTGCACCAGGGGGTTGACGGCCGCCAGGGTGTCTATGCCCATGCTGACGTCCGCGCGCACCACGCCGATGTCGGCCTCGGCGCTGCCTTTGTAGGGGATGGCGGAAAACTTCACGCCCGTGGCACTGGCCAGCAGCTCGCCGGCCAGGTGCGGCGCCGAGCCGGCACCAAAGGTGGCATAGGTCAGCGTGCCCGGAGCGGCCTTGGCTTTGGCCAGCACGTCCTTGAGGGTTTTGTAGGGACCGGTGCTTGCAGTCACCAGCACCAGCGGCGTGCGCGCGACCATGGCAATGGGCGAGAGCTGCTTGAAGGGGTCGTAGCCCAGCTTGCTGCGCACCGCGGGGTTGACGGTGTAGCTGCTGGAGCCGGAGAACAGCAAGGTGTAGCCGTCGGGCTCGGCCGCGCTGACCATGACCACGCCGATGGCGGTGGAAGCGCCGGGCTTGTTGTCGATGATCACGGGCTGGCCCAGGCGGGCGCTGAGCCGCTCGCCGATGATGCGGGCCGCCACGTCGGTGCCGCCGCCCGGCGGGAAAGGAACGACCAGCTTGATCGGCCTGGCGGGCCAGGCTTGTGCCTGCGCCTGCGACACGCCGGGAAACACGAGGGCAGAACAGGCGGCGACCAGCAGGGTCGCCTGAAACAGGGACCGGCGTGCAGCAAAAGACATGGGGGAAGGCATGGGCAACTCCAGTGAGTGAGCGAGGGTGCAATCAGGACAAAAACAACTCAGGCGGCGGCCCGCGCGGCATGCCAGGGCAAGCCGGCGGGCTCGCCGAGGTCCCAATAGAGGCCGGCCATGATGCGCAGGCCTTCGCGGGCGACGGGCGCCAGCAGGTGTTCGTCGGGCGCGTGCTGGGCGCAGGCCGGATAGGAATGCGGCACCCACAAGGTGGGCAGGCCCAGCAGGTCCGCGAAGACATCATTGGGCAGTGAGCCGGCCAGGTTGGGCAAGGTGACGACCGGCTTGCCGCTGCTCAGCCCGATGGAGCGCTGCGCCCAGCCCACCCAGGGGTGGTCCAGGTCCAGGCGCGTGGCCGCGCCGGTGAGCGTGATCTCCACCTCGACGCGGTTGAAGCCATAGCGGTCCAGGTGCTTGCGCAGGATGGCGGCAAGGTCCTGGTAAGGCGTGCCAACCACAAAGCGCAGCTGGCAATGGGCCACGGCCTCGCCGGGAATCGCATTGACGGGGCGCTGCGGCGAGCCGGCACCCAGCGCCAGCACTTCGAGGGTGTTCCAGCCGATCAGGCGTTCGGCCGTGCTGAGGCCGGGTTCGCCCCAGTGAGCATCGGGCAGCGGGTCGTCCTCGCCGCCGCCGATATCTACATTGGCCAACGCGCGGCGCACCAACAGGGGCAGCGCGCGCGGCTTGAGGGCCGGCACCAGTATGCGGCCCCGCGCATCGACCAGCGAGGCCACAGCGCTGGCCAGCACGGTGGCCGGGTTCAGCAGGGCCCCGCCCCAGTTGCCCGAGTGGTAGGCCTTGTCGCGCGCGCGCAGGCGCAGGCTGAAATTGATCGCGCCGCGCGAGCCCAGGAACAGCGTGGGCTTGTCGGCATGCACGCGCGGGCCGTCGCAAGCGATCAGCAAATCGGCCTTGAGTTGCGCGCGATGGCTTTCGCAAAAGGCATGCAGGCCGGGCGAGGCGGCTTCCTCGCCCATCTCGAGCAGCAGCGTGACGTTGTAGCCCAGGCGGCCGCCGCGCGCCTTGATCACGCTGGCCAGCGCGGCCAGGTTGACGGTGTGCTGGCCCTTGTTGTCGGCGGTGCCGCGGCCGTACCAGCGCTCGCCTTCGCGCACCAGCTCCCAGGGCTGCAGCCCTTCGCGCCAACGCCCTTCCTGGCCGCTGACCACGTCGCCGTGGCCGTAGGTCAGCACGGTAGGCAGCGCCGCATCTTCCACGCGCCGCGCGACCAGGAAAGGGCCGGCGCCCTCGACGGGATTGGGCAGGACGCTGCAGGCAAAGCCGAGCGCGCGCAGGGAGTCCGTCATCTCGCCGCGCAGGTAGTCACCCAGCGCGGGGTTGGGTTTGCCGTTGTCGCTTTCG
This sequence comes from Polaromonas sp. CT11-55, assembly GCF_047303325.1. Classification (NCBI taxonomy): domain Bacteria; kingdom Pseudomonadati; phylum Pseudomonadota; class Betaproteobacteria; order Burkholderiales; family Comamonadaceae; genus Polaromonas; species Polaromonas sp. CT11-55. The sequence goes on along the minus strand of NZ_JBKBEX010000008.1, from coordinate 143,293 downwards.
GTGCGCAGGGCAACGCGCCTTTGCAGGACGTCGAAAAAATGGCCTTCGTCAAACCAGGCCGTGGCGGCATCAAGGCAGTCGGATCTCAGCATGTTTCATCGTTTAAAAAAAAGGGCGCGCGGTCGTGATCTCAGTGATGAATGCGTCATGAACGTGTCATGAACGCGTCTTGAAACCAAATGTAGGAAGAATCGGGACTTACTACAATGAGAGATATCGCAACAGGGCTTTGCCTTTTTGGCAAAGTACAAATTCAAGCGCCCCTCCATTCCCACCCGCCCCCGCATGAAAACCACTTTTTTCAGCACGCAGATCCGCTACTTCCTCGAGGTGGCGCGCACCGGCTCGGTCAGCCAGGCTGCGGCGCAACTGCATGTGGCGGCCTCGGCCGTGAGCCGCCAGGTCGGCAAGCTGGAAGACCAGCTGGGCTGCGCGCTGTTCGAGCGCAGGGCGCGCGGCATGGTGCCCACGGATGCGGGTGAGCGCCTGATGGCCTATGCGCGCGCGGGCAGCGACGACGCCGAACGCGTGATGGAACAGGTGCGCGGCCTGGCCGGCTATAGCGCGCGGCGCGTGCGCGTGGCCTGCACCGAGGGTTTCGCGACGGGTTTCATGCCGGAGGTGATGACGGGCTTCAGGCGCAGCCACCCCGAGGCGCTGATCGAGCTCAGCGTGGGTTCACCCGAAAGCGTCAGCCGCCTGCTGCTGCAGGGTGAAACCGATGTGGCGCTCAAGTACACCATGGCGCCGGAAAAAGGCATGACGGTGCGGCATGCGGCCACCGCGCCCATCTACGCGCTGATGCTGCCCACGCACCCGCTGGCACGGGCCCGCGCGGTGACGGTGGCGGACGTCGTGAAATACCCGCTGGGCATCAGCGCCAAGGGCATGACGGGGCGCCAGCTCTTTGACATGGTGGCCAGCGTCCAGGGCCTGCAGTACCAGGCCTCGGTGGTCAGCAATTTTTCGTCGGCGCTGCTGCCTAGCACGCGCGGCGACGACATCATGCTGTCGGGCTACCTCACGGCCGCGCACCTGATACGCCAGGGCCAGCTGGTGGCCGTGCCTTTTGCCGAGCCGGAACTGCGCCAGCGTGTGTTGCAGGTGCTGTCGCTGGAGGGGCAGACGCTGGCGCCGCTGGTGCTGGACTTCACCGCGCAGTTGATCGCCGCCGTTCGCGAGTCGGGCAACGGCATGGCGCCGGCGCGCAGGCGCAGTGCGAAAAAAAACGGCTGAGCGCCCTGCTCTTCCGCTTCTTTTTTCTACAGCCCCGGCAAGGGCAGGAGCTTGCCTTCGGCCGACGAAGGCGGCGCGATGCGCAGCACGCGTGACAGCGTGGGCGCGATGTCCACCACCTCTACGCGCGCGTCAATGCGGCCGGGTTTGACCCAGGCCGGGCCGTACATCAGGATGGGCACCTGCGTGTCGTACGGGTGCGGCGAGCCGTGCGTGGCGACCGTGTTGCCGAACATCCAGCCGGGCTTGAGCGAGTACTGCACATCGCCCGAAACATCCGGGTGCCAGGATTTGCGGATCTGGTCAAAGAACGGCGCACCGGCGCGGCTGCCGCTTTGCATTTCACGGCGTGTGTAGGCCGCGGCAAAACCGGGCTCGGCCATCAACAGCGCGCGGGTTTCCTCGGCCAGGGCGTCGGCATTGGCCTGCTTTTGCGCGATGAGCTGTTTGTCGAGCAGCACGCTGGAGCCCGAAAAACCCGCGGCCCATTTGCCGGGGCCAAAACGTTTTTCGAGCCCGGCATTGACGCGGCCCAGCAGCTGGCTGCTGTTGACGCGGCCGGACTCGCGGCCCTGGCTGGCGTTGTATTCGGGCGCGGGCATGAAGCCGTGGTCGGCGGTGAGCACGGCGATGTAGTTGTCCTTGCCGACGCGCGCGTCCAGGTCCTGGAAGAAGGCCTGCAGCAAACGGTCCAGCTGCAGCAGGTGGTCGTGCGAGAGGCGCGACTCGGCGCTGAAGGCGTGGTTCACATAGTCGTGGCCCGAAAGGCTCACCGACAGGATGTCGGGAATGTCGTCCTGGCCCAGTTGCTCGCCGGCAATCGCCGCGCGCGCGAACTCCAGCGACATCGCATCGACAAAGGGGCCGCGCAGCAGCGAGCCGTAAAAGCGCGGGCCGGGCGCGCTGTCCTCCTTCGCCCCGAACATCGCCGGCAGGCCGCCGCCCGCGGGGCCGTACCAGGGCTGCTGGTCGGGTAGCGAGCGAGCGTACGCGGCCTCGGGCAGCAAGGCCTTCCACTCGGCCTTGAAGTAGCGGTCGGCCGGCTTGCCGGCGTTGTAGCGGTCGACCCAGGCCGGGTGCGCGGCCATGTAGTGGGTGCTGGAGGCGAACTGCCCGGTGGCGCCCATATACATATAGGCAATGCCGGTCTTGCCGGCCGGCAGGATGGCGCCGCGGTCCTTGCCCGAAATGCCTATGACCTTGGAGCGGCTGTCGACGCGGCGCAGCACGTCGCCCACGGTTTCGGCCTTGAGGTTTTTCGGGCTGGTGCCATCGAGGGCATTGGTAGGGTGGCCGATGTAGGTGGCCGAGGTGTCGCCGGTGCAGTAGACGGGCTCGGCGGTCACGGGGTCGCGCCAGTCGTTGCCTATGATGCCGGTGCGATGCGGGTAGGCGCCGGTGAGCATGGTGGCATGGCCGGCCGCGGTGACGGTGAAGGCGTGGCCGTAATGCGCATTCGCGAACCAGGCGCCGCGGTCCAGGAAGCGCGCGAAGCCGTCGGGCGCGAGCTGGTCGCGATAGTCCAGCACCTGGCGCTGCGGCAGGCCGTCGACGACCAGGAAGACCACCAGTTTGGGGCGCGGCGCGGCGCCGGCCACAGTGCCTGGCGCAGCGGTACAGCTGGCGAACAATGCGGCGGCCAATGAGGCGGCCAGCAGTCGTAAAAGAGTGTGAGCTTTCATGGCTGCGATGCTAAAGCAGTTCGGGCCGGCATCACCCCCGTAATGACCCGTGCCGCACGAATCGCCATTGGCACGGCGCGCCACCGCAGCGGCGCGCGTCATGCACCACGTCACCCGTACCGAGTTGCAAGAAAGTGTTGCGATCCTTTTCAAGAGGCATTTTTGCCACTATTAACTCGCACCTTTTAAGGGCAGGGATTGACGGGGTTTTTGCTTATCGGGCAGGATGGCCCCATGGTGAACAGCATTGCGCCCTATGCCGCGCCTCCTGGACAAGTGGAAGTCGAGCGTGTGGTGACGGCCAGCATCTGCCACGTCAAGGAAGGCATCTACGCGCAGATGGAGGACATACGCGCGCACTCCCTGCCGCACAACGCCGCGGATGGCATACACGCCATCCTGCATTACCAGAGCGGCTGGTTCGTCCACTGGGCGGAGGGCCCGTCGCCCCAGCTGCGCGCCCTGCTGCTGCGGCTGGCCGGCGATCCGCGCCACCACTCGCCGCATACCCTGCACATCAGCCGGGGCCGGCGCATACTGCCCACGCCCTGGTCCATGGTGATGTCGCAGGCCACCGAGTCGGCCGTGCAGTTCGGCCGCCGCGTGATGGCGCTGCGAGACCAGTTCGAAAAAGGCATCCAGTATTCGCCCTCCTCCGTGCTGCGGCGGCTGTCGGCGCCCATGCAGCTGCCGCAAGCCCAGGGCCTGGCCGACCCCGAGGCCTTCCACCGTGTCGGCATCTGCTCGGCCGGCGGCAACGAGGCCTTCGGCATGGTCGGCTGGCTGGCGCAACGCACCGGCGGGACGGTGGCCAAGCGGCGTTTCGCGGGCGAGCAGGACATGGACGGCAGCAGCGAGTACGTGGAGTTCATGGAGAGTGGCCATCCCTGCCGCATGATCGCCGTGGCGCGCAACGGCCTGACCCACGGCCTGCGCCGTGCCTTCCTGCCCGACTGGCCGTACTTTGTGATGCTGTTTTCCGGCGCGCCCAAATTCGACGATGCGCTGATGGGCCGCATGGCCGCGGCCTGCGAGGGCCTGCCGGTCACGCCGGCCTTGCTGGGCATCGCGCCCAATGCCGAAACGCACCAGCGCATGCAGGCCATGGCCGCTGAAGCCCACCTGGCATACACGGCGGCCGGCATGGCCAGGCCAGACGACTGCAATGCGATCTGGCAGGCCGTGCAGCAGCAGCTCCAGCACGCCGGCGAGCCGCCCAGCTCGGTGTGGGACGTGCCGCGCATGGCGGCCTGAACAGCACCGGCCGGCGCAGGCCGGAACACCCCGATACACTGCGGGACATGAAAAAAGAAGCCATCGCCCCGTTCTTCGCCACGCTCAAGGCCGCCAACCCCATGCCGGTGACCGAGCTCGAATACACCAGTGTGTTCGAGCTGCTGGCCGCCGTGCTGCTGAGCGCGCAGGCGACCGACGTGAGCGTGAACAAGGCCACGCGCAAGCTCTACCCGGTGGCCAACACGCCGCAGGCCATCCTCGACTTAGGGCTGGAAGGCCTGGAGTCGTATATACGCACCATAGGGCTGTACCGCACCAAGGCCAAAAACCTGCTGGCGACCTGCGAGATATTGGTGAAGCAGCATGGCGGCCAGGTGCCGCGCACGCGCGAGGCGCTGGAGGCCCTGCCCGGCGTGGGCCGCAAGACGGCCAATGTGGTGCTCAACTCGGCCTTCGGCGAGGCGGTGATGGCGGTGGACACGCACATCTTTCGCGTGAGCAACCGCACGGGCCTGGCACCCGGCAAGAACCCGCTGGAAGTCGAGATGAACCTGCTCAAGCGCGTGCCTACCGAGTACCTGGTGGACGCGCACCACTGGTTGATCCTGCACGGGCGCTATGTGTGCCTGGCGCGCAAGCCGCTGTGCTGGCAGTGCGCGGTGGCGCCCTGGTGCGACTTCGAACCGAAGACGCCGCCGCCTGCGGCTTGACGGGAACTTCCCTTAACGGGCGAACGTGCCGTCGGCGCGGATCATCGTCAAATTGACAAAGCGAGAACCCAGGTTGCTCTGCTTGCTGTAGGTCAGTGCGAAGCCGCCCAGGTCCTCATTGGTGAAGGTCTCCAGCGTGCTGATGAGCTTGGCGCGCGTGATGGGCGCCGGGGTTTTCTGCAGCGCGCGCACCACCAGCTTGGCGTTGAGGAAACCTTCCATGCTGTTGTAGCTGAACTTCTTGTCGGCGGTTCCCAGGATCACGGTCTGGTATTCCTTCACGACGGCGTTGCCGAGTTCGGTGAAGGGGTAAGGCACGACCTGCGAGACGATGGTGCCGGCGGCCGGCTCTTTCAGTTCGGCGTGCAGGCCCGAGGAGACGCTGAGCACCATGAACTGCGCGCTCACGCCCTTGGCCTTGTAGGCCTTGATAAAGGCGGCGTTGGGCTTGGCCTGGGCGATCAGCATCACAGCCTGTGGCTGGGCGGCGGCGACCACGTCCACCGCCTTGGCCACGTCCACCGTGCCGCGCGGCACCGGGGCCACGGCGGCGGGCGCAGCGCCGCGTTTTTGCATGGCGGCAATGAGCGCGTCCAGGCCTTCCTTGCCGAAGGCGTCGTCCTGGTAGGCGACGGCGATCTTGTTGATGCCTATGGTCCAGGCGTGGTTGACGGCCGCCTCGATCTCGTCGGTGGTGCTGGCGCGCACATGGAACACATTGGGCACATGGGGGTCGCGCAGCGACTTGGCGCCGCTGGTGTTGCCGATCTGGGCAATGCCTGCCGCCTGCACGATGGGCACAATCTTGAGCATGTTGGCGGTGCCGCGAAAGCCGACCAGCGCCACGGCGTTCTGCTCGATCAGCGCCTTGGTGTTCTCGGCGGTCTTGTCGGGGTTGAAGCCGTCGTCCACGCTCACGAGCCTGATCTTCTCGCCGCGTATGCCGCCCTTTTTGTTGACGTCGTCAAAGTAGGCATTCATGCCGCGCACATAGTCGGTGGTGAGCGCGGCGCTGGTGCCCGAAAGGTCGCCCGAATGGCCCAGGATGATGTCGGCCGAAGCGCCCACGCTGGCGGCGCACAGAAAAAAAACGGCCAGCACGCGGCCGGCCCTTGAAAAATTCACAACTGTCATGAAACGATCCCTAACCTCTGCTGATAAAAAACTTGTTTGTTATTGATAAAAAAAACCGGCACCAGGCCGGTCTCACCCAGGCGCGCAGTGGGTGTCAGGCGTCAACCTTGACCTTGGCTTGTTCAGCCACCTGCGCCCATTTCTTTTGCTCCATCTTGATGAAGGCCGCAAATTTTTCGATGCTGCCGCCGCCGTCCTCGGCGCCGTACTGGTCCATTTTTTCCTGCACGTCGGGCATGGCCAGCACCTTGTTGACGTCCTCGTTCATGCGCTGCACCATGGCGTGCGGCATTTTGGACGGGCCCATGAGGCCGTACCACACGGTGGCCTCGAAACCGGGAAAGCCGGATTCAGCCATGGTGGGTACGTTGGGATGGCCCTTGGCGCGCTTGAGCCGCGTTTGCGCCAGCGCGATGGCCTTGCCGCTTTTGACATGCGGCGTGGCCGAGGTCATGGTCTCGAAGCAATAGTTGACCTGCCCGCCTATCAGGTCGACCAGGGCCGGGCCCGAGCCGCGATAGGGAATGTGCAGCGCGAAAATCTTCGCCTGCAGCTTGAACATCTCCAGCGCGAAATGCTGGGCCGAACCGCCGCCGGCCGAGGCGAAGCTGATCTGGCCCGGCTTGGCCTTGCACAGCGCGACCAGGTCCTTGACGGTCTTGGCGGGCTGGTCGGCGTTGCAGATCAGCATATTGGGCGTGACGCCGACCATGCTGATGGGCACGTAGTCGCGCTCGGGGTTGTAGCCCAGCTTGAGGCCCAGCGCCGGCGCCAGCGCGTGGCTGTTGATGTGGGCCATGAGCAGGGTGTTGCCGTCTGCGGGCTGCTTGGCCACGTAGTCGGCCGCGATGACGCCGGCGGCGCCGCCCTTGTTTTCAATCACCACCGAGGTGTTCCACATGGTGGAGAGCTTTTGCCCCACCACGCGCGCCAACGCGTCGGTGCCGCCGCCGGGCGGGAAACCCACGATGATGCGGACCGGGCCGGACGGCAGGGTCTGCGCCTTGAGCATGGGTGACGCCACCAGGGCGGCCGTGGCCGCCGTCGCACTGATAAAAGTTCTGCGTTGCATGGTTTCTCTCTGATTCAGTCGTAGAAGTAGAACGAAGCGAAGTGACAGTTTTGAGGCAGATAACGGTGATGGCGGTGACGGCTCTCAGGCCGCCTTGCGCTGCGGCACCACGGCCGCATGGCTGGAGAAATGATCCATGGCGGCCTGCACGCCCGAACCCGCGAGCTTGACACCCGCAAGTTTCAAGCCCATTTCACAGCCGGCAAGCGCGGCCATCAGTGTGAGGTCGTTGCAGTCGCCCAGGTGGCCTATGCGGAACATCTTGCCCTTGACCTTGCCCAAGCCGGTGCCCAGCGAGCAGTCGAAGCGTTCATAAATGATTTTGCGCACCGCGTCGGCGTCCACGCCTTCGGGCGTCATCACGCCGGTCAGCACCGGCGAGTACACGGCCGGGTCGGCGCACTGAATCTGCAGGCCCCAGGCCTTGACCGCCGCGCGCACGCCGGTCGCCCAGCGCTGGTGGCGCGCGAACACGGCTTCCAGGCCGTGCTCGAGCAGCATGTCGCAGGCTTCGCTGAGGGCGTACAGCAGGTTGGTGTTGGGGGTGGACGGCCAATAGCCGGTCTTGTTCATCTCGATGATTTCGTCCCAGGCCCAGAAGGCCTTGGGCAAGGTGGCCTTCTTGCTGGCTTCGAGGGCCTTGGCGGAAACGGCGTTGAAGCTGATGCCGGGCGGCAGCATCAGGCCTTTTTGCGAGCCGCTGATGGTGACGTCCACGCCCCACTCGTCGTGGCGGTAGTCGGCCGAGGCCAGGCCCGAGATGGTGTCGACCAGCAGCAGCGCCGGATGTTTGGCCGCGTCGATCGCCTTGCGCACGGCGGCGATGTTGCTGGTCACGCCGGTGGAGGTTTCGTTGTGCACCACGCAGACGGCCTTGATGCTGTGCTGGGTGTCGGCCTTCAGGCGCTCTTCAATCAGGGCGGCCTGCACGCCGTGGCGCCAGACCTCGGCGCCGGGATAGCTGATGACCTCGGTCTTCAGACCCAGGCGCGCGGCAAGCTTTTGCCACAGCGCGGCGAAATGGCCGGTTTCGTACATCAGCACGTGGTCGCCGGGGCTCAGGGTGTTGGAGAGAGCCGCTTCCCAGGCGCCGGTGCCCGAAGCCGGGTAAATGATGACGGGTTGTTTGGTCTGGAAGATCTTTTTAATGTCGGCCAGGACTTTCAGGCCCAGCGCCGCGAATTCAGGGCCGCGGTGGTCTATGGTGGGCAGACTCATGGCCCGCAGGATGCGGTCCGGCACCGGCGAAGGGCCGGGAATCTGCAAAAAATGACGTCCCGTGGGATGAAAGTCAAGCGTCAACATGGCGGTCTGCTCCTGAAGTAAGTCCTTATTTTTTGCATACAAAATTCATTTGTCAAGCCATCAAAGGACTACATATTGATTTGACAGGGGTAAATTTTGCATACAAAATTTGTCCATGGCTGCCGAAATCATCCCCATCCCGCGCGCCGCCCTGCATGAACAGGTGGCGCACCGGCTGCGCCAGATGCTGGTGGAAAACCGCATCCAGCCCGGCGCCAAGCTCAATGAGCGCGAACTCAGCGAAGTGCTCAACGTCTCGCGCACGCCGCTGCGCGAGGCCATCAAGATGCTGGCCGCCGAGGGCCTGGTGGAGCTGCTGCCGAACCGCGGCGCGATCGCGGTGGAGCTGACGGAGGCCGACGTACTCAACACCTTCGAGGTGATGGCGGGGCTGGAAGCGCAGTCGGGCGAACTGGCCGCCGAACGCATCACCGAGGCCGAGCTGGCGGAAATCAAGGCCATGCACTTCGAGATGCTGGCCGCCTATACGCGCCGCGACCTGCCCAACTACTACCGGCTCAATGCCGCCATCCACAGCGCCATCAACGCGGCGGCCAAGAACCCGGTACTGGCCAGCACCTATGCGCAGGTCAATGCGCGGCTGCAGGCGCTGCGCTTTCGCTCCAACCAGGACGAGGAGAAATGGAAAGCGGCCGTGAAGGAACACGAACTGATGATTGAAGCCCTGCAAAAGCGCGACGGCGCGGCCATGCGCAACGTATTGCTGCGCCACCTGACCAGCAAGCGCGACGTGGTGGTGCAGCAGCTGCGCGCCATCAATGCCACGAACAGCAAGAGCGGCGCCAAGGCCTGAGCCCGGCCCGGCTCTTCCATCACAGTCCCCCACCCAAAGGCGAAAAGCCGCGATGAACGCTCCCCTCCCCCTCAAGATCAGCCGCGAGGCCGCGGCCCAGGCTTATGACGACGTGGCCCGCGTCAGCAATGAAGTCGCCGGCCGGCTGGCCGCGCGCCTGGCCGCCGAAACCCAGGGCGAGGTGCTGTTCTCGCCGGCGGACCGCGGACGCTATGCCACCGACGCGTCCATCTACCAGGTCACGCCCGTGGGGGTGTTTGTGCCGCGCACCGATGCCGACGTGAAGACCGCGCTGGACATCTGCCGCGACCTGCAAGTGCCCATCGTCCCGCGCGGCGGCGGCACCAGCCAGTGCGGGCAGACGGTGGGCGCGGGCCTGGTGATAGACCATGCCAAACACCTGCGCAACATCCTGGCCGTGGACCCGGGCGAGCGCACGGCCGAAGTCCAGCCCGGCATCGTGCTGGACCACCTGAACGCCTCGCTCAAGCAGCACGGCCTGTGGTACCCGGTGGACGTGTCCACCAGCGCGCAGGCCACGCTGGGCGGCATGGCGGGCAACAACTCCTGCGGCAGCCGCAGCATTGCCTACGGCAACATGGTGCACAACGTGCTGGGCGCCAGCGCCTGGCGCTCCGACGGCAGCCTGCTGGAGCTCGGCCGCTATGACAAGGCCGGCGGCGGCGCGCGCGAACTGGGCGACTACGTCAAGGCGCTGTCCGACCGGCTGCGGCCCGAGCTTGAGGCGCACTGGCCCAAGGTGCTGCGCCGCGTGGCCGGCTACAACCTGGACATCTTCAACAACCAGAACGAGAAGCCCTATACCCAGGACGGCTCGGTGAACCTGGCCCACCTGCTGGTGGGCAGCGAAGGCACGCTGGGGCTGACAAAATCGCTCACGCTGCGGCTGGCTGAGCTGCCGCGCACCAAGGTGCTGGGCGTGGTGAACTTCCCGACCTTCTACAAGGCCATGGACACGGCCCAGCACATCGTGAAGCTGGGCGGCGACGGCACGCTGAGCGCGGTCGAGCTGGTGGACCGCACCATGATAGAGCTCTCGCTGCAGAACCCGGCCTTCGCGCCCACGGTGCGCACCGCCCTCATCGGCCAGCCCGAAGCGATTTTGCTGGTGGAGTTCTCGGGCAACTCCAAGGCCGAGCTGTCGCCCAAGATGCGCCAGCTGGTCGAGCTCATGGGCGACCTGGGCCTGCCCGGATCGGTGGTCGAGATGATGGACGACGCGCCGCAGAAAAATCTGTGGGAGGTGCGCAAGGCGGGCCTGAACATCATGATGAGCCTCAAGGGCGACGGCAAGCCGGTCAGCTTTATCGAGGACTGCGCCGTGCCGCTGGAGCACCTGGCCGAATACACCGACGCCCTGACGCAGGTCTTCCGCAAATACGGCAGCAAGGGCACCTGGTATGCCCATGCGTCCGTCGGCACGCTGCACGTGCGCCCCATCCTGGACATGCGGCGCGAGGGCGGCGCCAAGATGCGCGCGATCGCCGAAGAGGCCTCGGCCCTGGTGCGCCACTACAAGGGCGCCTACAGCGGAGAGCATGGCGACGGCCTGTGCCGCGGCGAGTGGATTGAGTGGCAGTTCGGCCCCAAAATCAACGAGGCTTTTGCGCAGATCAAGAACTACCTGGACCCGATCAACCTGCTGAGCCCGGGCCGCATCATCAACCCGCCGAAGATGGACGACACGCGGTTGATGCGCTTTCCGCCCAGCTACAAGGTCATACCTATCAAGACGGCGCTGGACTGGAGCGCCTGGAACGTGCAGAACGACCCGGTGACCGAGCAGACCAGCGAGCCGGGCACGGGCGGCGACCCGGCCCAGGGTTTTGCCAAGGCCGTGGAGATGTGCAACAACAACGGCCACTGCAGAAAATTTGATGCCGGCACCATGTGCCCCAGCTACCGCGCGACACGCGACGAAAAACATTTGACGCGCGGACGCGCCAACACCTTGCGCCTGGCGCTGTCGGGCCAGCTGGATGGCTTGAAAGCAGAAGATGCCTTCACCAGCGAGGCCGTGCAGGAAGCCATGGACTTGTGCGTGGGCTGCAAGGGTTGCAAGCGCGACTGCCCCACCGGCGTGGACATGGCCAAGATGAAGGTGGAGTTTTTGCACCACTACAAGGCCAAACACGGCTACACGCTGAAAGACCGGCTGGTCGCCCACCTGCCCGACTATGCGCACTGGGCCAGCCGCTTCGCGCCGCTGCTCAACCTGCGCGACAAGGTGCCGGGCCTGGCGACCTGGAGCGAAAAGCTGCTGGGCCTGTCGGCGCGCCGCACGCTGCCGCAATGGCGCAGCAACACCTTTTGGAGGCGGCTGGGCGCACAGGCTGAAGCCGGCGCGGCGCCGCAGGGCCGCATCCACACCGCGAGCCGCGAGGAGGTGCTGGCCGCCACCAAACCCGTGGTGCTGTTTGTCGACACCTTCAACGGCTACTTCGAATCGGAAAACGCAGTGGCCGCGCTTACGGTGCTGCAGGCTGCCGGCTACACCGTGCACGTGGCCGCCAAGACCACGCCCGACGGCAAGAGCCTGTGCTGCGGCCGTACTTACCTGGCGGGCGGCATGGTCGACAAGGCCAAGGCCAAGGCGCGCGAGGTGGTAGGCGCCCTGCTGCCCTTCGCGGAGCGCGGCATCGCCATCGTCGGCCTGGAACCCTCCTGCCTGCTGACGCTGCGAGACGAGATGCTGGTGATGGGCCTGGGCGAGGCGGCGCAGACCATCAGCCGCCATGCGTTGCTGCTCGAAGAATTCCTGGCGCGCGAGGCAGCGGGCGGCAAGCTCGAGATGCTCAAGGGCAGGCTGAAGCCTTCGGCCCAACCCATTCTTTTGCATGGCCATTGCCACCAGAAGGCCTTTGGCGCGGTGGGCCCCATCCTGGACGTGCTGAGGCTGATCCCGGGCGCCAAGCCCGAGCTGATCGAATCCAGCTGCTGCGGCATGGCCGGCAGCTTCGGCTACGAAGCCGGCCACTACGAGGTCTCCATGCAGATGGCCGAATTGAGCCTGCTGCCAGCAGTACGCAAGCAGCCAGATGCCATCGTGGTGGCCGACGGCACCAGCTGCCGCCACCAGATCAAGGACGGCGCGCAACGCGAAGCCATCCATGTGGCGGTGCTGCTGGCGCGGCAGCTGCAGAACTGAGGCGGCCGGCGCGGCCCGGGCGCTTGGGGGGGCCGCTTTCCGGCCGTCACACAGGAGCATGTAAGAATAGCCCGCAAATTATTCCAACAAGGAGAGCTTTCATGAACCGTTTGTGGATGCGCATCTGCGCGCTGGCTGTTTGTCTCTCGTGCACCGCCGTCATGGCGCAGACCCTGTCGAAAGAAGAGTCCGAGAAAATCTGGGCCGAGGGCCGCGCCGCCGCCAAGGAAGGGCCTCAGGACATCGCATTGGCAAGCCAGGCCGTGCTCAAGCTGCCCGCCGGCCGCATCTTTGTGCCGCAGCCCCAGGCGGGCAAGCTGCTCAAGGCCATGGGCAACCCCGGCACCGACTCACGACTGCAGGGCCTGGTGTTTCCGGCCACGGGCGACCGCTGGTTCATGACGGTGCGCTTCGAGGCGGCCGGCTATGTGAAGGACGACGACGCCAAGGACTGGAACGCGGACGAGCTGCTCAAAAGCTACCGCGAAGGCACCGAGGCCTCGAACGCCGAGCGCAAAAAAATGGGCTTCCCTGAAATCGAGATCGTGGGCTGGGCTGAAAAGCCGGCCTACAGCGCCGCCACCCACCGCCTGGTCTGGGCCATGTCCAGCAAGGACCGGGGCGCGCCCTCCGGCGCCGCGCAGGGCGTGAACTACAACACCTATGCACTGGGCCGCGAAGGTTACTTCAGCATGAACCTGGTCACGGCGCTGGACGACCTGCCCAAGGACAAGCCCGCGGCGGCGGAGCTGCTGGCGGCCCTGCAATACGACGAGGGCAAGCGATACGCCGACTTCAACTCCAAGACCGACAAGGTGGCTGAATACGGCCTGGCCGCGCTGGTGCTGGGCGTGGCCGCGAAAAAACTGGGTTTCTTCGCGGTGATCGCGCTGTTTTTCGCCAAGTTCGCGAAAGTGATCGTCCTGGCCCTGGCGGGCTTGGGCACGGTGTTCGTGAAGTACTTCAAGCGCAAGCCGGCCCCTGCGCCTGCGCCCATGCCGGCGGTCAGCCGGGCCGAGCAGGACACTGTGCCCGCAGCGTTCGGCGGCGGCGCAACCGACGTGCCGCCCGCGCCACCCAAAGCCTGAGCGGTGAGGCGACATGGCCAAGCTCCTGTTGCTGCTTTTCACGGGCGCCAAGTTCGGCAAGCTGCTGCTGACAGGCGGCAGCATGCTGGTGTCGGTGTTCGCCTATGCGCTGCTCTTCGGCTGGCGTTATGCGGTGGGCTTTGTGCTGCTGCTGTTCGTGCATGAGATGGGCCACTACATCGCCGCCCGCCAGCGCGGCCTCAATGTGGGCGCGCCCACCTTTATCCCCTTTGTGGGCGCCTGGGTCGAGCTCAAGGACATGCCGCACGACGCGGAAACCGAGGCCTATGTGGGCCTGGGCGGCCCGCTGCTGGGCACGATAGGCGCGCTGGCCTGCTACTTCCTGGCGCGCGACCAGAACAGCAATTTGCTGCTCGCGATCGCCTACTCCGGTTTCTTCCTGAACCTCTTCAACCTGATCCCGCTGTCGCCTTTTGACGGCGGGCGCATTACCGCGGTGCTGTCGCCGCGCATCTGGCTGCTGGGGGTGCCGGTGCTGGTGGCGCTGTTCTTCTGGCGGCCCAGCCCCATGCTGATCCTGATGGCGCTGCTGGCCGCGCCGCAGCTGCTCAAGGCCATACGCTACAAATCGGACAGCGAGGAGGCCCAGACCTACTACGCGGTCAGCGCGGCCACGCGTTTCGAATATGGGTTTTATTACCTGGCGCTGGCGGGCTTCCTGGCTGTGATGACGCACGATGTGCATGAAATGCTGCGCGGCGCGGGCGCTGTGCGCTAGGCCCGGGTGGCGGATGGATCAGTCTGGCACGAACTGGGCGTTGAAGCTGGCCTCGTCCTCGGCCAGCTCCAGCGTGACCAGCTGGCCCATGCGCATGTCGGCCAGCCGGCAAGCCCCGAACAGGCTGTATTTGCCTTTGAGCTGGTAGCTTTCCATGTCGATCAGCATGTAGGAGTGCGGCACAAACACCTGGTGCAGAAAAATCGTGCGGTGCCGGTTGCGCGGCGACGGAAAGAGCTTGTAATGCTCGGTGGTGATGCTTTGTGCGGCCATGGTGGAGTCAGGAAGCGGGTTGCCCGGAATGGCGCCCTACCCCGACTGTAAGCTCTAGCCCTGCAGATTCCTGTTTTTTTAACCGCCTTTTCGCATGGATACCTATGACCGAGCGCCATCCCACCCCCGGCAAAGAAGAAATCGCGCTGCTCGAGCCCTTCGAGCGGCTGGGCCTGGACCAGATCGAAGTCGTGTCCACAGCCGGGCGGGCAGCCCAGGCGCTCACGGACCTGACCGGTGCCACCGTGCTGGGCTTTGACACCGAGTCCAAACCCACCTTTGCCAAGAACGAGGCCTCGGATGGGCCGCACATCGTGCAGCTCGCGACCCTTCACAAGGCCTGGATCTTCCAGCTCGAAGACGCCGAATGCCGGCGCGCTGTGGGCCTGGTGCTGAGCTCACCCGCCGTGATCAAGGCCGGCTTCGGCCTGGGCGACGACCAGCGCCGCATCATCCGCAAGCTGGGCACGGACCTGCAGGGCGTGCTGGACCTCAACGTGGTGTTCCGCGAGCGCGGCTACCGCAAGGATATGGGCGTGCGCGGCGCCGTGGCCGTGATGTTCAACAAGCGCTTTCTCAAGTCCAAAAAAGCGGCGACCTCCAATTGGGCCAACGAAAGGCTCACGGAGGCGCAAATTATTTACGCGGCCAATGACGCCTATGGGGCGCTTCGGGTGTACCAGGCGCTGGGGTTGGGCTGACACAGCCCATGCGGCGAGGTATCAGCGATGCCGGGTCGCCGCAGCCTTTACATTAATCCCATTAAGGAAATTCTCATGAAAAAAACCTATTTGTTGTCTTCACTGCTGATGGTCTGTGCCCTGCTCTCCGGCTGCGCGGCCGAACTTCTGAGTACCAGCGAAAAGCTGATCGTCGTCAAAGGCCGCCCATCGCAGTTGCCGGATGCATCCGAGATCGCTGAAACCGAATGCCAGAAGCGCGGTGGCCGGCATGCGCGCCTGATCACCAAGCCGGCTGAAGGCCAGTACGGCTTTGAGTGCGTGCGCTGAGGCGGCGCTCTCCCGGATACTTTTCCTCTGTACCCACCCTGGAGCGGCGGTTCAATAGTCGCGCAGGGTGGACTCGGCCCAGCGCAGAAAGCCCTGGCCGGCCTTGGTGAAGTGCCCGTGCCGGCTCAGGATCTCAAATCCCTCGCGCGCCTGCACGCGTAATTCGTCGAGGCGGATCGCGGCGTCGTGCCGCGTCGCGGCATCAAGGCCGGTATCCTGCAGGTAGCGAACCAGCGCCATGACACAGTGCAGATGCACGTACACACCCTCGAAAATACCAACAATGGGCCGAAGGTCCGTGCGCCAACCGACCGGAAAACGCGCATCGGTCTGAACGGATTGCAGCAACGGAACGGCTTCTTCGACATAGCGCAACTTCACGTG
Source organism: Polaromonas sp. CT11-55 (assembly GCF_047303325.1). Taxonomy (NCBI): domain Bacteria; kingdom Pseudomonadati; phylum Pseudomonadota; class Betaproteobacteria; order Burkholderiales; family Comamonadaceae; genus Polaromonas; species Polaromonas sp. CT11-55. The sequence continues at coordinate 127,441 of NZ_JBKBEX010000008.1, read as the reverse complement.
GCTGTGCTCATGGACCAGGCTTTCCAGGGTGCGCAAGGTATTGGATGGGTGGATCCACGCGGCCCCCTGCATGGAGGAAATCGTGAAACCCTCCATCTGCCACCCGGCTGGCGGCAGGCGCGGCACCACGACACGCATCGTGCGGCGCCAGTCTTTATACTCCTCGGGCCAGGCCGATAGCAGGGCTTGCGCCGCCTCCACGATGGGGCGATGGCGGCCCTGCGGGTAAGAGCATTGGCGCGCGTCGGTTTCCTTCTCGCGCACGGCGCTGCCGCGCTCTGGTGTGCGAGTCTCATCAAGCGACACGCGCAAGCCCGGCAAGTCGTTGCGGACCACGATATGGGATCGCGGCAGCACCGCATCCGGCGCCACAAGGCAGGAACTGAGTGTCTGGCCGCTTGCGGGCAAGGGACTCAAGTGGATCCATGCGCCCTTGCGCCGGCATTGCCAGGCTCCGTCGCCATAACCGGCGGGCAGCTTGATGCCGCTGGCGCAATCCCAGGTTTCGATATGGCCGCCGCGTGACATCAGCACCCTGCCGCGCGGCGCCACTTCCAAAAAGCCCGGTATGTAATTGGCGACCGATGCGAGCAAGGGTTCGAAGACCTCCAGCGGCGCGCCCGCAATGAGCGCGCGCCCCGTCGCGTGCAGCCAGCGGCGGCACAACGGCGATGAACCAATGGCGATGCGCTCATGCGGCAACAGCGCCTCCAGGTCGAGTGCTGCCTGTTGCCAGCGTTCACGGTACGCGGCCATGGACGGCGAAGCCCGCACGATGTCGGCCAGGACCCGGAAATCGTCCAGGCGGTCGGAAGCGGAGGCGCTGACCAGTTCGGCCGTGATCACGGCATCCGGCATCAAGGCCAGTTCGACGAAATCGGCGCACTGCAATTCAGGCTTGAAGGCCTGCGACGGTGGTATTTGCCGGATCACTGTGGACATGGGCACCTCGCTGTTGAAGTGAAGATTCGATAAGGCCGAGCGCGGCGTCGAAAAAATGCATTTGGTCCGCGCACAGCACGGACTCGCGCTGCGCGATGCCGTCTTTCGCATCGCTGCGGCCGGGCAGGAAACCACCGCCGCAGATCAGGCGGTGGCGGCAGCCGGTGCACTTCGCCGGAAGCTCGTCGCGCAGCTTGAGAAGTCGCGCGAACAAGGGATCCGCGGCCAGCGCGGCAATGCCATCCGTACTGATGTGAAAGGGTGTGCAGGCCGAGCCGTCGCCGGCCACGCGCAGGTAGTCGGGGTATTCGTAGCTGCCGTCGGTATTGACGACGAACATGTTGTAGCTGTCGTTCACCAGGGCGTCGATGTGGCCCTGCCCTCCCAAAGCGACGTGAAGCAGGTTGTTGAAGAGCCTGATGGTGACGCCCGGATCGTCCAGCGCCCACCAGGCGCGGAACAGTTCGGCATACCAGGTGCCGTAGCGCGGCGCGGCGGCATAAGCGCGCGACGCCCCCAGCGGCCACGGAGGGTGGCGCCAGTTGAATTCGATGGGCCACAACACGTCGACCCTGGAAACCGGCAGGCTGCATACCCAGGCGAGGAACTCCGCCGGCGGCAGCGAAGGGTTGGCCACCGCCAGAAAGCCGCCGATCAAACCGCCGTCTCCGTCGGCCAGCATGCGCTCGACGTTGGCCATGACGCGCTCATAGGTGCCGCGGCCCCGCTTGTCCACACGCGCGGCATCGTTCAGCTCGCGCGGACCGTCCAGGCTGACGCCCAGCGACACGCGATGTTCGCGAAAAAGGGCAAGCAGTCGCGGCGCGATAGGCTGCACCAGGTTGGTCTGTATCGCGACGTCGAGATTCCAGCCTAGCTCTCGGCGCCGCGCAATCTGCACAAGCAGTTCGGCAAAACTGGCATCGGGCCAGAGCATGGGTTCGCCGCCATGGAGGACGATGGAGAAGGCTTCGGACTCACCCCGCGGGTGGTAGTCACAGATGCGGTCCAGCAGGCATAAGGCTGTTGGCAACGCCATGCGCGCAGGCATGCGCTCAAAAGTGCGGTCCACCTGGTTGAACATGTAGCAGTAGCTGCAATCGATGTCGCACACCGCTGTCAGCTTGACGATGGCCGAACGAAACATGAGGGCGGGCAAGTCAGGGACCGTGGCCGCGACGGGGCACGCAGAAAATATCCGCGCACCCCGCGGCGGCTAGCCGGCAGTTACCACTTCAGGCCGAACACGATGCTGATCGCGGCCGGATTGAAACCGGGGCGGCCCGCGAGCTGGGCGATGGCGGTTTCCAGAATGCGGCCTTCGACAACCTTCTGGTTGAGCGAGTTCACGTCCCCTTTGAAATTAGACGTCAGGTTGCGCGACAAGGTGTGGGCTTCCGCGCTATTCGAGGTGGTAGGCATAGGTTTTTTCCTTGCAGGTTAGTTGGTTGAAAACTTCCACTTCAAGCGACGGTTCGGATGCCAGCGAAACGACCGGACGAAACAAGCCTTGCTTCAGGACGCACGCGGATCACCCTTGCCGTCCCGGCGGATGCTAGCCAGTCTTGGCGGCAAAGAACAGGGCTAGGAGCGCCGGATTCAGGAAATCCGACAAAGATGTACCGCGCACAGACAATTCGCGCGAACTTCCCTGGCGAACTCGCATACCTTTTCAAGGTCGTCAAAAGAGTTCAACAAGCTGTCAACGAAGTTTTCAAGGAGGGAGACAACGATGCAAGAAGGCGTCACCAACAAACATCATCGATTCGCGGCGCCGCATGCCGACCTCGGCCGCGGCGACCCACGAGCCCAATGCCACCCGATACAAGAACAAGGGAGAAAACCGTATGGATGAACGCCTGACAGTCCGCCTGCACAAAATCCTGAGAGCACCTTGGGCCATTCCGCCGGTGGACTCCTATCGCGTGATCGGAACCGTGCACCGAGGGATGGAGTTTGGCTTTCTGGCCATCGCGCGCGACGGCGGCTATCTGCAGGTCAATGGATCGGTGATCCAGCGACTGAACCGGGGTGATGTCGAGGCCGCTATCTGCAGCGCTGAGCACTTGTTCGCAACCAGGCCCGTGCAAACCCCGGTAGCGGCGAATGTCGCGGGACCAGTGACGGTCATACGCAAAAAAAGGCGCACGCCCGCTGAAGCGGATTTTGCGCCTTGAGCCTGCTGGTGATGGCTAGAAGTCTCCTGACGCGCCGTGCGCCAGGCTCTCAAACTTGGTGATGCGGTTGATAAATGCAAGCTTCACCGTGCCCGTGGGGCCGTTACGCTGCTTGCTGATGATGACCTCTGCCACACCGGGCTCTTTGCAAGCCTCCTTGGTGTAGTACTCGTCGCGGTAGATGAACATGATGATGTCGGCGTCCTGCTCGATGGCGCCGGACTCGCGCAGGTCGCTCATCATGGGGCGCTTGTCGGTGCGCGACTCGACGCCGCGGCTGAGCTGCGACAGGGCAATGACCGGGCACTGCAGTTCCTTGGCCAGCATCTTCAGGCCGCGCGAGATTTCGCCGACGGCGGTGGCGCGGTTTTCTTCAGCCATGCCGCCGGAGACGCTCATGAGCTGCAGGTAGTCGACCACGATCAGGCCCAGCTTGCCGCACTGTCGGGCCAGGCGCCGCGCATTGGCGCGCAACTCGCTCACGGTCAGGCCCGGCGTTTCGTCGATGTGCAGTGAGACGGTGCGCAGCTTTTCGATGGCCTCGGTCAGGCGCGGCCACTCTTCGTCGGTCAGGGCGCCGGTGCGCAAATGGGTCTGGTCGATGCGGCCTATGGAGCCAACGATACGCACGGCGAGCTGGGACGCGCCCATTTCCATGGAAAACACCGCCACCGGCAGGCCCTCGTTGAGCGCGACGTGTTCGGCAATGTTGATGGCCAGCGCTGTCTTGCCCATGGAGGGGCGCGCCGCCAGGACGATCAGGTCGCCGGCCTGGAGGCCGGACGTCATATGGTCAAAGTCCCTGAAGCCCGTGGGCACGCCGGTCACGTCCTGCGGGTTCTCGGCCATCTCGGTCACGCGATCCAGCAGGCTCACGACCAGCGTGTCCATGCTCTGGAAGCCTTCCTTCATGCGCGAGCCCTGCTCGCCGATCTTGAAGATCTTCTGCTCAGCCTCGTCGAGGATGGTCGCGACGTCCTTGCCCTGCGGGTTGAAGGCGTTGGTGGCAATTTCGTCGGAGGCCGACACCAGCTTGCGCAGGATGGAGCGCTCGCGCACGATCTCGGCGTAGCGGCGGATGTTGGCCGCGCTGGGTACGTATTGCGCGAGCGAATTGAGGTAGCTCAGGCCGCCTACCTCGTCGGCCTTGCCCTGGTTCTGCAGGTATTCATAGACCGTGATGATGTCTGCCGGCTTGTTCGCGTTGATGAGCGCGCCCACGGCGGCGAAGATCAGCTTGTGCTCGGAGCGGTAGAAGTCCTCGTCGACCAGCAGGTCGCCCACCCGGTCCCAGGCACCGTTGTCGAGCAACAGGCCGCCCAGGACGCTGGATTCACCCTCGATGGAATGCGGCGGAATGCGCAGCTGGGCGATCTGGCGGTCGGGGCTGTAGCCGGGATCGTCATAGGTGGAAAGTACGGCGGACATGGGTTTCCTTGAGAGAGGGTGAATGGTACGCCGTGGGCGCAAAACACCGCGGGATAAGGCTGTGGATAACCGGGGGAAATCGGGTGGAAATGGACCGGGAAGGTGTGCACAGTCGGGCGATACGGCCGGCCATGAAAAAAGCCGCTCGGCGAGCGGCTTTTTTCGTGAAGGGAAAAAGCGCTTAAGCGGTTTCGCCGTACACGGTCACGGTGATGTCCACAGCCACATCGGTGTGCAGAGCCACGGTCACGGCGTGGTCGCCAACGATCTTCAGCGGGCCGTTGGGCATGCGGATCTGCGACTTGACGACAGGGAAGCCCTGCTTGGTCAGTTCAGCAGAGATGTCGTGGTTGGTGACGGAGCCGAACAGGCGGCCGTCCACACCGGCTTTTTGCGTGAGCTTGACGGTGGTGCCGCTCAGCTTTTCGCCCTGGGCTTGCATTTCGGCCAGCTTGGCGGCCGCAGCCTTTTCAAGTTCGACGCGCTTGGCTTCGAATTCGGCCTTGTTGGCTTCCGTGGCGCGGCGTGCGCGGCCCGAAGGGATCAGGAAGTTGCGTGCATAGCCGTCTTTGACCTTGACGATTTCGCCGAGGTTACCGAGGTTCACGACTTTGTCGAGCAGAATGATTTGCATGGTCGTGCTCCTTACAGGGTACGGTGCTGGTCGCTGTAAGGCAGCATCGCGAGGAAGCGAGCGCGCTTGACGGCGGTGTTGATCTGGCGCTGGAAAATCGCGCGCGTGCCGGTCAGGCGTGCGGGGATGATTTTTCCGTTTTCGGCAACGAAATCACGCAGGGTGTCGATGTCCTTGTAGTCGATTTCTTCAACGCCAGCGGCTGTGAAGCGGCAAAAACGCTTGCGCTTGAACAGCAGGGATTGGGTATTGCGCTTGGGGCGCTTGTCTTTGTTGAAACGTTTTGGTCCGGCCATGATGGACTCCTTAAATGGGGTTCGGTACTTGCTCTACCTTGTGCAGAGCTTGAATATGGAAAACAACACCTTTGCTGGTGCGCGCATTGATGAGGAAACCGGTGAACCTGAAGGGCTGGCCTAAGGGGGACTTGGCTGATTGCTCAGCCAGCGCTCCGAAGGCAACTGCCCTGACCGTCAATTTGACCTGTCTGGTGACCCCGGCTTCGACGACTTCGGACTCGTGTTCGAGGACGAAATTGGCGGCGGGGATTCCAGCGGGCGTGTAGCGAAGAGGACTTGCCTCGGCGATACAAGCGGTCAGTTCAACGTGGTTCACTGCGGGCTTTTGCTCAATGGCAGCTGCGCGGCAGCGAGGCGTTCAACAGCATGGTGGCAATTAAGCCGCATACTCCTGCTGTTGGGCTTTACGGGCTTCTTCCCTCTCGACGTTGCGCATCATGAGGGATGGGCCGGTTTCGGCCTTTTTCTTGACCACGGTCAGGTGGCGCAGCACGGCATCGTTGAACTTGAACGCGTGTTCGATTTCTTCCATCACGGCCTGGCTGGCTTCGATGTTGATGCAGAGGTAGTGGGCTTTCGCGAGCTTCTGGATCAGGTACACCAGCTGGCGGCGGCCCCAGTCTTCAACACGGTGCACTTTTCCGCCGCCGGCGGTAATCATGCCCTTGTAACGTTCCAGCATGGCTGGGACTTGCTCGCTTTGATCCGGGTGGATCAGCAAGACGATCTCATAGTGACGCATAAACTCTCCTTGTGGTTGATTAAAGCTGCCCCAGCGTCGTTAAGGGTGCAGCAAGGCGAAGCCCAGGAGTATAGCACGTTGGCTGTTGGCCCCCACGGTCGCTCACTGCGTGTAGCTCCCTGCCCCCCCGAGGGGGCCGCCCGCCTGCGGTCTGGCAAAGCCAGTCCCGCGGCTCATGCTGGTAAAGAGATGGGCTCCGGTTTGGCGCATTTTTTGGGGGAAAAGGCCCTGAAACCGCCAAAAAGCCCCCCTAATTGGCCGATCTGACAGGGTTTCAGAGCCGTTTTAGGTCCGGGTAGCGGATGTATTCGACCAGCTCCTGGATCTTCTGGCTGGGCGCCGGGGTAAGGAGGCTCACCAGCACCATCACCGCAAAACCCACGGGCACGCCGAACAGCCCGGCCGAAATCGGGTCTATGCCCCACCACAGCTGGACCGGCGAGCTGATGCCGAAAGTGGCGCGCAGCCAGGGCTGGTTGGTGAACATGTAGTAAGACGTCACGCCCAGGCCAGACACCATGCCAAGGACGGCGCCTATGCCGTTGGCACGCTTCCAGAAGATTCCCAGGCTGAGCGCCGGGAAAAAGGAGGCGGCGGCGAAGGAAAACGCCGCCGATACCAGGAACAGGATGTCCGCCGGCTTTTGCGCCGCCACATAGGCCGCCAGCAAGGCCACGATAAGCAGCAAGATCTTGGACACCGTGACCCGGCTCACGGTGGAGGCGTTGGGGTCGATCATCTTGTAATAGAGGTCGTGGCCTAACGCATTGGCGATCGTCAGCAGCAGGCCGTCTGCGGTCGACAGCGCGGCGGCCAGCCCGCCGGCCGCCACCAGGCCCGAGATCACATAGGGCAGGCCCGCCAGCTCGGGCGTGAGCAGCACGATGATGTCGCCGCCTATGGTCATTTCATTGAGCTGCAGGATGTTGTCGCGGTTGATGTCGGCCACCGACAGCAGGCTGCCGTCCACCCGGCTCCAGGCGCCGACCCAGGACGGCAGCTGGTCAAAGCGCGTGCCGACCAGTACGGTGAAGACTTCGTACTTCACCAGCACGGCCAGGGCCGGCGCCGTGAAATACAGCAAAAAGATGAAAAACAGCGACCAGGTGACCGACTGCCGCGCCTCGCGCACGCTGGGCACGGTGTAGTAACGCATCAGGATGTGCGGCAAGGCGGCCGTGCCCACCATGAGGCAGAACACCAGGGCCAGGAAGTTGCGGCGCGAGGTGTCGTAGGCCTCCTGCTCCCGGGGTGTGCCCTCGGGATCGCCCGAGAACTGTGCCGCATGGGCGGGCATGCCGTTGAGCGGCTGAGTCTTGACCTCGGCCGCGGCTTTGGCGGCCGTCCAGGCCTTGACGGCCGCCGCCTCGTCCCGGGGCATAGCGGCCAGGGTCTTGGCCGCCGAGGTGATTTCAGCCACCGAGGCGTTGCCTCCCTTGAGTTGTTCCATGCGTTTGGCGGCGGCCAGCTTGTCGGCGGCCAGCGCCTCGGCCGGGTGGGCCAGCTTGCCGGACAGCGCCTCGGACCGCTGCCTGAACAGCTCTCGCACCTGCAGTTCCTTGGGGTCCGAGGCCAGCTCTTTTTCCTTGGCGCTGACTTTTTCCAACTGGAGGCCGTAAACCAGCTGTGGTACCGGGACACCGGTCTGCTTGACCGACAGCCACACCACCGGAATGAGGTAGGCCACCACCAGGATGATGTACTGGGCCACCTGCGTCCAGGTCACGGCGCGCATGCCGCCCAGGAAGGAACACACCAGGATGCCGCCCAGACCCAGGAAAATGCCCAGTTCGAAGGCGATGCCGGTCAGGTAGGAAGTGATCAGGCCCACCCCGTAAATCTGCGCGACCAGGTAGGTGAAGGAGCACAGGATGGCGGCCCCCACACCAAGGACGCGAGGCAGCTTGCCATAGCGCTCCCCCAGGAAGTCGGGAATGGTGAACTGGCCGAACTTGCGCAGGTAAGGTGCCAGCACCAGCGCCACCAGGCAATAGCCACCGGTCCATCCCATGATGAAGGCCAGACCGCTGTAGCCGGTGAGGTAAAGCGTGCCGGCCAGGCCGATGAAGGAGGCGGCCGACATCCAGTCGGCGCCGGTGGCCATGCCGTTGTAGACCGCCGGCACGCGCCGGCCCGCCACATAGTATTCGCCCGCGTCGGTGGTGCGGCTCATGATGCCAATGCCCGCGTACAGGCCTATGGTGGCCAGCAAAAAGGCCGTGCCTATCCACAGGCGCGGCAGGCCCATGCGCTCCAGGCCGGCCAGGATGAGCACGAACACCACCAGGCCCACGGTGTACCAGCGGTAGACGCGGTTGAGCTGCGCCTTGAACTGCTGGCTGGACAGCATGACCCCCTCACGTGAACCGAAGAAGCCGGCCATCTAGTCCCCGTCCGCCACGTCGTGCTCGATGTCGAGCCGGTTCATGTACCAGGCATAAAAGCCGATGATCAGGCAGTACACCAGCAAGGCGCCCTGCGCGCCCACCCAGAAGCTGAAAGGCCAGCCAAAAAAACGGAAGCTCAGCGCGCGCGCAAAGTAGCTCACGCCGAAAGTCACGCTGAACCAGACCAGCAGCAGCACGGCCGTTACAACGAGGGTCTTGCGCCAATAGCGGCGATGGCTGTCAGCGGGCTGCATGGCCTGCCTCGCTCGCGGACGCCCTGCCCGCCTGTAGCGCCTCGGCGTTTTCTCGCTCCAGCTGCGCGGCCACGCGGGGCTCAAAACGGCGCAGGTGGGCGATGACCTTGCGCGCCTTGCCTGGCTCGCCCAGCGCCAGCCAGACCTGCGCGAGCCGGTACCAGCCATAGGGCCCCAGCGGCTGCAGCGCAGTGTTACGCTCCAGCGCCTCAGCGGCCTCCTGCCAGCGCTGCTGGTGGATACGCACCAGCGCCAGGCCGTACCAGACCCGATCCAGGCGCGGGTCCAGCGCAAGCGCGCGTTCGAAAGCGGCGCCGGCCTCTTCATGGTGCCCGGCTTGCTGCAGCACATAGCCCAGGTTGAACCAGCCCGCAGCCTGCCGCGGCCAGGCGGCGGTCAGTTGCCGCAGGCTGTCAATGGCCTCCTGCGTGAGCTGCAACTGCGCCTGCACATGGCCACGGCTGGCCAGGGCGTAAGGATCGGCCGGCCGCAGGCGCAGCATCCGCGCGAACCTCGGCAAGGCGGCGGCGCGCTTGCCGGCGGCTAGCAGCAGCAAGGCCTGCGCTTTCAGGAAGTGGTACTGCAGGGCGGGTGCAAGCGGCAGGCTCATATTCATTTGCACAGCGCTATCCCGATTTCCAGGCAGATGCGGACTTTTGTGATGGCCGCCGCAAGCCAGACCAGCGCCAGCACGAGGAAGGCCACCAAGGGCAGGTGGCGCTCCAGCACCACGGGCGGCGTAATCCAGCGCGCCGCCCTCACCCAGGGCCGGCCCAGCAGTTCCAGCAGGCGGTAGAACGGGTTGCCGCCGCGTCCGGCACCAGCCAGCATCCCCAACACCCATTGGCCGGCCAGCGCGAACAGCGCAATTTCAGCTAGCAGTTTGGCGGTGGTGGCGACGGCAAGCATGGCTGATGGCAGACAGGAAAGGCAGTGCCTCCGATTGTCATCGGAGGAATTGCCAATTGCTTACCGCGGGGGCGCCGGCCACCAGGGGTTTTCCCTCGGTGGGTACGGCGGGTCTGGCTCAGCCGGCCAACTGTTTCCAGGTGTCCATCACCGTGTCGGGGTTCAGCGAGATCGAACCTATGCCCTGCTCCTTGAGCCACAGGGCGAAGTCGGGATGGTCGCTGGGGCCCTGGCCGCAGATGCCGACATATTTGTTGGCGCGCTTGCAGGCGGCGATGGCCTGGCTCAGCAGCGCCTTGACCGCCGGGTCGCGCTCGTCAAAGTCCTTGGCCAGGATGTCCAGGCCGGAGTCGCGGTCCAGGCCCAGCGTGAGCTGGGTCAGGTCGTTGGAGCCTATGGAGAAGCCGTCGAAGTACTCAAGGAACTGGTCGGCCAGCACCGCATTGCTGGGCACCTCGCACATCATGATGATCTTCAGGCCCTGCTCGCCGCGCTTGAGGCCGTGTTTGGCCAGCAGCTCGGTCACGGCCTTGGCCTGGCCCAGGGTGCGCACAAAGGGCACCATGACCTCGACATTGGTCAGGCCCATGTCGTTGCGCACGCGCTTGAGCGCCTCGCATTCCATCGCGAAGGCCTCGGCGAAGTCGGGGCTCAGGTAGCGCGCCGCGCCGCGGAAACCCAACATGGGATTTTCTTCCTCGGGCTCGTAGCGCGAGCCGCCTATCAGCTTGCGGTACTCGTTGGACTTGAAGTCCGACAGGCGCACGATCACCGGCTTGGGCCAGAAGGCCGCGCCTATGGTGGCGATGCCTTCAGCCACCTTGTCGACATAAAAAGCACGCGGCGAGGCATGGCCGCGGGCCACGCTTTCCACAGCCTTTTTCAGGTCGGCGTCAATGTTGGGGTACTCCAGGATGGCCTTGGGATGCACGCCGATGTTGTTGTTGATGATGAACTCCAGCCGCGCCAGGCCCACGCCGTGGTTGGGCATCTGGCAGAAGTCAAAGGCCAGCTGCGGGTTGCCCACGTTCATCATGATCTTGAGGTTGATGGGCGGCATGGTGCCGCGCTGCACCTCGGTCACCTCGGTTTCGAGCAGGCCATCATAGATGTTGCCGGTGTCGCCTTCGGCGCAGCTCACCGTCACCAACATGCCGTCCTTGAGCGTCTCGGTCGCGTCGCCGCAGCCGACCACGGCCGGAATGCCCAGCTCACGCGCGATGATGGCCGCGTGGCAGGTGCGCCCGCCGCGGTTGGTGACGATGGCGCTGGCGCGCTTCATCACCGGCTCCCAGTTCGGGTCGGTCATGTCGGTGACGAGGATGTCGCCGGCCTGCACCTGGTCCATGTCCTTGATGTCGTGCACGATGCGGACCGGGCCGGTGCCGATTTTCTGGCCGATCGCCCTGCCCTCGGCCAATACCGTGCCGGTGCCTTTGAGCTTGTAGCGCTGCTCGGCCTTGCCCTTGGCCTGGCTCTTCACCGTCTCGGGACGGGCCTGCAGGATGTAGAGCAGGCCGTCGGTGCCGTCCTTGCCCCACTCGATGTCCATGGGGCGGCCGTAATGCGCCTCGATGATGAGCGCATAACGAGCCAGCTGCTCGACGTCGTCATCGGTCAACGAATAGCGGTTGCGCAGCTCGGTCGGCACATCGGTGGTCTTGACCAGCTTGCCGCCGGCTTTTTTTTCTTCCGGCGTGGCGAACTCCATCTGCAGCAGCTTGGAGCCCAGGTTGCGGCGGATCACGGCGCGCTTGCCGGCTTTGAGCATGGGCTTGTGCACGTAGAACTCGTCGGGATTGACGGCGCCCTGCACCACGGTTTCGCCCAGGCCGTAGCTGGAGGTGATGAAAACCACGTCCTCAAAGCCGCTTTCGGTGTCTATGGTGAACATCACGCCGGCCGCACCCTTGTCGCTGCGCACCATGCGCTGAATGCCGGCGGACAGCGCCACGTCGGAATGCGCAAAACCCTGGTGCACGCGGTAGCTGATGGCGCGGTCGTTGTAGAGCGAGGCGAACACCTCTTTCATTTTGTGCAGCACGTCCTCGATGCCGACCACGTTCAAAAAGGTTTCCTGCTGGCCGGCAAACGACGCGTCGGGCAAATCCTCGGCCGTGGCCGAGGAGCGCACCGCAAAACTGGCCTGGGCGTTGCCCGCGCTCAGCACGGCAAAACTGTCGCGCACGGCTTTTTCGAGGTCGGCCGGGAAAGGCTGGGCTTCGACCAGCGCGCGGATCTTGGCGCCGGCGTCGGCCAGGGCCCGCACGTCGTCGGTGTTGAGCGCGTCCAGCACGCCGTTGATTTTTTTGTCCAGCCCGTCATGGGCCAGGAACACGCGGAAAGCGTGGGCCGTGGTGGCGAATCCGGTGGGCACCCGCACGCCCTCGGGGCCGGTGGGCAGTTGCGAGATCATCTCGCCGAGGCTGGCGTTCTTGCCGCCAACGGCCTCGACGTCTGTCATCCTCAGGTTTTCAAACGGTACGACCAGGGCGGTCGCCTCAAACAGCTTGGACATGAAAATACTCCGGGAGGTTTAAAAACCGGGGAATTCGCCATGCGCGGCAGGCAACCTTGTTGTTGTTCTAGGGGGTTGTGGCGGGGCATGGCGTGACAAACTGGATAATTGGCCCAATTGTAGGGGCCCGCCGCCGGATGCGCCGCGTCAGGCTTTCACCCAGCTTTCAATCAGCCAAATACTCACCATGTCCCAACGCACCGTGTTTTTCATCTCCGACGGCACCGGCATCACTGCGGAAACCTTTGGTAACGCCATCCTGGCGCAGTTCGAGTTCAAGCCGCGCCATGTCCGCCTGCCCTTTATCGACAGCGTGGACAAGGCCCACCAGGCGATACGGCAGATCAACCATACGGCCGAAGTCGAGGGCAAGCGCCCCATCGTCTTCACCACGCTGGTCAACATGGAAATCCTGGCCGTCATCAAAACCCATTGCAACGGCATGCTGCTGGACATGTTCGGCATGTTCGTCGCGCCGCTGGAGGGCGAGCTGGGCATCAAGTCCAATCACCGGGTGGGCCGGTTTTCAGATGCCTCCAAGAGCAAGGAATACGACGACCGCATCGAGGCCATCAATTTTTCGCTGGCGCACGACGACGGCCAGAGCAACCGCGACCTGGAGAACTCGGACGTGATCCTGGTGGGCGTGAGCCGCAGCGGCAAGACGCCGACCTCGCTCTACCTGGCCATGCAGTACGGCCTCAAGGCTTCCAATTACCCGCTGATTCCCGAAGATTTCGAGCGCCGCCAGCTGCCGCCAGCGCTGGTGCCGCACCGCAAGAAGATCTTCGGCCTGACCATCGCGCCGGAGCGCCTGAGCCAGATTCGCAACGAACGCCGGCCCAACTCGAAATACGCGAGCCTGGAGAACTGCCGCGACGAAATCCACGAGGCCGAGGCCATGATGCGGCGCGAAGGCATACGCTGGCTCTCGACCACCACCAAGTCGATCGAAGAGATTTCGACCACCATCCTGCAGGAAATCCGGCCGGAACGGCTGGAATACTGAACCGGGCGGGTAGTCGGCCGGCCCCTGACCGGTTCACGCGTCCAGGCAGCGGGCAGCGTCGATACGCAGCTCCTGCAGCGCACAGGCCGAAATGAAACCCGCTGCTACTTACGGCGAACCGGCCTGTGTCCTGCGATAGCGGCTGGGATTGGCACCCGCCGACTTGCGCATCAGCCGCCGCAGGGCCGTGGCGTCCTCATAGCCCACCTGCCCGGCCACCTGTTCTATGCTCATGCGGCTGGACTCGATCAGCATGCGGGCGCGGTTGAGCCGCACGCTTTGCACCAGCGCCAGCGTGCTCCGGCCCGTGGCCTCGCGCACACGGCGCGACAGGGTTCGCTGCGACATCGCGAATTCGCCGGCGAGTGCCTCGACGCTGGGTGGCTGCGGCAGTGCCGATTCGATGCGCGCCATCAGCCGGGCCACGAGTTCGTTGCCGTTGGACAGCATGGCCGGCAGCACAAACGGTGCCTGCGCCTGCCGCCCGTCTATCAGCAGGATGCGCCCCACCGCGTCGGCCAGCCCCGCGCCGAAACGCGTGCGCAACAGGTGAAGCATCAAGTCGGTCTGCGCGAAGGCGGCGCCCGCCGTGCTCACGGGGCCGTCGGCGCAGACCATGCGGTCGGCATCCACGTTGCAGCGCGGCTCCAGGCGGCGCAGCTCCGCCGCCATCCACCAGGACGTCGTGACGCGGCGCCCGGCCAGCAGGCCGGCCGCTTGCAGCAAAAACACCGCCGAGCAGGAGGCCGCGACACGGCCGCCCCGCGCCGCGTGTGCGGTGATGGCCTGGATGGCGCGCTGTGCATCCGCGCCCGCCAGCCCGGCCGTGACCGCCTGGGCGTTGTCCAGGCCCAGTCCCGGGATGATCCAGGTCGAGGTGTCGGCGCGCTGGCGCCTGGGCAGGGCCGCGGTGTCCAGGCGCATGCCGCTGCTCAGGGGCACAGCGCCGCCGGAGGGCGACAGCACGCGCCAGTTGGGCCGCGCCAGCTTCAGGCGCGGCGCCAGTGTGGCCGCCGCCTGCAGCACGTCGAGCGTGACAGCCACGCTGGCCGCGAAAGACCCGGGCAGCACCAGGACGGTGAAATCGGTCATTGACTGAAAAAGCCTTAAAGATGTCTAAACAGACACTCGCAGTTTAGCCGCCGGCCGCGTCCAATGCAGGCTTTCCACCCTGAAAGCACGACCGTGGCCCACTCCCCCTCCCCCGCGCAGCGCAGCATGAATGAGGACGATGCACTCGAAGATTTCACCGCCCGCGCCATCACGCTGGACGGCGTGGCCAAAAAAGTCTACGTGGCCGGCTCGGGCCCTGCCGTGATCGTCATGACCGAGATGCCGGGCATCAGCCCGCAGGTCGCACGTTTCAGCCGCTGGGTGCGCGATGCGGGTTTCACCGTTTACATGCCCTCGCTGTTCGGCCGCGACGGCGCGGTGTCTGGCGCCGACGAAGGCGCGGCCGTTTTCCAGCGCGCCTGCGTCAGCGCCGAGTTCCGCGCGCTGCGCGCCAATGAGACCAGCCCGGTGACGCAGTGGCTGATGGCGCTGGCCAGGCTGGCGCACCGGGAATGCGGCGGGCCCGGCGTGGGCGCCATCGGCATGTGCTGGACCGGCAACTTCGCGCTGTCGATGATGCTGGAGCCCGCGGTGCTGGCGCCTGTGCTGTCGCAGCCCTCGCTGCCGCTCAACGACCCGGGCGGGCTGGAGATCTCGCCCGCCGACATCCAGGCGGTGCGCCGGCGGCTTGACCAGGAAAAGCTCACCGTGCTGGCCTACCGATTCGAAGGCGACAAATTTTGCCGGGCCCAGCGCTTTGCGGCCTATGCCGAGGCCCTGGGCGAGCGTTTTGTGGGCCGGGTGCTGCCGGACAGCGCCGCCAATACCGAGGTGCCGCCCTTCTTTGCCCGGCATGTGCCCACGCCACACAGCGTGGTGACGGCCCACCTGGTCGATGAGGCGGGCCAGCCCACGCTGGCGGCGCGCGACGAGATCCTGGCTTTCTTTGCGGCGCGCCTCAACCCAGCACGGCCACACCCTTGACCTGTGCATAGACCTGGGCGCCTGGTTGCAGTTGCAAGGCGTCGGCCGATTTCCCGGTGATACGGGCCAGCAAGATACTGCCGCCGGCATCCAGCTTCACCATCACCTGGCCTGGGCTGTCTGCTGAAAAGCCTGCCACGGTGACCGGAAAAATGTTTTGTACGCTGGTGCCTTCCTGGCGCCACAGGGTCAGGCTCACGTCGCGCGCCTGGATGCGCACGCGCACGCGCTGGCCGACCTGCAGCGTGGGATTGAGCAGGCTGATGCGGCCACCGGGAAACTCGGCATGGCTCATGTGCCAGTCGGGCTCGACGGCGCTGACCACGGCGTCCAGCACCGCGGCGGCAGCGTCGCCATGCGCCAGCGGCAAATCCAGCCGCGTCATCAGTTCACGCGTGGGGCCCGAGGCCGTGACCCGGCCGGCGTCCAGCAGCACCAGGTGGTCGGCCAGCCGGGCGACCTCGTCGGGCGCATGGCTGACGTAGAGCACGGGCATGTCGAGTTCGTCATGCAGGCGCTCCAGGTAAGGCAGGATTTCGGCCTTGCGGGCGAGGTCCAGCGAGGCCAGGGGCTCGTCCATCAACAACAGGCGCGGGCTGGTGGCCAGCGCCCGGGCGATCGCCACGCGCTGTCGCTCGCCGCCCGAAAGCGTGCCGGGCATGCGCTGCATCAGCGGCTGCAGGCCCAGCAGTGCTATGGCTTGTTCGAGCGAGACACGACGCTGCGCCGGCGGCACACGGCGCAGGCCGAAGTCCAGGTTGCGGGCCACGTCCAGGTGCTCAAACAGGCTGGCCTCCTGGAACACATAACCCAGCGGGCGCCGGTGCACCGGCAAAAAGATGCCGGCGGCATCGTCCTGCCAGACCTCGCCATTGACGGCGAGGTAGCCGCTGCCCGCGCGCTCCAGCCCGGCAATGCTGCGCAGCAGGCTGGTTTTGCCGGAGCCCGAAGGGCCGAAGACGGCCGTCACGCCGCGCCCCGGCACGGCCAGCGACACATCGAGCGAAAAGCCGGTGAATGCGCGGCGGAAAGATGCGGTGATGCCACCGCCCTCGGGCTTCATGCGCCTTGCCCTTTGCGCCGTCCCGGCTGCAGGGTATTCAAGGTGTAGAGCGCCAGCAGCACCAGGAAGGAAAACACCAGCAGGCCACCGGCCAGCCAGTGCGCCTGGCTGTATTCGAGCGCCTCTACATGATCGTAGATCTGCACCGACATCACACGCGTCTTGCCGGGGATGTTGCCGCCCATCATGAGCACGATGCCGAACTCGCCGACCGTGTGCGCGAAGCCCATGACCGCGGCGGTCAGGTAGGCGGGTCGCGCCAAAGGCAGCACCACGCTGAAGAAGGTGTCCAGCGGCGAGGCCCGCAGTGTGGCGGCGGCCTCCAGCGGCCGCTCACCCAGGGCTTCAAAAGCGTTTTGCAGCGGCTGGACCACAAAGGGCATGGAATACAGCACCGAGCCGACCACCAGGCCGGCAAAGCTGAAAGGCAGCAGCCCCCAACCCAGCGATTGCGTAAGCTGGCCCACCGGGCCATTCGGGCCCATGAGTACCAGCAGGTAAAAACCCAGCACCACCGGCGGCAAGACCAGCGGCAAGGCCACCAGCGCGCCCACCGGCCCCTTGAGCCAGGAACGGGTGCGCGCCAGCCACCAGGCCAGCGGCGTTCCGGCCAGCAGCAACACCACGGTGGTGGTCGCCGCCAGCCGCAAGGTCAACGCGAGTGCCTGCATGCCTGCTGAGTCCAACATGTTCAGCCGCGCTTCAGGGCTCGTAGCCAAAGGCGCGTATCACTGCCTTGGCCTTGTCGGTCTTGAGATAGGCCATCAGCTGCGCCGCGGCTTTGCTGTCCTTGGCCCTGGCCAGCAACACCGCATCCTGGCGGATGGGGCTGTGCAGATTTTCAGGAACAACCCAGGCCGAGCCGGACTTGACTTTGCCGCCTTCATAGACCTGCGAGAGCGCGATAAAGCCGAGTTCGGCATTGCCAGTGGAGACAAAGCTGAAGGCCTGGCCTATGCTTTCGCCCTGCACCAGCTTGGGCTCCAGCGCGGCCTGCAGACCCAGCTTGTTCATGGTTTCAACGGCCGCTGCGCCATAGGGCGCGAGCCTGGGCGCGGCAATGGCGATTTTTTTAAAGTCTCCCTTTTTCAGGACCTCGCCCTGCGCGTCGACCAAGCCAGGCTGCGCCGACCAGAGCACCAGCTTGCCGGTGGCATAGCTGAAGCGGCTTCCGTTCACGGCGGTACCCTCTTTCTCAAGCCTCGCGGGGGTTTCATCGTCGGCCGCGAGGAACACTTCGAAGGGCGCGCCGTTGCTGATCTGCGCGTAGAACTTGCCGGTGGCGCCAAAGGTCAGCACCGCCTTGTGGCCGGTGTCTTTTTCAAAGTCCGCGGCGATCAGTTTCATGGGCGCGGTGAAGTTGGCCGCGACCGCGACCTGGATTTCCTCGGCCAGCGCAGCGGCCGAGGCCAGTGCGAGGCACAGCACCGACAACCAGCGCAACACGATTTTGGGCATCTGGGGACTCCGAAGGTGAAAGATGGAGGGGATTGGGACAGGCCAGCTTGGCAGCGCTTGGCCCACCACCCAAGCGCTATTCTATTTTAGAATAGCGCAGCCTGCCCTTGGGCCTTCCATGAAAAAACCCGCAGCCCCATCCACCGCCCCCTCCTTCGCCAGCGCCCTGGGCCACGAGCCGGCCGACAAGCGCATCGAAATCCTGCGCCTGGTCGGCGAAAGCGGCTCGATCTCGCAGGCGGCACGCGAGGCCGAAGTCAGCTATAAGGCCGCCTGGCAGGCCATAGACATCCTGACCAACCTGGCCGGCGTGGCGCTGGTGGAGCGCGCCGTGGGCGGCTCGGGCGGCGGCGGTGCGACGCTAACGCCGGCGGGGCAGAAATTGCTGGCCGTGGCCGGCCTTTTGAATGAAACCCGCAGCCAGGTGCTGGCCGGTTTCAAGTCCAATGAGTTGCTGCTGCCGCGCGCGCTGCCCACGCTCTCCAACATGGGCGTGCGCACCAGCATGCGCAACCAGTTGCCTTGCGAAGTCGACAAGCTGGCACTGCGGGGTCAGGTGGCGCATGTGCATTTGAGGCTGGCTGGCGGCGCCACGCTGGTCTCGCGCATCACCAAGGCCAGTGCAGAGTTGCTCGGCCTGAAAAAAGGACAGGCCGTGCTGGCGCTGTGCAAGGCCACGGCGGTGGTGGTCAGCGCGCAAAGCCCCACACCGCCAGGCCTGCAAAGCCTGAAGGGCCAGGCCGTGCGGATCAGCCGCGGCGCCGGCGGCGACGAGGTGTCGCTGCAGCTTGACGCCGGCTTGCAGTTGGTGGGTTTTGCGGCGCCGGGCAGCGGGCTGAAAACCCAAAGCCTTGTGCAGGCGCAGATCGACGAGTCGGCCGTCGTGATTGCCTTGTCGGTCTAGCCTCCGAGCTGCTAGACAGGCGCCTCAAAAAGATACTGGCGCGGCGCCCGCGCCCCGCCCTGCGGCGCCACCGGGTGCGCTACCACGCCCCAGACTTTTTCAATGCAAAGCGGCGTGAGCACCTCGGCGGTGGCGCCGCTGCCCACCACCTGCCCGCCCTGCAGCACCACACAGCGGTCGCTGTAGCGCAGTGCCAGGTTCAGGTCGTGCAGCACGGCCACCACACCGACACCCTGGGCGATGGCCCAGGCGCGCACAAGTTGCAGCATGCGGTGCTGGTGCTGGAGGTCGAGTGCGGCGGTGGGTTCATCCAACAACAGCCAGCGTGTGGACTGGCCCGCCAGGGGCTCCCACACCTGTGCCAGTGCGCGCGCCAGGTGGACACGCGCTTTTTCGCCGCCCGAGAGCGTGTTGAGCACGCGGTGCTGCAAGTGCTCGACCGCGGTGGCCTGCATCGCCTGCAGCACTACATCGGCTTCGCTCCGGCCCAAATGGCGGCGGTGCGGATAACGGCCCAGCTCCACCACTTCGCGCACGGTGAACTCGAACGCGACCTGGGTTTCCTGCGCCACGCAGGCGCGCATGCGGGCCAGCTCCGCGGGGGCATGGGCGGACAGGGCCTTGCCGGCCAGGCAGACATGGCCGCCCGAAGGCTGGCGCTGGCCGGTCAGCAGCGACATCAAGGTGGACTTGCCCGCGCCGTTGGGCCCCAGCACGGCCGTGACTTGGCCCGCGATGAATTGCGCGGAAACCGCCTGTAGCAGCGAACGGCCCGGCACCTCAACGCCCACGCTGGCCACCTCAAGCATGCCGGCCAGCGGCAAAAAATCAATCTGGTTGCGCGCGTTCATGAACAGGCTCTCAAATCCGGCTGCGGAAGTGCCGCAGCAGCAGTAAAAAGAACGGCACGCCGACAAAAGCCGTCAGCACCCCCAGCGGCAGCTCGGCAGGTTTGACCATGGTGCGCGCCACGCTGTCCGCCGCCAACACCAGGGCCGCGCCCAGCAGCGCCGAGCCCGGCAGCACGATGCGGTGGTCAGGCCCGGCCACCAGGCGCACGCAGTGCGGCGCCACCAGGCCGATGAAACCGATGATGCCGGTGGTGGCCGTGACGGCGCCTACCGCCAGTGCCGTCAGCAGCACCGCAAGGCGCTTGACGCGTTCCACCGGCACGCCCAGCAGCGCCGCCTGGGCCTCGCCCAACGCGATGGCATTGAGCGGCCTGGCCAGCGCAATGCCCAAACCCACGGCCGCCGTCACCACCGACAACACCAAGGCCACCGCGCTCCAGCGCGCGCCGCCCAGGCTGCCCAGCAACCAGAACTGGATGTTGCGCAGTTGCTCGTCGGTGGCCAGGAAAGTCAGGTAGCCCAGGCCGGCGCCGGCTAGAGCATTGATGGCGACGCCCGCGAGCAGCATCAGGCCGACCCGCGTCGCGCCGTCCTGTTGCGACAGTGCATACACCAGCATGGTGACCAGCAGGCTGCCCGCGAAAGCCGCCGCCACCAGCGTCCAGCTGCCCAGCGTGCGCGGCATCTCGGGGAACCACAGGCTGCCGAGCACGATCGTCA
The DNA here is from genome assembly GCF_047303325.1 of Polaromonas sp. CT11-55. Classification (NCBI taxonomy): domain Bacteria; kingdom Pseudomonadati; phylum Pseudomonadota; class Betaproteobacteria; order Burkholderiales; family Comamonadaceae; genus Polaromonas; species Polaromonas sp. CT11-55. Next base: position 107,109 of record NZ_JBKBEX010000008.1, on the reverse strand, counting down.
TGCCGGCGGCCAATGCCGCGCCGCTGCTGACGCCAATGAGGCCGGGGTCGGCCAGCGGATTGCGAAACAGGCCCTGCATCAGCGCCCCGGACAGACCCAGCGCCGCGCCGGCCGCCACGCCCAGCAGCAAGCGCGGCAGGCGTATGTTCATGAAGACCAGGTGCTCAGGCGTGGGCTGGGTGCTACCAGCCAGCATGTCGAGCAGCACGTTCCAAAGTTGCAGCGGGCTGATGGCATAAGCGCCGCGCGCGCTGCCGGCGATAAAGCTCAGGGCCAGCAGCAGCACGCCCGCGCCCAGCACCAGCGACGCGGGCAAGCGCCTGTGGTCGCCGTGCTGGAGGGCCTTCATGCGACGGCCTTCAACCCAGCCTGGTGCAACTCGGCCACGGCCTGCGGCAGGCGTGGCCCGAAGCCAATCAGGTAGAGCGCGTCAAGCGCGACCAGCGCACGGCGTTTGTAGGCGGGCGTCAGCTCCAAGCCGGGTCGTTGCCAGAATTTCTCCAGGCCGCCGACAGCTTCGACACCTTGCGTGGTGGTGACGATCACGTCGGGCGCGGCGGTGACCACCGCTTCGGGTGTCATGGCGCGGTATCCGGCGAAATTGGCGGAGCCGCCAATGCTGATGAGGGCATTGTCCAGGCCCGCGTAATTCAGCATGGCGTGCGCAGCGGTTTTCTCGCCCGCCACCTGCGGCGAACCCGAATGCGAAAGAATAAAGATGGCGCGCGGTTTGCGACCGCCTTTGCGGGCGACGGCCGCCAGCACCTCGGCCCATTGGGCATCGAGTTTGGCCTGCAGCGCGGCGGCCTGCGCCACGCGGGCCGTGGCCCGCCCTACCGCGGCGACCTTGCGCTGCACTTCGGCCCAGCTATGGTCGGCCTCCACCAGTTCCACCTTGACGCCGGCGTTGCGGATCTGGTCCATCACCACTTGGGGGCCGGCTTCGGTCGTGCCTATCACCGCGTCGGGCTTAAGCGAGAGCAGGCCTTCGGCCGACAGCTGGCGCATATAGCCGACCTTGGGTGTCTGCAAGGCCGCAGCCGGATAAAGGCTGGTGGTGTCGGTGCCGACGAGTTGCTTTTCAGCGCCCAGCGCGTAGACGATTTCCGTGGTCGCGCCGCTCACCGAGACGATGCGCGGCATCTTCACCGGCGCCTGGGCCTGCGCAGCAGTCGCAGGCAGGCCGCAAACGCTGGAGACGGCGGAAACCACCGGCAGTGAAAAATACCGCAAGGCGTCTCGCCGGCGGAGTGGGAGTGGAGGTGTTTTCATGGGAGCCCTTGCGTGGGGAAATGCTGCGAAAAAGCGCTGTCATGGATCGCTCAGGCAGCTTCCTTGAGCCTGGGCAGGCGTGCCACGATGTCGCGCCAGCCCTGCAGTTCGGGAACACCGGGCTTGCGCGCGCCGAAGAACATCGCCATCAGCTCGCCCGCGCCGTCGAAGACTTCCACCGAGGTGACCAGGCCTTCGGTCGTGGGCTTCTCGACAATCCAGGCGCTCTTGACCCTGTCTTCGCGCAGGTGCAGGTTAAAGCCTGCGTCCAGCACGTTGATCCATTGCGCTGCCGGGGTGGCCATGGGTTCAATGCGCTTGACCGGCCCGGTGTGGATCTGGATGCAGCCCGGGCTACCGACAAACACCATGATGGGTGTGCCGTCCATGGAGGCTTCATCGAGCAGCTTGCGCACAATGCCCAGGTCGGCCCTCTGTGCGAAGCGGCCTTCGACCAGGCGAAAGGCCTGCTGGCGCTCAGCGCCGGCCTTGCCGATCAGGCCGAAAAACTCGTGCGTGTCCTTCATCTGGCTCCAACCTTGGGCTAATGCGGCGGCGTCGATTTCCGCGTCGGGCTTGGGAGCCTCTTTGGGCACGGCGGGCGTGAAGGTGCAGGCCTGGCCGGCGTCGCTGAACTGGTTGGCAACATCCCTGAAGGCTTCGCGGTCAGTCTCAGGACGGGCGAACACCTTGTGCACGGCCACGCCGTGCGCATCAAAAAACTGCAGGCTTTCCGAGGCCGGGTTCTTGGGATCATTTGCCGGCTCAAAAACGTAAAAGCCGGCATGCCAGCGGCTGAAGAAAATGCGCAGATCGATGTCTTCGCCCAGGGCCAGGCCCATATGGCCCTGCGCGCTGATGTTGCGGTAGACACCGGTTTTTTCATGCACGGTGGCCTCGTTGCGCGTGAGCGCCATGACCGGCCCGCACAGCTCCAGCGCCTGCAGGATCTCGACCCAGGGGCCTTTGAGCGGCATGGCCTTCAGCGAGAAGTCGTGCGTACCCGCATGAGCGGCCACGGCCTGGCCTTCGGTGACGCCTAGGCTCTCTGCGGCGTCCTTGGCGCGCTTGCCGCTGCTGCGCGCGGCGGCGAAGCGCTCGCGCAGGGCGGCGTGGTTCAGGGGAGCAGTGCCGGCATCGGCCTGGCTTGCGGCGCCTGGCTGCGTCTGGATTTGAAGGACTGCGCTCATTGAAGGGTCTCCGGGGTTGTGTGCCAAAGCACGCGGTGGGTATCAGAAGTGTCCGCAGGCAAGAGCCCCTGCTGTGGCTGATCGGGGCCGGGCTGCGAGAGCCGCATCCACAAGGGATGCAGGTTGGCGGCAATGGCCCTGAAATTCGGCGGCGTACCGGCGTGGCGCGACAGCATGAGGAGGTTGTCGATGATTTTTTGGGCCAGCAAGGCGCGCTGCCCTTCGCAGCAGGCCTGGGCATGGCCGGTCATCAGCGCCAGCGTCCCGGCCAGCAGGGCTTGCGCCGGGGGCAGGCCCTGCACGTCGGCTGCAGTGGTGTCGCCATCATTGGCACCATGGTCGGGAAACTGGCTCATGCGCTTTCCTTCTGGCTTGTAAAAGGTTCAGGTTGGTATCAGAAATCGGCGACGAGCGAGACGTTGAAATAACGGCCCGGCTGGCTGTAGGCGTCGCGGAAGGAGGAGTTGGCCGCCACGCCGCGGACATCCGACCAGTTCCAGTACTTCTTGTTCGTCAGATTGATCAGGCCGGCGTTCAGGCGCAAAGTCTTGCTGAAGCGCCACTGGCCGGTCAGGTCCAGCGTGGTCGCGGACGGCACGGCGAACTGGGTGGTCGCCACCGGCACCGCGGGCGGCGAGGCGGCAATGGTCTGCGCGCTGATGTCGTCAAACTTCTTGGCCGAATGGTGATTCGCGTCCAGGCGCACATCCCAGGACGGGGTCTCATACTTCAGGCCTACGCTGAGCTTGGCCGGGTCTATGGTGTCCAGCGGCTTGCCGGTGTTCTTCACGGTGCCGCGGGTGTAGCCGTAGGAGAACGGCGTGCTGAGCTTGCCGTCGCCGAACTTGCCCCAGTTCATGTCGCCCTTGATTTCAAAACCGCTGATGGTGGCGTTGTCGATGTTGATCGACTGGATCACGGCGGGATTCGCGGGGTTGCCAAAAGCACCGCTCACGATGGCACCGTCCTGGATCAGGTCCTTGAAGCGGCCATAAAACACAGCGGTGTCGAAACTCAGCTGGTCCAGCCGCGCGCGAACGCCAAATTCGACGTTGCGGCTCTTTTCGGGCTTGAGGTTGGGATTGGGCACGGTGCGGTAGCCGCCGGCCAGGTTCTGGAAGAAGCCGTTCACCTGCCCCGCATTCGGTGCGCGGAAACCGCTGGCGTAGTTGCCGAAGAAACTCCACTGCGGCGTGGCGCGGTAGATGACGCCGACCTTGGGCGACACGGCCGAGCCCGACATGGACACCGCAGGCACCGGGAAGCCGGCCTGCGCCGCGTCTATCTTGAAGCTGTCGGCGCGCACGCCCGGCGTCACGCTCCAGTCGCCCAGGATGAATTCATCCTGCACGTAGACGGCGGTGGCGGTTTCCGTGGTGTCGGGAAAGCGTTTGAGCGGGAATGTCTCGCCGGCGGGCGGCACCAGGCCGGTCTGCAGGTTTTCGATTTTGGCGCTGGTGTGGTCCAGGCCGTAGGTGATCTTCTGCGCTGAGTTGGCGCCCGTGCGGATCGTCTTGTCGGCCTGGATGCTGGCCTGCAGCGTGCGTTCGCTGTAGCTCGTGTCGCGCACGCGCTCCTGCGGCAGTGCCGTGCGGCGCTCGTAGGTGTAGTCGCTGGACTTCGCATCCTGGTAGCTGAGCACCGTTTGGATGTTGTCGGCCAGCCTGGTGTCCACCTTGTACTTGGCATCCCATGTCAGCCGGTCGCGGTCCATCTTGCCGGTCGAATAGGAGTCCAGCACCGTGGCCGAGCGCGCGGTCAGCAGGTTGTAGTCGCTCTTCTTGTCGACGTGCTCGAAGGTGATGACGTGTTTTTGCGAAGCGGTCGGCGTCAGCACGACCTTGCCCAGCAGGGAATTGGTCTTGTCACTCTGTGGGTTAGGTACCGTCCGGGTGAAGCCGGTGCCGCTGTTGTCGCCGCGGTTTTCCAGCTCCTTGCCGCTGCTGGTGGCCACGTTCAGCTGCCAGGCCAGCGTTTCGTTGACACGGCCGGCAATCGTGCCGCTGGCGGCGCTCTCGTTGTTGTCGCCGCTGTAGCTGATGGACGCGCGGCCGCCCAGCGATTTGCCGTCCTTCAGATAATCGTCCGGTTCGTAGGTGATGAAGTTGACCAGGCCGGCAATGCCGTCGGAGCCATACAGCGCGGAAGCCGGGCCCTTGACGACTTCAATGCGCTTGATGAGGTCTATGGAGACGCTGTCGCGCCCGAAGGAATTGGGACTGAAGGCGTAGCTGCGCGGAATGCGTATGCCATCCACCATCATCAGCACGCGATTGCCGTCGAGGCCGCGGATATTGAAACCGGCATTGCCCTCGCGGCCGGTGTCGCCCTGCGCCAGGCCGAAACGCGCGGGCGCGCGGCGCACGGAGACGTTGGGAATGTTCTTGGCCGCATCGCGGATGTCCCTGATCTGCCCCTGCTCGATGTCGGCGGCATTGATCACGTCTATGGTTTGCGGGATGTCGTCGACCGACTGCTCGCCGCGCGAGCCGCTGACGACGACTTCTTTCAGGGCGGCGACTTGCACCGCGGTGCTCGTGGCCGGCGAGGCCGTCTGCGCCTGCGCCTGCGCAGCAAAGCCGCCACAGGCCAGGGCGGTCAACAGGGAGATTTCGCGCAGCGCGAAGCGGGAGGAAGGATAGAGGGAAGTCATGCAAGCCCAAAGTAAGAGGTTTGGAGGGCTTGCTGCGGCAACGCGAATGAGCCTGACGGCTCCGGTCACTTGTGGCTGGCTCTGGAAAGATCAGAGTATATGCGAATTGTTCTCATTCGCAACATTTGGATGCAAAATAAATCAGGGAAACATCCGCTCTGGTGCGCCTCCCACTCTGTCATGGGTCACCATGAAGTCACAGGGAGCGACGAGGATGGCAATCGGACAGGCTGCATCGCGCCTATCCACTTAATAGTCAATACCAATCGCTAACGAACAATTAAAAGCTATATACTATCGATTCGCCGGCAAGTTTTAGCCTTTTTTCATCACCTATAGGAATCCATCTAGATGTCCCTGATCAATACCCAAGTCCAGCCCTTCAAAACCCAAGCCTTCCTCAATGGCAAGTTCATCGACGTTTCCGACGAATCGCTGAAGGGCAAATGGTCGGTCCTGATCTTCATGCCGGCTGCATTCACTTTCAACTGCCCCACGGAAGTCGAAGATGCCGCCGACAACTACGCCGAATTCCAGAAGGCCGGCGCAGAGGTCTACATCGTCACCACCGACACCCACTTCTCGCACAAGGTCTGGCACGAAACCTCGCCCGCAGTCGGCAAGGCCAAGTTCCCACTGGTGGGCGACCCCACCCATACGCTGACCAAAGCCTTTGACGTGTTCATCCCCGAAGAAGGCCTTGCACTGCGCGGCACCTTCGTGATCAACCCTGAAGGCGTCATCAAGACCGCCGAAGTGCACTCCAACGAGATCGCACGCGACGTCAAGGAAACCCTGCGCAAGCTGAAAGCAGCCCAATACACGGCAGCCCACCCCGGCCAGGTTTGCCCCGCAAAGTGGAACGAAGGCGCCAAGACCATCGCCCCGTCCATCGACCTGGTCGGCAAGATCTAAGCGCCCTGCCGCCCTCCTGACAAGGCCCGGGGGCCCGGCACGTGTGTGCCGTCCCGGGCTTTTTTGTTCCCTTTTGATCCCGTTTTGCCATTGTTTTGCCATTGAAAGTGAGTCCCCCATGCTCGACGACGCCACCAAAGCCCAACTGAAAAGCTACCTCGAACGCGCCACGCAACCGATCGAAATCGTTGCCTCGCTCGACGACAGCGAGGCCTCCGGCGAAGTGCTGTCGCTGCTCAAGGACGTCGCCGAAGCATCGCCCCTGGTCAAGCTGACCGAGAGCCGCGACGACAATCACCGCAAGCCCTCGTTCTCGATCAACCGCCCCAGCGAGAACCACGGCCCGCGTTTTGCCGGCCTGCCGATGGGCCATGAATTCACCTCGCTGATCCTGGCGCTGCTGCAGGTCGGTGGCTACCCTCCCAAGGTCGAGCAAGCCGTGCTGGACCAGATCCGCGCACTCGATGGCGATTTTGACTTCGAGGTGTATGTCTCGCTGACCTGCCACAACTGCCCCGACGTGGTCCAGGCACTGAATTTGATGGCGGTGCAGAACCCGCGCATCAGAACCACGATGATCGAGGGCGGCACCTTCCAGGAGGAAGTGAAGGAGCGCGAGATCATGGGCGTGCCCACAGTCTTCCTCAACGGCACCATGTTCGGAAACGGCCGCATGAGCCTGGAAGAAATCCTCGCCAAGATCGACACCAGCGGTGTGGAACGTGAAGCCAAAAAGATAGACGGCAAGGAGGCTTTCGACGTGCTGATCGTCGGCGGCGGCCCGGCCGGTGCCGCTGCGGCGGTGTACGCCGCGCGCAAAGGCATACGCACCGGCGTGGCCTCTGAGCGCTTCGGCGGCCAGGTGCTGGACACCATGGGCATCGAGAACTTCATTTCCATCAAGGAAACCGAAGGGCCCAAATTCGCCCATGCGCTGGAAGAGCACGTGCGCAATTACGACGTGGATATCATGAACCTGCAGCGTGCCAAGGCCTTGATCCCGAACAGCGGTCCGGACAAAAACCTGATCGAGGTCCAGCTTGAAAACGGCGCTTCACTCAAGAGCAAGTCCATTGTCATTTCGACCGGCGCGCGCTGGCGCAACATCAACGTGCCCGGCGAGCACGAGTTCAAGAACAAGGGCGTGGCCTACTGCCCGCACTGCGACGGCCCGCTGTTCAAGGGCAAGCGCGTGGCGGTCATAGGCGGCGGCAACTCAGGCGTCGAGGCGGCCATCGACCTGGCCGGCATCGTCGGCCATGTGACGCTGATCGAGTTCGACACCGCACTGCGCGCCGATGCCGTGCTGCAGCGCAAGCTGAACAGCCTGGCGAACGTCACGGTGATCACCAACGCGCAGACCACTGAAATCACCGGCGACCAGAAGGTCAACGGCCTGGTCTACAAAGACCGTGCCAGCGGCGAGCTGAAAACCGTGGCGCTCGAAGGCGTGTTCATCCAGATCGGCCTGGTGCCCAACACCGACTGGCTCAAGGGAACGGTCGAGCTGTCCAAGCACGGCGAAATCATCGTCGACGCCAAGGGTCAGACCTCGGTGCCCGGCGTGTTCGCGGCCGGCGACGTGACGACGGTGCCCTTCAAGCAGATCATCATCGCGGCCGGCGAAGGCGCGAAGGCCGCCCTCAGCGCCTTCGACTACCTGATCCGCAGCCCCATCGCCGCGTAATAAGCCCTCGGCGCGACGAAGCGCTGAATGTAAAAAGCCGCCCCGGCCGGGCGGCTTTTTTGTGTCACGAGACGGAAAACCCGCCAAAAACCGGACGAACTCTGGCGTCTTTCAGATGAGAATTACTCTCATTTATGCTATAGTCTGCAGCGCCCTTTTTCCTTTTCCCCTTTTTCTCTTCCGCTAGCCAGACATCCCAGCAGCCTCTCGCGCTACCGGGCGCAGCAAGCCAACAACCTGCCCACGTGGCTCCTGAATTTCCGCCACCCGCCGTGGCGCATCGGGCCGTCGTGCGCACGCCAATTTCCTGGCGTTCCTCCCGGAGTTTTGACTTGCCCAGCTTGCACTTGCCGCGCGCCACACGCTGCCTGGCCCCGTTCACCATTCTTTCCCTGGCCGCCACGCTCCAGGGCGCCTATGCCCAGGCCCCTGCCGAAACCACCCTGCGCGAAGTGCAGGTGAGCGCCGAGTCCGAAAAAGAAACCGCCACCGGCCCGGTAACAGGCTATCGCGCCAAAAGGGCCTCCACCGCAACCAAAACCGACACACTACTGTCCGAAACGCCGCAAGCCGTCACCGTGGTGACCAGCCAGCAGATCAGCGACCAGGGCGCCAACAACCTGCAGGATGCGCTGGGCTACGCCGCCGGCGTGCGCTCCGATGCCTATGGGCTGGACTCGCGTACCGACTCGGTGCGGGTGCGCGGCAGCACCCCCGACAACTACCTCGACGGCCTGCGCGAAGCCTACGGTTACTACACCAGCCGCACCCGCGCCGACCCTTACACGCTGGAGCGGCTGGAAGTCCTGCGCGGGCCCTCAGGCATGCTGTTCGGCGCGGGCACGGCCGCCGGCGTGATCAACATGGTCAGCAAGAGGCCGCAGGCAGAGACCCAGCGCGAGATCGGTGTGCAGTACGGCAGCTATGGCCGCAAGCAACTCCAGGTCGACCTGACCGGCCCGCTCACGCAGGACGGTGAGTGGCTGTATCGCCTGGTCGCGCTCAAGCGCAGTTCGGACACACAAGTGGACTTCGTGCCGGACGACCGCAGCCTGGTCGCGCCTTCGCTGACCTGGCGGCCCAGCGCCGCGACCTCGCTGACCTTGCAGGTGCTGTGGCAGAAAGACAAAAGCGGCTCGACCTCGCAATTCTTCCCGTGGGAGGGCACGCTGCTGCCCAATCCCAACGGCCGCCTGCCCACCAACCGTTTCATCGGGGAGCCCGGCGACTACTACAACTCCGAGCGCAAGACTTTCGGCTGGCTGTTCGAGCACAAGTTCAACGACGGTTGGACGGTGCGCCAGAACTTCCGCATCTCGCGCAACGAGAACGACAACCGCTACCACTATGGTGATTTCTTCACGGCACCGGGTAGTTGGGGATCAGACCCGGTGGCCAAACGGCGGCTGGGCCGCATCAACGACAGTTCGCTGACACGCAACCGCATCACCGCGCTGGACACCCACGCCGAAGGCCATTTCAGCACCGGCGCCGTGCAGCATACGCTGCTGCTCGGCGCGGACTTCGCGCGCCACCGCGAGAACGTCTGGTCGGGCGCGACGGTCAGCGAGATAGACGCCTACGCACCGGTCTACGGCAACCTGCTGGTTCCTGACCGCACCGCACTGCCGCGCACCACCCAGCGCCAGACCGGCCTGTATGTGCAGGACCAGATGAAGTGGGGCCACTGGATCGTCACGGCTGGCCTGCGCCATGACAAGGCCGTCGCGGGGGCCGACGGCAGTGCCGAGGAAGAGAGCAAGGCCACGACCAAACGCCTGGGCCTGATGTACGCTTTCCCCTCGGGCTGGTCGCCCTATGTGAGTTACAGCGAATCGTTCACGCCCCAAGCCGCCATCAAAGGCCAGGTATTCAAGCCACTGCGCGGCGAGCAATGGGAGTTGGGCCTGAAATACGAACCGGCGGGCCGCGCGCTGGCCTTCAGCGCTGCGCTCTACGACCTGCGCGAAAAAAACCAGATCGCCTCGCCGATGCCCGACACCTATACCCAGGTCGGCGCCACGCGTACCAAGGGACTGGAGCTGGAGGTCAAGGGCCCGCTCACGCCCAACCTGGAACTGGTCGCGCACTACAACTACACCGAACTGGACAAGCAGCTCGAAGGCCTGCCCAAGCACCAGGCCAGTGCCTGGGCCAAATACCGATTCTCCATCGCCGGTGTGAACGGCTTCTCGGCCGGCGCCGGCGTGCGCTGGATGGGCGCCTTCAACGACCGGCAAGGTGGCGGCAACGGCCCGCACATCCCCAGCGCCGCCTTGCTGGACCTGATGTTCGCCTACGACACCGGGGACTGGCGCTATGCCGTCAACATCAACAACGCGACCGACAAGACCTACTTCAGCACCTGCCTGGCGCGCGGTGACTGCTGGTATGGCGCTCGACGCAACGTGGTGGCCAGCGCGACCTATCGTTTTTAGACACGAAGGAGCATCGCGATGAACAGCCGTAAAGTGAAAACCTGGACCTGGATCCACAAGTGGAGCAGCCTGGTCTGCACGGTCTTCATGCTGCTGCTGTGCCTGACCGGGCTGCCTTTGATTTTTCACCATGAGATCGGCCATTTGCTGGGTACCGAAGTGGAAGCGCCCGACCTGCCCAAGGAAACACCACGCGCCAGCCTGGACAAGGTGATGCAGGTGGCGCAGGCCTTGCATCCGGGCAAGGTGCCCATGTTCGCTTCGCATGAGATCGACGACGACCGCTTCTGGTACGTCACGCTGGGTGACACGCCGATCTCCGAGGTCGGCAACAAGACGGTCGCCGTCGATGCGCGCAGCGCCGCGGTGCTGGCGCAGCCGAAGTTCGACGAAGGTTTTATGTACGTCATGTTCAAGCTGCACGTGGACCTGTTCGCCGGGCTGCCCGGCAAGCTGTTCCTGGGCTTGATGGGCCTCTTGCTGCTGCTGGCGATTGTTTCGGGTGTGGTGTTGTACGCGCCCTTCATGCGCAAGCTGGAATTCGGCGCCGTGCGGAAAAGCCGGCCACGCGCCAGGTGGCTGGACCTGCACAACCTGCTGGGCATCGTGACTTTGGTGTGGGCCTTCACCGTGGGCGCCACCGGGATGATCAACACCTGGGCCGATCTGGTGATCAAGTACTGGCAGTACGACCAGCTCAGCGCGCTGCTGGCGCCTTACCAGGGGCAAAAGCCGCCGGCTCGCCTGGCCTCGGTGCAGCAGGCGGCATTGTCGGCCACCGCGCTCACCCCCAACATGAGGATGGCTTTCATTGCCTTTCCGGGCACAACGTTTTCCAGCCCGCACCATTACACGGTGTTCCTGCGCGGCAACGAGCCTTTCAATTCACGCCTGCTCAAGCCGGTGCTGGTGGATGCGGGTACCAATGCGATTACCGCCAGCCCACCGCTGCCCTGGTACCTCACCGCCCTGCTGGTATCGCAGCCGCTGCACTTCGGCGACTACGGCGGCATGCCCATGCAAATTCTCTGGGCGCTGCTGGACATCGCCACCATCGTCGTGCTGGGCAGCGGCCTCTATTTGTGGATCAAGCGCCGCAACCCAGCGGCAGCCACAAAGCAACCCGCCTCGGCCGGCACTGCGCGAGACTCGCATGCCCTACCCCACAACGCCCCGGATGGTGCCGCATGAGTGCACCTGCAAACTCCGCTTTCTGGCACCTGTGGCGCTGGCCCCTGGTGCTGGGCCTGCTCAGCGCCAGTGGCCTGCTGACTGCGCTGGTTTCCGATGGATGGGGCGACTGGTGGGCCTGGTTGAGCCTGGGTCTGCCGGTGGCCGTGATGGTCTGGTGCGCATGGATGCCACGCAAGCCGGCCGGGCGCTGAGCAACAGCGAGAATTTGGCGCCGGCATGGCGTCGCAGCGGCCGCGAACGACAGTTTCGCGCAGGCGATAAAATACGATGCTGCTCACGCACGATCTGAAGGCTGAACTGAAGGAGTGCGCGGCGGGCCTCCTGCCCTCTTGCATTGCCCATACTACTTTTCATTCTTTCCTTCTTCCTTTTTCTCATGAGCGCTTTTAACACCGAACGCATTATTTCCGTCCACCACTGGACCGATACGCTCTTTAGCTTCACCGCCACACGCGACCCCGGCTTTCGTTTCGTCAATGGCCAGTTCACGATGATCGGCCTGCCTGTCGATGGCAAACCGCTGATGCGCGCCTACAGCGTGGCCAGCGCCAACCATGAAGACCAGCTGGAGTTTTTCAGCATCAAGGTGGCCAACGGCCCGCTGACCTCGCGGCTGCAGCACCTCAAGCCCGGCGACGACATCCTGGTGGGCCGCAAGCCTACCGGCACGCTGCTGCTGCAAAACCTGTTGCCCGGCAAGACGCTGTGGCTGCTGGCGACCGGCACCGGCCTGGCGCCCTTCCTCTCGCTGATCAAGGACCCCGACACCTACGAGCGCTTTGAGCGCGTGGTGCTGGTGCATGGCTGCCGCACAAGCGCCGAGCTGGCCTACCGCGGGCTGATCGAGCATGAGTTGCACGAGCATGAGTTCCTGGGCGAACTGGTGCGTGGCCGGCTGATGTATTACCCGACCGTGACGCGCGAGCGCTTTCGTAACGAGGGCCGCATCACTGAGCTCATGCAGTCGGGCAAGATTTACAGCGACCTCGGCTTGCCGGCGATCTCGGCGGACAACGACCGCCTGATGCTGTGCGGCAGCCCCGACATGCTGCGCGACATCAAGGCCATGCTGGAAGCCCAGGGCCTGGAAGAAGGCAATATGCAGCACGCCGGCCACTTCGTGGTGGAGCGCGCCTTCGCCGAACGCTGAGCGCCGGTCCCGCAGCAATACGAACGGTTCTCACAATCAAACGCAAACAGACCGCGCCAGCAGGGGGAATGCTTGAGTTGCGGGCTACGGCCAGTGACAATGGGCGATCCGAACTACAACGATAAGGAATTCCATGAAAGGCGACGCACAAGTCATCGCTCATCTGCAGGCGCAGCTCAAGAATGAACTGACGGCCATCAACCAGTACTTTCTGCACTACCGCATGTACAAGCACTGGGGCCTGGACAAGCTGGCCAAGAAGGAATACGAGGAATCCATCGGCGAAATGAAACACGCCGACAAGCTGATGGACCGCATCTTCATGCTTGACGGCCTGCCCAACCTGCAGGACCTGGGCAAGCTGATGATCGGCGAGGACGTGCTGGAAGCACTCAACTGCGACCTGCAAGCCGAAACCGGGGCACAGGCGACGATCAAGGATGGCATCGCCCACTGCGAGATCGTGCGCGACTACGTCTCGCGCGACCTGCTGCAGGAAATCCTGGACGACACCGAAGAGCACATCGACTTCCTGGAAACCCAGATCGAGCTGGTCGCCAAGGTTGGCATACAGAACTACCTGCAAAGCCAGATGGGCGAAATCAGCTAAGCGTTTGCGGCAATCCCGCATCTCCGGTGCATCAACAAAATACGGGGCCTTTGGGCCCCGTTGTCGTTTCGGCAGCTTTTGCCGCCCATCTCATTCCCGCGCGGCTCCCGCCTTGAAATGGACTTTGACCCCCTGTTTCGCATTTTTGCCACAAAAAAAGCCTTGCGACATTTGGTTCTTCATCATTAAGAAACAAGATATTACGAATCATTATCATTTAGGATAAACTTCAAGCAAATTTTTCGAGCCAGCCAACTCGCATCCCTTTTCGGTGATTTCGGGCCAGCCAAGCTTTTTTCCTGAACCCGGTCCGCCTGCCATAGGCCGGACCTTGCTTGGAGGCCACCTTGGCACACCCGTCCGCTCGCGCTGCAAAAACTGCGCGCAATAAAAAAAACCGCAATGCTGGTACCAGCAGCTTCGCCCCTCTCGCCGCGTCAGCGGCTTCTGCCTCATCTTCCGACAAAGCCCTGCTGCCGCTCGGCGCACTGATGCTGGCTGTCTCGGTGTCCGGATGGGCGCAAAGCGCCGCACCGGCGCCCGCCGCCGCAAGTACCACGACTTCCACGCAGGCCGAGGGCAAAACCCTGGCCCCCGTGACGGTCACGGGCACGCGTGAGCGCGAGAACCAGACCTACCAGAGCGGCATCACCAGCGTCGGCAAGATGCCCGTGGCGGCCAAGGACATCCCGCAGTCGCTGACGGTCGTCAATGAAAAGCTGATGCACGACCAGGGCAAGGACAGCTTCAAGAGCGCCCTGGAAAACGTCATCGGCATCACGTTTGAAGCCGGCGAAGGCGGCCGCGTCGGCGACAACATCCGACTGCGCGGCTTCAGCGCGGCGGGCGACATTTACCTGGACGGCATGCGCGACATCGCGCAGTACAACCGCGACAACTTCAACACCGAGCGCGTGGAAGTCCTGCGCGGCGCGGCCTCCATGCTGTTCGGCCGCGGCTCCACCGGCGGCGTGATCAACCAGGTCAGCAAACAGGCTCGCCTGATCACCGAACACGAGGTGAATGCCACCGTCGGCACCAAGGGCTACCAGCGCTACCAGGGCGACTTCAACTTCAAGCTGGACGACGATGCGGCCTTGCGCATCAACGCCATGGCCACCGACGGCGACGGTCGCGGCGAAAACGCCAGCGCGACCACCCACCGCCGCGGCCTGGCGCTGGACTACCGCTTCGGCATCGGCACGGCCAACGAATTTGAAATCAGCTACTACCACCTGCATTACAATGACAAGCCCGACTGGGGTTTTGCGTGGTTCAACGACCGCCCGGCGCCCGGCCCCACCAACAAATACTGGTACGGCCTGAACACCGACTTCCAGAACGACAAGGCCGATGCCGTCACTCTAAGCCACACCCACCGCTGGGCCGACGGCAGCAGCCTGAAAACCACCGTGCGCGACGGCTACTATTCGCGCACGCTGCGCGCCACGCAGGCCAGCTTCGCCGCGGGTACCACGCTGGCCAATCTGAGCGCCAACACGGTGGTGAGCCGTGGCGCCAGCAGCGCCGGCAATGCCAAGGCGGGCAATGAGCACCACACCTTCCTGCAAACCGACTACCTCACCACCACCCAGTGGTTCGGCCGCAAGAACAGCCTGCTGATAGGCGCCGAATACGCGGTGGAAAACTCCGACCGCTCCAGCTACCCCTTCCTCGCGGTGGCGGCAGGCGGCCCCGCCAAGCCCTCCACCGTCGTCGGCAACCCCATCAGCAACGGCATAGGCGGCAACCTCACGCAGAGGCTGGAAACGCAATTCAAGGCGACGACGCTGGGCCTGTACATGCAGGACACGATCGACCTCACGCCTTACTGGAAACTGGTCGCAGGCCTGCGCATCGACAACTTCAAGGCCGACTACCAGCGCCCCGGCGGCACCGCGCCCAACAACACGCCGCTGTCCCGGTCCGACAGCCTGCTGAGCAAGCGCCTGGGCGTGATGTACCAGCCGACCGAAGAGGTCAGCTACTACGCGGCCTACGGCACGTCCTTCAACACCTCGGGCGACCTGTACCAGTTCGATCCGCAATCGGCCAACACCGCTCCCGAAAGCAGCCGCAATATGGAAATCGGCGCCAAGTGGGAGCTCTACGGCGGCGACCTGTCGCTGCGCGCCGCGCTGGCTCGCACCGAGAAGTACAACGAGCGCAACACCGACCTGGACACCAACACCAACTCCTACCTGCTGTCCGGCAAGCGCCATACCGACGCCCTCGAGTTCGAGGTTGCCGGCCGTATCACGCCGCAGTGGGACGTTTTTGCGGGCATCGGTTTCCTGAAGGCAAAGATCGATAAATCGGGCTCCAATGCCGCGGGCCTTGCCGAGGTCGGCCAAAACCCCGGCCTGAGCCCAAGCCGCCAGGCCAACCTGTTCACCACCTACCGCATAGGCGACAAGTGGCGTATCGGCGGCGGCTTCACAGCCGTCAGCACCAACAAGCCGGCCAACAGCGTCACCACCTTCAACCGCGCGCCAGGCTACGTCAAGGCCGACGCGCTGGTGGAATACCGCATCAGCGAAGGCAACACCGTCAAGCTCAACATCGACAATATCTTCGACAAGGTCTACTACAACACGCTGTACCGCGGCTTTGCCGCGCCCGGCGACGCGCGCAGCGTGCGCGTGACGCTGACCAGCAAGTTCTGATTCGAAGAAGAGAGTTTTTTCGAGGTCTCGGGCACCTGGGGGATACTCCGGGTGCCTTTTTCATTTCAGCGATCTTTCCGGAGATTCCTCCATGCTGCTTCGTATTCACCAAGCCCTCCAGCCCGGCGAACTCGCACAGGTCCGCGAGCTGATCCTGGGTGCCGACTGGGCCGACGGCCGCATCACCGCCGGCAGCCAGAGCGGCACCGTCAAGAACAACCTGCAACTGCCCGAAGAATTGCCGGCCGCCCAGCAGGCGCGCCACATCGTGTCGGTGGCCTTGGCCCGCAACCCCATGTTCGTCACCGGGGCGCTGCCCAAATCGGTCTACCCGCCGCTGTTCAACCGCTACGGTGGCGACGCCAACAACTTCGGCAACCACATCGACAATGCCGTGCGCACGCATGCGGCCACGGCGCGTCATGTGCGCACCGACATTTCCTGCACGCTGTTCCTGAGCGATCCGGCCAGCTACGACGGCGGTGAGCTGGTGGTGCAGGACACCTACGGCGAGCAGCGCATCAAATTCGAGGCCGGCGACCTGGTCATGTACCCGGGCACCTCCGTGCACCGCGTGGAGCCGGTCACGCGCGGCGAACGGCTGGCCTGCTTTTTCTGGATCGAAAGCATGGTCCGCTCCGATGCCCAGCGCCGGCTTCTGTACGAGATGGACATGGCCATTACCTCGCTGCGCCATAAAGACCTGGAACGCGCGGCCCAGGGCTCCGCCGAGAGCCCGGAGGTGGTGCGGTTAACCGGCTGCTATCACAACCTGCTGCGCATGTGGGCTGAGGTCTAAGGCGCTTCCCGGGGCATCACCCCTCTTGCGAGGGGTCTTTGGGGGCCAGGAATTCAACTGCGCGCCCCGCTCAACACTACAAAATTTATAGCATCCATTGCTCGCCGGTCTTGGGTCAGGGAGTTTTTCAAGCTGGACTATTGATGCTTGCTTGGAGGTCGGGAACGGCTTGGCGCCGAAATTAAGCCTCACAAGATTGCAAATGCGACAGATTCGCATTTATAATCGAGAGACCGATTGAATCAATCCCCAGCCAACCCCCCTCCATGATTGTTTGCGTCTGCCGCCGTATCTCCGACCGCGAAATTGCCCGCCATGCCCGCGCGGGCCTGGGCTTTGACGAAATCCAGTTCGAACTCGGCGTCGCCACCCAGTGCGGCCAATGCGAAGGCTGCGCCCGCGACGTGGTGGCGCAATGCAGCACCAGTTGCCCGACTGCCAACATCAAGCTCGCCGCCCACGCGCAGGAAGGCAGCCCATGGAACATCTTGCAACACTCACCTCAAGCCTGATTGCGGGGCTTCCTGCAAGCTTGCTTCTGGTAATAGTTTCCACGTGGTGGATTTTCCGCCGCTGATTCTGCTCAAACACCGATAGAACCGGACCGCGACACGTTCGCGGCCCTTCGCCTACCCACCATTTCCCGATGACCGCCACTTTCTCCACCGCCCCGCGCGCCCCTGCGCCGCGCCGGCCTCTGAGTCGAAATGCCGTGATCGCCCTGGTCGTGGTCGGTCTGCACATCGGCTTCATCTGGGCACTGCAAAGCGGCTTGCTGATGCGCGCAGCGGAAATCGTGGTACCCGCGGAAATCCTGACGCAATTCATCAACCCGCCCGCTCCCAAGGTGGAGCCCGTGCCCCCTACGCCGCCCACACCGGCGGTACAGAAAAAGCCCGTCGCAAAAACCCCCGTGCAACCAGCGCCGCAACCCCTGGCCATTCCCGATCCGGCGCCCTCCCCGAATGCCCCGACGGGCGTGGTCACGCCGCCGCTGCCGCCCGCGCCCGCGCCCGTGGCCGTCGCACCCGCAGCGCCGCCGGGCCCCCCAGTTGTGCAATTGCCTTCCAGCGACGCCGACTATCTGCAGAACCCGACGCCGATCTATCCCCCCCTGAGCAAGCGCTTCGGTGAACATGGCAAGGTGACTTACAAGGTATGGATTGGTGCCGACGGAAAGCCCCAGCGCGCCGAACTCGTTACATCGAGCGGCTTTTCCCGCCTAGACAAGGCCGCCTACGACGCCGTGATGAGCTGGCGCTATGTACCCGGCAAGCGAAACGGCGTTCCCGAAGCCATGCCCTTCAATGTCCCCATCAACTGGACATTAAAAGACTGAGCGAAATCTTTTTGAACCTTGGAGTATTGATTCATGAATTCCCAATTCGGCCTTGCCAACGTCTGGAGCCAGGGCGATATCGTCACCAAATCAGTGGCGGTGCTGCTATTGGCGATGTCGCTGGCCTCGTGGATGGTCATCATCATCAAGTCGCTGGACCTCATCAAGTACAAAAAGATCGCCCGTTCGGCGGAAGACTTCTGGCATAGCGAGGACTTCGCGGCCGGCCTCACCAAGCTCGGCGGCGACCCGACCAATCCCTTCCGCCAGCTGGCCCTGGAAGGCCGCGAAGCCACTCTGCATCACCGCAACACCAAGGCACACCTGCATGACGCTTTGGACGTGAGCGACTGGGTCACGCGCACACTGCGCAATACCATTGACGAATTCACCGGCAAGCTGCAGTCCGGCTTGGCCATCCTGGCTTCCGTCGGCTCGACCGCGCCCTTCGTCGGCCTGTTCGGCACCGTGTGGGGCATCTACCATGCGTTGCTGTCCATAGGCGCTGCCGGCCAGGCGACCATCGACAAGGTGGCCGGCCCCATCGGCGAATCACTGATCATGACGGCCCTGGGTCTGGCCGTGGCCATTCCCGCTGTGCTGGGCTACAACGCGCTGGTGCGCGGCAACAAGGGCGTGCTGCAAAAGCTCAACCGCTTCGCGCACGACCTGCATGCCTATTTCGTAACCGGCGCCCGCGTGAGCGCCGGCGGCCAGGCCAACGTCGTGGCCATGAAAAAGGCCTGAGCAACCATCCAACCCCCCGCGACCTGAAACGCGGCCCCCCCCTATTTAGCGACCGGGAAGCATCATGGCCTTTGGAACCCAAGACGACAGCGACGACGTGATGAACGAGATCAACATGACGCCCATGGTGGACATCATGCTGGTACTGCTCATCATTTTCATCATCACGGTCCCCGTGATGAAACACTCCGTCAACATCGACCTGCCGCGCGCCTCCAACGAAGCGCAGAACATCAAGCCTGAAACGGTGCGCCTGAGCGTGGACGCCGAAGGCAGCTATTTTCTCAACGAAACCAAGATCACCGATGAACAGCTGGCCACCCAGCTCAAGACCGCGGCAGCCCAGAACCCGCAACCCGAGTTGCACATCCGTGGCGACAAATCGGTTCGCTATGAACGCGTGGCGCAGGCCATGGCGGCCGCGCAACAAGCCGGCCTGCGCAAAATCGGCTTTATCACCGAACCCAAGAACTGATCAAAACCGATCAAGGCCCACCGCCCTGAACCTCGCGGCAGGCCTTTTCCTTTGACACAAAAAGAAAACACTTCGCAGGCCAAACTCGCTTGACTTTCAAATGAGAATGGTTATCATTAACTCAACGAAACCCAAACAGGTTTAAACCATGTCCATCGCATTGCCCCCCTCCAACACCTTGAGCCTTCCTGCCCGCGCCCCCGTGCACACAGAGACCGCTTCGGGCGGCCAGGGCAGTCCTGCGGCCACGGTCAGCAGCACGGAAATCCTGCGCGGACAAAAGGCCGTGGAAATCAACCACAACGGCGCCACCTACCGGCTCCAAGCCACACGCCTTGGCAAACTGATCTTGACCAAATAAGGTCTACGCGGGTTTCAGCACAGTTTTTCATCAAGAGTTTCATCGTGGGGCGATCCGGGGCTACCAAGCTCCCAAGGTCGTTTTTAGCCAGCCATAGACTCCCTGGAGTTGTTTAGCCAGGCTTTTTTTCCTGATGCTCTTGGCTAACGCCAACAAAAAAAGCCGACCACCAGGTCGGCTTTTTTCATGCCCGCAGCAAGCGGGTTCTAGAGGCCGATGGCGGCCATGCCTGCGCGCGCGATCTGCGCGTCTTCGCTGGACTTCACGCCGCTCACGCCCACAGCACCGATGCATTGGCCGTCCTTCATGATCGGCACGCCGCCTTCCAGCATCCCCTGAAGGTAAGGTGCCGACAGGAAAGACATGCGGCCGCCGTTGATGACGTCTTCGTAAATCTTGCTGTCACGGCGGCCCATGGCGGCGGTGTTGGCCTTGGCGGGCGCAAGGTGCGAGGAAATCGGCGGCGCACCGTCCAGGCGCTGCAGGTGCAGCAGATGGCCGCCGTCGTCAACGATGGCGATGGTCACGGCCCAGTTGTTCTTGAGGGCTTCAGCCTCGGCGGCCGCGGCGATGGTTTTAACGTCTGCGAATTCAAGCACTGCTTTTGATTTCATGGTTTTCAGGATTTTCCGTTGATGGCAAAGATACCGAGCATACGCAAATTCGAGGCCGTCCTTCGGACCCATTGCTGCCAAATTAGCTTATAGAACCCTTACAAAAAGTAGGGAGTGCGGACTGGAAAAACGGCAATGCACCCTAAAATAATCTTGCCCGCATTTGCTGGCGCCCTGGAGACGACTCTCATGACTGACAATGTTCAAACCCTCGACTATGGCGTTGCCACAAGCGTCGAGCAACGCAACAAGGTCCTGCGCAACACCTATTGGTTGCTGGCCCTGAGCCTGTTGCCCACCGTGCTGGGCGCGTGGCTGGGCGTGGCGACCGGCATCACCCGTTCGTTGACAGGCGGATTGGGCCTGATTGTGTTCCTGGGTGGTGCATTCGGTTTTATCTTTGCCATTGAGAAGACCAAGAACTCGGCGGCCGGGGTGCCCGTGCTGCTGGGCTTTACCTTCTTCATGGGCCTGATGCTCTCTCGCCTGATTGCCATGGTGCTGGGCTTCAGCAATGGCTCCTCGCTGGTGATGACGGCTTTTGCCGGCACGGCCGGCGTGATGTTCGTGATGGCCAGCCTCGCCACCGTCATCAAGCGGGACCTGAGCGGCATGAGCAAATGGCTTTTTGCCGGCGCCCTGGTCATCCTGGTGGCGGCCGTCATCAACGTGTTTGTCGGCTCCACCATGCTGATGGCGGTGATCAGCACCCTGGCCATCGCGGTGTTCAGCGCCTATTTGCTGTATGACCTGAAACAGGTGATCGACGGCGGCGAAACCAACTACATCAGCGCCACCCTGGCCATTTACCTGGACCTGTTCAATATCTTCCAGAGCCTGCTGGCCCTGCTGGGAATCTTCGGCGGCGACAGCGACTAAAAACTCCCGCCCCGAAAAAAGGAGCCTCCTGGGCTCCTTTTTTTATGCCCGCTCGAACACCGCAATGGACTCCACATGCGCCGTGTGCGGAAACATGTTGACCACGCCGGCCGCCGTGCAGCGCCAGGCGCCACCAGCCACCAGAACACCCGCATCGCGCGCCAGGGTGGCCGGGTTGCAGCTCACGTAAACGATGCGCCTGGGCGGCGCCCAGCCGTCCAGGGCCAGGCTTTGCTGGTGCTCGCCGTCGTCACAGGGAACGCCGCTCGCAATCTGCTGCTCCAGGGCGGCCAGGGACTTGAACAACTCGAACGCCCCTTCGCGCGGCGGGTCCACCAGCCATTTGTCGGCGGCACCATCCTTGACCAGCATGGCCGGGGTCATTTCAAACAGGTTGCGCGCCACAAACCGGGTCGGGGCCAACGCCCGGCGCACGGCAGACGCTGCCCGGTTTCTTTCAAAGTTTTCACGGGACCGGGCCACCAACACTTCGCTGCCCTCGATGCCCAGCACCTCCCGGGCCCGTGTCGCCAGCGGCAGCGTGAAGTTGCCCAGGCCGCAAAACCAGTCAATCACCCGCTCATCCGGCCGCACGGCCAGCAGGCGCAGGGCGCGCGACACCAGCGCCTGGTTGATCTCCGGATTGACCTGGGTGAAGTCGGTCGGCTTGAAAGGCATGGTGATGCCGAATTCGGGCAGGCCGTAGCTCAGTTGCTGCGTCGCATCGTCCAGCAGCATCACCGTCTCCAGCCCGCCGGGCTGCAGCCACCACTGCAGGCCCGGGCGGGCGGCGGCAAAGGCGCGCAAGCGTGCCAGGTCGCCCGCGCTGAGCGGTTCCATATGGCGCAGCACCATGGCGGTGACGTTGTCGCCGCAGGCCAGCTCGATCTGCGGCAGGGCTTCTTTCGCGTCCATGCCGCCAATCAGCTCACGCAGCGGCACCAGCATGTCGCTGACATGGCGGGGCAGCACGTGGCATTCGACCATGTCGGCCACGTAGCTGCTTTTGCGCTCATGGAAACCTACCAGCACTGTTCCTTTTTTGCGCACATAGCGCACCGACAGCCGCGCGCGATAACGGTAGCCCCAGGCCGGACCTTCAATCGGGCGCAGCAGGTTGTCCGCCCTAAGCTTGCCGATGTGGCGGAGGTTGTCCTCCAGCACTCGCTGCTTCACGGCCACCTGCGCGCCCGCGTGCAGGTGCTGCATCTTGCAGCCGCCGCAGGCGCCGGTGTGCATACCGAAGTGCGGGCAGGCCGGGCGCACGCGCTGGGACGATTCGCGGTGGATGGCCATCACCACGGCTTTTTCAAAGCTGTTCTTCTTGCGGTAGACATTGGCCGTCACCTGCTCGAAAGGCAATGCACCCTCGATGAACACCACCTTGCCGTCGGCCCTGTGGGCGATGCCCTGGGCGTCGATGTCGAGCGACTCGACCTCCAGCAGGTCAGGCGGATAGTCCGCAGCAGCGGTGGGCTTGGCAATAGGGCTTTCTTCTGTCATGCGCCAATTGTCTCAGGCTGCGGTACCATTTTCCGGAGCATCCAAAGGAATGAGGCATGGAAGTTCGCATCTGCATCGACGTTGATGACATGGAGCGCGCCGTAGCGTTCTACACCCAGGGACTGGGGCTGTGGGTTGGCCGCCGCTTCAAGAGCGATTTTGTGGAAATCCTGGGCGCTGGCAGCCCCATAGACCTGCTCTTCAACGCGCCGGGTACCAGGCCCGTCAGCGGCAGCGAAGGCGTGCGCAATTACAACCGGCACTGGACGCCGGTTCACCTGGATTTTGTGGTGGAAGACATCGATGTCGCCGTGGCACAGCTGCAGCGCTACGGCGCGGTGCTGGAGATGCCGGTGGCTGACCGTGCCTGGGGGCGCATCGCCGGGCTGGCCGACCCTTTCGGCCACGGGCTGGAGCTGTTGGAGTTCAGGGGCCGCGGCTACGACGAGATCGTGAGTCCTCGCTGAGGAGCCCAAAAGGCGGGCAAAGAAAAAGGAGCCGGGCAGCCGCCTGGCTCCTTTTGCCTGAATGGGGCGCGTTTATTTGGCGGGCAGGTATTTGGCCGGGTCCACCGGTTTGCCCTGGCGGCGAATCTCAAAATGCAGTTTCACGCGATCCGCGTCGCTGTTGCCCATTTCGGCGATCTTCTGGCCCTTCTTGACGTTCTGGTCTTCCTTCACCAACAGCGTCTGGTTGTGCGCATAGGCCGTGAGGAAAGTGTTGTTGTGCTTGAGGATGACCAGGTTGCCGTAGCCGCGCAAGCCGGCGCCCGCGTACACCACACGCCCGTCGGCGGAGGCCACGACCGCATCGCCAGCCTTGCCGGAAATATCGAGGCCCTTGTTTTTGGCTTCGTCAAAGCCCGCCACCATGGGGCCCTGCGCTGGCCAGATCCAGGCGATGTCTTCATCACCACCTGTCGGTGCCGGGCTGGCATTGGCAGGCGCGGATGCGGGTTTGGCGGCGCTGGCGGCCTGCGCCGGTGCCGTGCTCGACGCAGGGGCCGAACCCGGCGACACCGGACGGGTCACGACCAGGGGATTCTCATTGGTCGGCGGCACGACGCGCAGCACCTGTCCCACTTCAATGATGTTGGGGTTTTCAAGGTTGTTCCAGCGCACGATGTCGCGCCAGTTCTGGCCGTTCTCCAGGCCGATGCGGATCATGGTGTCGCCGGGCTTAACCGTGTAGTAACCGGGCTTGCCGGCGTTCTCAAAGCCGGGCAGTTGCTTGACACTGCCGGGATCCACAGCGCCCGGTGTTGGGCGCGCCCCGAAGGTTCCACGGTCTTCCACCGGCGCGTTGGTGGGGGAACGAGAAGCACAACCTGCCATGAGCAGCACGGCTGCAAGCATGCAAGACAGGCCCAGCCTGCCAGGCACGGAGCGGATGGCAGGCAGAGTGGCTATCCTGTTCGACCTTACGGTTTGATTCATTGTTTCTTTCGTCTTCAATCTTGGCTGACTTGCCTGAGCCACAAGGCCCGAAGGGCGCGTCTGGTTTATCGGACTTATTTCTTCATGATGCCGGCCTGCGCCTCTATGGACGCCTCGGCCTTAGCTTGTCCCCGATTTTAAAGGCACAAAGTGAACGGCTTCCAGCAAGGTCTGCCGCACGCCCTGGGGGGTTTTGTCCAGCACCACCAGTGCTTGCGCGCCGCCGGCGGTTTGCATGGGCGCCACCAGGCGGCCACCCACGGCCAGCTGGTCTATCCAGGCCGCGGGGATGGCCTCACCGCCCGCTGCCGCAATGATGGCCGCATAAGGCGCGCCTTTGGCATAGCCCATCATGCCATCCCCAAAGAGCAGGTGCAGATTGGGCAGGCGTAAAGTCCGCAGGTTCTCCCTGGCTTTGTCATGCAGGCCGCGCAGCCGCTCTATGCTGTAGACCTCCGTGGCCAGGTGGCTGAGCACTGCGGCCTGGTAGCCGCAGCCGGTGCCGATCTCCAGCACCCGGCCTAATTTTCCCGCACCACCCCCCGCCCCGTGGCGCAGCAACTCAAGCATGCGGGCCACCACATTGGGCTTGGAGATGGTCTGGCCCAGGCCTATCGGCAGGCTGGTGTCTTCGTAGGCCTGGTTGACAAGCGCGGAGTCGACAAAGCGGTGCCGCTCCACCAGGCCCATGGCGGCCAGTACCTGCGTGTCGCTGACGCCCTGCGCCGCGAGCTTGGCCACCATGCGCGCGCGCACAGCCTGCGAGTCCAGGCCGACACCGCCCGGCCGCGCGGGAGAGACGCTGGGTGCGGCCTTCCTCGCCACGTTGGCGCCCGCAGGCACCGCGGGACGGGCACTGGCCGCGCCCAATCGGGTTGCCGATGGGACACCGGCATCGGGTTTCAGGCGCACCGGAAAGGACGGGCGCGGCGTGGCTTCCGCTGCCTTGGAAGCGGGCTTGGCAACCACGGGATTGAAAGGCGGCTTGAGGCTGGATTTCATACGTCAGGCCTTCAGCGCGTCTCGCTCAACCGGGCGGCGGTCTGGGCCCAATAAGGCAGGCGCTCGTGGTCGGTCAGGTCTACCTGCAGCGGCGTGATGGAGACAAACTTCTGGCTGGTCGCGTAGAAGTCGGTGCCCTCACCGGCTTCCTTCGCGGGGCCAGCGCCGCCTATCCAGTACATGGTTTCGCCGCGCGGACTGGTCTGCATAATGACGCGCTCGGCCGCGTGGCGGCGCCCCAGGCGGCAGACTTTCATGCCGCGGATTTCGTTATCGGGCAAGTTGGGAATATTCACGTTCAGCAGCCATGGCGGCACCGTGGGCTCCGTGCCTTCGGTCACATTTTCCAGCGAGGGGATCAGTTGCCGCACCAGCTCAGCCGCGCGCCTGGCCGCGACATCGATATGGGCCCAGCCCTTTTCAGTCTGCGAAAAGGCAATGGACGGGATGCCGAACAGGTAGCCCTCCATGGCCGCGCCCACCGTGCCGGAGTAAATCGTGTCGTCGCCCATGTTGGCACCATTGTTGATGCCGGACACCACCAGGTCGGGCCGGTAGCCCAGCAGGCCGGTCAGCGCGATGTGGACGCAGTCGGCGGGCGTGCCGTTGATGTAGCGAAAACCGTTGGCCGCCGTCTGCACATACATCGGCGAGTGCAGGGTCAGCGCGTTGGATTTGGCGCTGTTGTTCTGCTCGGGCGCTACCACCTCGACATCCGCAACGGTTTTAAGCGCTTCGTAGAGGGCGATGATGCCGGAAGCCTGGTAACCGTCGTCGTTGCAGATGAGAATTTTCATGGGGTGATTTTACGGTCACGGCCGTGACAGCCCGGACCTCTTTGGGACTGGCGGGCGCCCCTGCTTTGCCTATGATGCAGTCAAGGCGCCGCCCTCCGCGTTTTCCGCTCCTTCAAGCGTGCCGCCGCCTTCAGACCCTCACCTCATCGGAGACATCTCATGCAAGCCTGGCTTTGTGAAAATCCCACCGGCGTAGACGCCCTGACCTGGAAAGAGCTGCCCACACCGCAACCCAAAGCCGGCGAAGTCCTGATTGAAATCAAGGCGGCCAGCCTGAACTTCCCCGACCTGCTGATCGTGCAGAACAAATACCAGATGAAGCCGCCTCTGCCCTTTGTACCGGGCTCCGAGTACGCCGGCATCGTCCAGGCCGTGGGGGAAGGCGTCAAGCACCTCCAAGTCGGGCAAAACGTGGCCTGCCTCTCGGGCACCGGCGGCTTCGGCACGCACACCATCGCGCCGGCAGCCCTGTGCATGCCGCTGCCCCCGGGCTTTTCTTATGTGGACGCCGCAGCCTTCATCATGATTTACGCCACCTCCTGGCATGCGCTGATGGACCGCGCACAGCTCAAGGCAGGTGAAACCGTGCTGGTGCTGGGCGCCGCGGGCGGCGTGGGCACCGCCGCGATCCAGATCGCCAAGGCAGCCGGCGCACGCGTGATCGCAGCCGCCTCCACCGACGAAAAATGCGCGCTCTGCACCTCCATAGGCGCGGATGCCACCATCAACTACAGCACCAAAAATTTGCGCGACGAAATCAAGGCACTGACCGAAGGCAAGGGACCGGACGTGATTTATGACCCCGTGGGCGGCGACTTCGCCGAGCCGGCCTTTCGCTCCATCGCCTGGCGCGGCCGGTATTTGGTCGTAGGCTTCGCCTCAGGCCCCATTCCCGCCCTGCCGCTGAACCTGACGCTGCTCAAGGGCGCCTCCATCGTGGGCGTGTTCTGGGGCGACTTTGCCAAACGCGAGCCCAAGGCCAATGCCGCCATGATGGCCGAATTGGCGGGATGGTACGCACAGGGCAAGATCAAGCCGGTGATAGACCGCACCATGCCCATGGCCGAGCTCAAGGCCGCCTATGCCCACATGGGTTCGCGCGGCGTCAAGGGCAAGCTGGTGATGGTCAACTGACCTTTCCGAAAGTGCGGCAGTCCCGCAGAGGTACAGCCCCTGGCTAGTTGTTGGTCACGTTCCCGACGCTGCAGGCAGCCTTGACGATGCGCGCATTGGGATCGTCGTCACTGTCCTTGAAGATCATCGGGCGTATATCGTCCCCGGCATAGGTGGTGATCCGGAAAGGCTCTCCGCGAAAATCCGGCTGGGCATAAAAAGCCGCCTTCACATAACGGGCGATCTGCTGGGTGCAGTCGATCTGCACCTCGGTCACCACCGAACGGAACTGGAGGGCCTCGCCGGCGGGGGCCCACTGAGTCGCACGGTTGATGCGCACCGGAATGAGCCGCAGGTCATCCTTGACTTCGATGGCAGCCACGTTGACCTGGACGTAGTGGCTCGCGGAATTGGCGGGATCACCGGTGATGGTCAGCCAGGTATCGGCCGCAGCATGCACGCCGGCCGACCCCAGCGCCGCAGCCAGAAAAACGGCCGGCAAGCAGATCAAGCACTGTCTGGCCGAGGCGAAATGATCCAATGTCTGAAGCAAGGCGTTCCTGTCCTGAAAGACGGCTCTCCGGAAATTGTGAGAAAACCGGGCGGGAGGGGCTGAAGTGGCGGGCACACAGCTTGAAACAGCTGCCAGCATCTGTATCTTGCCGCACACAGTCGGGATCCGCGTTTCGAATTGTGACCGCGGCAAGCCCAAGGAAAAAATCCCGCGTACCAAATGGCACGCGGGATTTCAGATACTGGGGTGGCTGATGGGGCTCGAACCCACGACAACAGGAATCACAATCCTGGACTCTACCAACTGAGCTACAGCCACCGGAGCCCTGCATTATAGCGGCAAAGCTGCCGCTTCTTTATTGGGTCACAACTTCTTCCGCATTTGCCTTGGCCGGGACAGGCTTGGGAACGAGGATTTCCGCCTTGAAACGGTCTTTCAGGCTGTTGTAATACGCCAGGCTTTCAGCCGACGTCCACCACTGCGCATACTGGTCGCGCTGCTGTTTGGCGGCGGCTTCAACCGGCGCGTCGCGGGGAACCACCTTCTCGACCTTGACGATGGCGTAGCCCTGGCTTCCCAGGTCGACGCCCGCAAAAGCCGGCAGGGTGCTGACATCGGCGCGCAGCGCGGCATCGATCACCGGGACGGGCAGCTTTTGCGTCTGTTCGCGAGACACCACGACCGGCGCAGCCAAGCCCGTTGCCGATGCGGGAGCGGCCTTCCATGCGGCCAGCTTGGCCACGCCTTCCTTGCGAGCTTCTTCCGCAGCGCGCTGGGCCAGCCAGCGCTGGCGCACGGTGTCCTTGACTTCGGCCAAGGGGCGGGTGTGCGCGGGGGCGTATTGCACGATGCGACCCGAGGCCAACTGGTTCGGCCCCACTTCAACGGCTTCGGTGTTGCGTTTTTTCTCGATCGCGTCCGGGGCAAACAGGGCATTGAGGAATTTAGCGTTCGCCAACACGCCGGTCGCGCCAACCTGGGGCTGGCGCGTCACATTGGCCGCCGACTTGATCTCCAGCTTCAGCTTGTCTGCCGCCGGCTTAAGGCTCTCGGCCTGCTCATACACAGCGTTGGTAAAGATATCGGCCGATTCAGCGAACTTCTTCTGGGCTTCCTGCTTTTTCATGGCGGCCTCAAGTTCCGGGCGCAGCTCTTCAAAGCTGCGTTGCTTGACGTCCGTCAGCTTGATGATGTGGTAACCAAATTCGGACTCGACGACGTCGCTGATCTCGCCTTTTTTCATGGAAAAAACGGCATCCTCAAAAGGCTTGACCATGGAGCCGCGCGCGAAAAAGTCCAGGTCGCCGCCCTTGACCGCCGAGCCGGGGTCCTGAGAATTCTTGCGCGCCACGTCGGCGAAGGTGTCAGGGGATTTTTTGACCAGGGCCAGCAGTTCCTGCGCTTTCGCCTTGGCTTTTTCGCGGTCGGCCGCGGGGGCGGACTTCGGTGATGCGATCAGGATGTGGCTGGCTCGCCGCTCGCCCTCAAAGCGAGGAAGATTCTGCTCGTAATAGGTTTTCAGGTCGCCCGGGTTGACGGCGATGCCTTTGCCCACGCCATCCATGTCCAGCAGTACATATTCAATGCTGGCCTGCTCAGGCGCCTGGAAGAGTTTTTCGTTGGCCTTGTAATACTGCTCCAGGTCGGCGTCCGTCGGATTCAGCTTGGCGACGAAGTCGGCGGCATTGAAGCGGGCCAGCTGGATTTCACGCTTTTCAAAGTAGGCGTTCAGCGAAATGTCGGCGGCCGAACTGGAAGCAAAACCGCTGGCGCCCAGACCCGCCAGCACCTGGCGGTTCGACAGGTCGGTGCGCACATTGGCTTCGAACATCTCTGGGCTCATGCCCTGGGCTGCCAGCAGCTGGCGATAGCGCTCCATGTCGAGGCTGCCATCCGGGCGGCGCAGGGAGGCGATTTCGGGGCTTTGCTGCAGCTCGCGCGCCAGGCGCTCGTTGCTCGTGGTGAGCTTGAACTTCTCGGCCGCCGCAGCCACAACGCGTTCGCGTACCAGCCGCTCCAGGGACGCGTAGCGCGCCTCGGGTGAGTCGAGCAGCTTGGGGTCCAGGTTGGGCATGGAGTTGCGGAGTTGGTCCATTTCACGCTGGTGCGCACGATCCCATTCCGACTGCATGATGTCCTTGCCGTCCACCCGGGCCACCTTTGCGGTCTGGTCCTTGGACTTGTTATAGCCATCAAGGCCCAATAGCACGAAGGACGGAAGAATCAGCAAAAACAGCAGCACCATGACAATTTTGGTGTGCTTGCGAACGAAATCAAACATCTCGAATTTCCTGTACGACTGCTAACGGACAAAACCGGGGCCACCAACAAAAAAGGCGAACCTCGTTCGCCTTTTTCTCGTGGGTGGTGGGTGCTGACGGGCTCGAACCGCCGACCTACGCCGTGTAAGGGCGCTGCTCTACCAACTGAGCTAAGCACCCCACGTCAAACGTTCTTGTCAGTTCAAAGCATCCTTGAGCGCTTTGCCCGGACGGAACTTTGGAACCTTGGCTGCCTTGATTTTAATCGCATCGCCGGTCCGTGGATTACGGCCGGTGCGCGCAGCGCGTTTGCCCACCGCGAAAGTGCCAAAACCCACCAGAGACACGGAGCCTCCTTTTTTCAGGGTTGTTTTCACAGCGCCAATCGTGGATTCCAGCGCGCGCGTGGCGGCAGCTTTGGAAATGTCAGCATGTTTGGCAATGTGCTCGATCAGTTCGGTCTTGTTCACAAGGAGCCCCTCGTTGATAAAAAGTTAATCTGGTTGTCTCTAAAAAATATCTCCCGGGACACTGTGGTGTAGCGTCAGCGGGAGCGGCTTGTGCAGGTTTTCTGCTGCTTCCAATTAGAGCCATGGACTTCTAACCTGTCAATACAGCAGCAAGTTTTTACAACGTGCGGAGGCGGATTCTAGACGTTTTTTCAGCCCTTTCACGACTTAATCGTAAGCATGGTGTGTAATTTTCATGCTTGACAAAACGCGGCTTTCCAACGAATTTACGATCCGGCCAATGCCTCTGCAACAGCCTTGCCGACATCGGCCGTTCCGGCCTTTCCGCCCAGGTCGGGCGTGCGCGGCGCACCACTTTCGGGACTCAACACTTTTTCAATCGCGGCGAGGATGCCGTCGTGCGCTTCCTTGTGCCCGAGGAACTCCAGCATCATTGCACCGCACCAAATTTGCCCTATGGGATTGGCGATGTTGCGCCCCGCAATGTCAGGCGCCGAACCATGCACCGGCTCGAACAGCGAGGGAAATTTTCGTTCGGGGTTGAGATTGGCGCTGGGCGCGATGCCGATGGTGCCGGTGCACGCCGGCCCCAGGTCGCTCAGGATGTCGCCGAACAGGTTGCTGGCCACCACCACGTCGAAGAAATCCGGGCGCTGCACAAAATGTGCGGTCAGGATGTCGATATGGAATTTATCCAGTTGGATGGCCGGATAGCTTTTCGCCATCTCGGCCACGCGCTCATCCCAGTAAGGCATGGAAATCGAAATCCCGTTGGATTTTGTTGCACTCGTCAGGTGTTTCTTGGGCCGCGATTGCGCCAGCTCGAACGCGAATTTCAGAACGCGATCGACGCCGATGCGGGTGAACACCGACTCCTGCAGCACGAACTCGCGGTCGGTTCCTGGAAAGGCTTTTCCGCCTATGCTCGAATATTCACCCTCGGTGTTTTCGCGAACGATGTAAAAGTCGATCTCGCCGGGCTGGCGCGGGCTGCCGTCGCGCCGCACCACGGGCGCGATGATGCCGGGCATCAGGCGCGCCGGCCGCAGGTTGATGTATTGGTCGAACTCGCGCCTGAACAGCAGCAGCGAGCCCCACAGCGAGACATGGTCGGCGATTTTCTCGGGCCAGCCCACCGCGCCGAAGTAGATCGCGTCGTGGCCGCCAATCTGGTCCTTCCAGTTATCGGGAAGCATCTTGCCGTGCTTCTCGAAATAGTCCCAGCTTGAAAAATCGAAATGGTCGAACTGCAGGTCAATGCCGTACTTGACGGCTGCGGCCTCCAGCACGCGCACGCCTTCTGGCATGACTTCCTTGCCGATGCCGTCGCCCGCGATGACAGCGATTCTCTTTTTTCCGGTGTGCTTGCTCATGGTGTTCCTTTGGGTTTTCAGGGGATCTTGGGTTTGCTTGTTCAGGGTTTGAAAAATTTCAGCGCTTCGGCCAGCAGCAGCGCTGGCGCTTCTTCCGCGATGTAGTGGCCGCAAGGCAGGGCCAGGCCCGACACATCGTGCGCTCGCTCGCGCCAGAGATCGAGCACCTTGAAGCATTGGCCCACCGCGCCATGCTCGCCCCACAATACGCGCAAGGGTTGCGCCAGCCGCCAGCCGGCCGCGACGTCGGCGCGGTCATGCACCAGGTCGATGCCGGCGGAGGCGCGGTAGTCTTCGCAGATGCTGGCGGCGGTGCCGGGGATTTGCGCGCAGCGCTCGTACTCGGCCAGCGCGGCCGGCGTGAATGCGGCCAGGCCGGCATGGCGCTTGCCCATCACGCTGCGCACGTAGCGCACGGGGTCGGAGGCTATCAGCGCTTCCGGCAAGGGCGGCGGCTGGATCAGGAAAAACCAGTGCCAATAGGCGCGCGCAAAGGTATCCGAGGTGTTGTCATACATGGCAAGTGTGGGCGCGATGTCCAGCAGCATCAGGCGCTCCACCGCATCCCGGTGGTCGGCCGCCAGGCGATGCGCCACGCGCGCGCCGCGGTCATGGGCCAGCACCTGGAAGCGCGAAAACCCGCAGGCCTTCATGACGGCCATGGCGTCCTGCGCCATCGCGCGTTTCGAATAGGCCTGATGATCCGCGTCGCTCGCGACCCGTGCCGAATCCCCATAGCCGCGCAAGTCCATCATGACCACGGTAAATGCCTTGGCCAGCTCACCGGCCACCGCGTGCCACATCACATGGGTTTGCGGGTGGCCGTGCAGCAGCAGCAAGGGTGCGCCGCTGCCGCCCTGCAAGGTGCGCAGCCTGCCTGCCGGCCCTTCTATATCGCGCGGTGAAAATCCTTCAAACATCAATCGGCCTTGATTCCTTTTTGTGCCACCAGCTTGTTCCAGCGTTGGTATTCTGACCGGATCAAGGCGTCGGACTGCCCCGGCGTTTGAGGCCATGCATCAAAACCCTCACGCGCCAGGCGCGCCCGGACCTCGGGCGCGTTCAGCGTCTCGTTCAGGGACTGGTTGAGCTTGCCAAGCGTGTCCTGCGCGACGGCCGCAGGCGCGCTCACCACAAACCATGTTTCAAACACGTAGTTCGCCAGCCCGGCCTCAGCCATGGTCGGCACCTCCGGCAGCATGGGCGAGCGCCTGGGTCCTGTCACCGCCAGCGCCCTCAGCTTGCCGCCCACCACATGCTGCTGCGCGGCGGAAAGCACGGGAAAGCTCATGTCCACCTGCCCGGAGATGGTATCGACCAGGGCCGGCCCGCCGCCACGGTAGGGAACGTGAAGAATAAAGGTATTCGACTCGGCCTTGAACAATTCGGCCGCCATATGAAAAGTGCTCCCGGTGCCCGCCGAGCCGAATGACAGTTTTCCGGGCCGGGCTTTGGCAAGCGCCACCAGCTCGCGAACGGTCTTGGCGGGCACCTGGTTGTTAACCACCAGTACATGCTGCGACGTGGCCACAGTGCCAACCGCTTTCAGGTCTTTCAGCGTGTCAAAGGGCAGCCGCGCAAACAGCGACGGATTGATCGCCTGCGACACCGTATTGAGCGACAGCGTGTAGCCATCCGCTCGCGACTTGGCGACGGCATCCATGCCGAGGTTGCCGGAGGCGCCGGCCCGGTTGTCCACCACCACCGGCTGCCCCAGGCGTTTGCCCCATTCGTCGGAGATCAGCCGGGCCGCGATGTCGGCACTCCCGCCCGGCGCATAGGGCACCACCAGGCGGATGGGTTTGTCAGGAAAGCCCTGGCTCCAGGCTGGGGCGGCGACGCACGCCAAGGCAAACCAGGCGGCGCGGCACAACAAGGAGCGGCGCAGCTTGTGATGAAGATCAATGGATGGCATGCGAGTCTCCTGTTTGTTGTGGGACTCATTCTGGCTAGCGGATCGTCTTGATTCAAGCAATAATCTGGCAATCAATTATTTCTTTTAAGGCATGAATGGATCGCAGCGACCTCGAACTGGTTTTGGCCGTGCGCGACGGCGGCAGCCTGAGTGCCGCCGCGCTGGCCCTCGATGTAGCGCCACCGGTCGTGACCAAACGGCTCGCTGCCCTGGAAGCCACGCTGGGACAGCGCCTCTTCCAGCGCACGACGCGCCGGGTCAGCCCCACGGCCGAGGGAGAAACCGTGTGCGAACGCGCGCGGGTCCTGCTGCAGGGATTCACGTCGCTCGAATCAGAATTGCAGGAGCGCAAGGCGGAGCCCACGGGACTGATCCGCCTCGTCGCGACTTTCGGGTTTGGGCGCCTGTGGCTGGGGCCTGCGCTTTCCGGTTTTCAGGAGCGTTACCCGCGCGTCGAAATCCAGCTGCAACTCACCGAGCAATTGCCCGATCTGGCGCTTGAAGGGTTTGACGGCGCGATCTGGCTCTGGTCGGTCGAGGGCCGGCAGGCGGCGCAATGGGTGTCCCGGCGGCTCGCGCGCAACCAGCGCGTGCTGGTGGCCTCGCCGCGTTACATCAAGCAGCACGGCGCACCGGCCAGCCTGGAAGCCTTGCAGGACCACGCCTGCCTGATCGTGCGCGAAAACGGCAACACCGCGGGGCGGCGCTTTGATGTCTGGTCCCTGCACCGGGAGCGCGACAAGGTGCCTGCTCGCGTGCGCGTCCACGGCCCCCTGGCCAGCAATTCAGGCGAACTGGTGCGCGACTGGTGCCTGGAAGGCCGCGGCATCATGCTGCGCAGCCTGTGGGACATCGCACCGCAGCTGGCCTCAGGCCAGTTGGTACGCGTTTTGCCGGCATATTCGATGCCCGACGCCGACATCCATTGGCTGGCTCCCTATCGCACCGACCAGCCCCGGCGCATACGCCTGCTGATAGACCACCTGGCCGCGCAATTCCAGGACACGCCCTGGAAAACTACGCGGCCGTCGTCGGCTTCGCGGCCCGCACCACGAGGCTCACGCCCAGCGCCGTGAGCGCCGTGCCCAGGATGGTGGCCGTGGTGATGGACTCGCCAAACAGCGCCCAGGCCATCAGGGCCGTGGTGGGCGGCACGAGGTAGAGCAGGCTGGTCACCGCAGTTGCCGCACCACGCTGGATCAGCAGGTAAAGCAGCGAACTGCCGCCCAGCGTCAGCGCCAGCACCGACCAGGCCATGGCGCCCAGAAAATGAACGTTCCAGTTGATTGCCTCGGTTTCGAACAGGGCCAGCGGCAGCGTTACCACCAGGGCCGCCGCCAGCTGGATGGCATTGGCCGTGCGCACATCGGTCGGCTGGACAAAGCGCTTTTGGTAGAGCGTGCCGGCCGTGATGCAAAACAGGGCGAACACAGTGCAGGCCAGCGTTAGCGCGCTGACTTCCTGGCCGACCCCGAATTTGCGCGATACCACCAGCAGCAAGCCACCCAGCCCGAATGCCAGGCCGGCCCACTGGCGCGGGCTGACCCGGGCTTGCGCGTTGCCGGCATCGCCCGACGACATCCACGACACCCACAACGCCGTCAGCACCGGCTGAAGCCCGACGATGAGCGCCGTCAGACCCGAACCCATGCCGGCCTTCATCGCGCTCCAGATGCCACCCAGGTAGCCCGCATGCATCAGCAAACCTGTGACCGCCAGGTGGCCCCACTGCGCGCGCGTCCTGGGCCAGGCGGCCCGGGCCAGGACTATCCAGGCCAGGAAACAAACAATGGACAGGAAATAGCGTATGGCCAGAAAGGTCAACGGCGGAGCGTAAGGCAGGCCGTATTTGGCGACGATGAAGCCGGTGCTCCAGATGACGACAAACACGGCGGGCATGGCCCGAATCAAGGCACCCGGGGAAGAAGAGGCAGAACGCAAGGAGGGCAGCTTTAGGGGACGGCGAGGCTATTTGGCGCGCGCGCGGATTTCCGGGATGGCTTTTTGCAGGTAATAAATCATGGACCAGACCGTGAGGATGGCGGAGATCCAGATCAGCCAGGTGCCCCAGACATGCGTATTGATCACGCCGAAGAGCACACCGTCGAACAGCAAAAAGGGGATGGCGATCATCTGGACCGTGGTCTTGACCTTGCCCAGCATGTGCACGGCCACGCTTTTGGTCGCCCCTATCAGGGCCATCCATTCGCGCAGTGCCGAGATCGCGATTTCGCGGCCAATGATGATGAGGGCCACGAACACATCGGCGCGCTGCAGGTGCACCAGCACCAGCAAAGAGGCGCAGACCAGGAATTTATCGGCCACCGGATCCAGGAAGGCGCCGAAGGAGGAGGTCTGGTTCAGCTTGCGCGCCAGAAAGCCGTCCAGCCAGTCGGTCGCGGCGAACACCACAAACATCACGGTGGCGATCAGGTTGCGCTCGGCAGGCGCCAGGTTCAGATAGAACACCCCCACGATCAGCGGAATCGCAACAATGCGGGTCCAGGTCATCAGCGTGGGGATGGTCAGAAACATGCCCCGATTTTGGCATGAGCCGCACCAAGCCCGCCGGACACCGGGTCAAAGCGCACCAAAACGGTGGGTTCCGTTGCTCAAATACGTCTGGCGTTCAATGGCGCATCAATGCAGCGCGCGGTAGATTTCCTCGGCCAGGTCCCTGGAAATGCCGTCCACTGTGGCGATATCTTCCGCACTGGCCGAGGCAATGCCGCGGATGCCGCCAAAGCGCTGCAGCAGGCTGGCGCGCCGCTTGGGGCCTATGCCGGCGATGTCTTCCAGCTTGCTGCCGCCCACCCGGACCTTGGCTCGCTTGGCGCGCATGCCGGTGATGGCAAAACGGTGGGCCTCGTCGCGGATCTGCGCGATCAGCATCAGCGCGGCCGAATCCCGCCCCAAATAGACCTTGTCGCGCCCGTCGGCAAACACCAGTTCTTCCAGGCCGACCTTGCGGCCCTCGCCTTTTTCCACGCCGGCGATCAACCCCAGGTCCAGGCCCAGTTCCTCGAACACCTCGCGCGCCATAGACACCTGCCCCTTGCCGCCGTCGACCAGCACCAGGTCGGGCAGCTTGGCTTCGCCGTTGCGCGCGGCTTCGGCCAGGCGGGTGTAACGGCGCGTGAGCACCTGGCGCATGGCGGCATAGTCGTCGCCGGGCGTGATGCCCTCGATGTTGTAGCGGCGGTATTCGCTGTTGACCATCTTGTGCTCCTGGAACACCACGCAGGAGGCCTGCGTCGATTCGCCGGCCGTGTGCGAAATGTCGAAGCACTCGATGCGCAGCGTGTCCAGGTTGTCCAGCGGCAAATCGAGCGCCTCGGCCAGCGCGCGCGTGCGCGCCTGTTGCGAGCCCTGCTCGGCCAGTAGCCGGGCCAGTTGCAGGCCGGCGTTTTTCTGCGCCATCTCCAGCCAGATGCGGCGCTGCTCGCGCGGCTGGTGGATAGCCGTGACCTTGGTGCCGGTCTGGGCGCTCAAGGCCTCCATCAGTTCCTTGTCCACAGGCTCGCTGCAAACCAGGGTGGGCGGAACCGGCACGTCGATGTAGTGCTGCGCGATAAAGGCTTCCAGCACCAGGGCCTCCAGCGGCTTGGCCGCAGGCACCGAAGCCGGCGCGGCCTGCCCGGTCTCGGTGCCGGCCTCGGCATCGAGCGCCGCGACGTCGGTCGCGTTCTCGACATGGCTCGGAAAGTAGGCTCTGTCGCCCAGGTGGCGGCCGCCGCGCACCATGGCGAGGTTGACGCAGGCCTTGCCGCCCTGCACTTTCACCGCCAGGATGTCGACGTCCTTGTCGCCGCCGATTTCCATGGACTGCTGGTGCAGTACCTTGGACAGCGCCGACATCTGGTTGCGCAGTTCGGCGGCCTGCTCGAACTCCAGCCTGTCGGCATGGGCCAGCATTTTTTTCTCGAGTTCGGTCAGGATGTCCTGGGCCTGGCCCTGCAGGAAACGTTCGGCGTTGGCGGTGTCCAGCGCGTACTGCTCGGGCGACACATGGCCCACGCAGGGCGCCGAGCAGCGCTTGATCTGATACAGCAGGCAGGGCCGCGTGCGGTTGTTAAACACCGTGTCTTCGCAAGTGCGCAACCTGAACACCTTTTGCAGCAGCAAGATGGTGTCCTTGACCGCCCAGGCACTCGGGTAAGGCCCGAAGTAGCGGTGCTTCTTCTCGACCGCGCCGCGGTAGTAGGCAATGCGCGGGAACACCGCGGCCGCCGGTGCCTCGCCCTCCACGGGCGGGCGCGCGCCGGTGAGCTTGAGGTAAGGGTAGCTCTTGTCGTCCCGAAACAGGATGTTGTATTTCGGGTTGAGCGTCTTGATCAGGTTGTTTTCCAGCAGCAGCGCTTCCGCCTCGGAGCGCACCACCGTGGTCTCCATGCGGGCGATCTTGGTCACCATATGGCCTATGCGCGTGCCGCCGTGGTTCTTCTGAAAGTAGTTGGAGACCCGCTTCTTGAGGTTGCGCGCCTTGCCGACGTAAAGCACGCCGCCCTCGGCATCGAAGTAGCGGTAGACACCGGGCAAGGCAGGCAGCGCGGCCACTTCGGCCAGCAGCTCGGGCGCATGTCCGGAGCTTGGCTTTTCAACGGGAGGATGTTCAGGCATTTCCCTATTTTGCCGTGTAGCGGCGCTTTGAGGCGGCAGTGTCGGCTGCATCACAATACCGGCCATGGCTACCGCGCGCGTTTGGGACATTTTTTGCAAAGTCATCGACAACTTCGGGGACATTGGCATTTGCTGGCGCCTGGCCGCCGACCTGGCCTCGCGGGGCCACACGGTGCGGCTGTGGGTGGACGATGCCTCGGCCCTGCGCTGGATGGCGCCGGCCGGATGCGAGGGGGTTCGTGTGCTGCCCTGGCCGCAGGATGGCGGGCCGCTGGACCTGCAGGCCGCCGGGCTTGCACAACAGCCGACCGATGTGCTGATCGAAGCCTTCGGCTGTGAAATAGCACCCGAATTTTTGGCCGCCTGCGCCGATGCCGCACAGGCAAGCGGCCTCAAGCCCGTCTGGATCAACCTCGAATACCTGTCCGCCGAGGACTATGTGGAACGTAGCCACGCCCTGCCCTCGCCCGTGCAGGAGGGCCCGGCGGCCGGCTGGACCAAGTGGTTTTTCTACCCCGGCTTCACCGAAAATACCGGCGGGCTGCTGCGAGAGCCCGGTTTGCTGGAACGGCAAGCGCAGTTTGACCGCGCCAAGTGGCTTCAAGCCCATGGAATCCCCGGCGAGGGACAAACGCTGGTATCCCTGTTCTGTTATGAACCCCCGGCGCTGCGAAGCCTGCTTGCGCAATTCGCGCGGCAGGGCCTGCAAGGCCGGCCGGTGCGCCTGCTGGTGGCCGCCGGGCGCGCCGCCGCCGCGGTACGGGCCCTTGTTGGCGATAACCCTGATCTAACTGGGGACACGCAGCTTTCGATTTCCTACCTGCCCTTGCTGGCGCAGACGGAGTTTGACCGCCTGCTCTGGGCCTGCGACCTGAATTTGGTGCGCGGCGAGGACTCCGTGGTGCGCGCTCTCTGGGCCGGCCGGCCTTTTGTCTGGCAGATTTATCCCCAGCATGACGACGCCCACCTGGACAAGCTCCAGGCCTTTCTGGACTGGCTGCAGGCGCCGCCCTCCCTGCGCGCATTTCATGCTGCCTGGAACCACCGGGAGGCGCCCCAAGGTGTCGCCGACGGCCCGCTGCCCCCGCTCGCCGACCTGCCCGCCTGGCAGGCCGTTACCCGGGCGGGCCGCACCCGGCTGGCGGCCCAGGACGACCTGGCGACCCGGCTGCTCGGCTTTGTGGCAAAAAAACGTTAAAATCATGGGCTTTGCAGACCGGCCCGAAGACCAACCAGGTCTTGGCGTCCTGCACAACCCGCCGCGGAACCTGCACACCGGTGCAAGCGTTTAGCGGCCTACCTCAGTGAAACTGCTATGAAAATCGCTCAAGAAATCCGCGCCGGCAACGTCATCATGCACGGCAAGGACCCGATGGTGGTGCTCAAGACCGAATACAGCCGCGGTGGGCGCAATTCCGCCACCGTGCGCATGAAGCTCAAAAGCCTGGTCGCCAACTTCAACACCGAAGTCGTGTTCAAGGCCGACGACAAGATGGACCAGATCGTCCTCGACAAGAAGGACTGCACCTACTCCTACTTCGCCGACCCGCTGTACGTCTGCATGGACTCTGAGTACAACCAGTACGAAGTCGAAGCCGAAAACATGGGCGACTCGCTCAACTACCTGCAGGACGGCATGGAACTGGAAGTCGTGTTCTATGACGGCAAGGCCATCTCGGTGGAACTGCCCACCAGCGTGCAGCGGGAAATCACCTGGACTGAACCCGCCGTCAAGGGCGACACCTCCGGCAAGGTCCTGAAACCCGCCAAGATCGCCACCGGCTTTGAAATCGGCGTGCCCATCTTCGTGGCCCAGGGCGACGTGGTCGAAATTGACACCCGCACCGGCGAATACCGCAAACGCGTGTAAACCCCCGCTCTGCACAAAAAAGGCTCCTCAGGGAGCCTTTTTGCTTTGTGCGACCTGCAGCAGTGCCGCAAAAAGAAGCCGCCCTCCCTGATCGTTGACAATAAGCGCATGGAACAAAAACAGGATCTATCCGTCAGCCGCCTGGCCAACGCCTGGGCAGCACTGCAGGCCCACGCCAGCGAGGGCAACCCGCTCGAAGCCGATGCCTCCCGCCTGGCCTTTGCCGACCCGGAATTCCTGCTGCGGCGTGAAACCCGCGGCATACGCTTTCAGCTGGAACTGCTCAAGCCGGACCTGGAACAGCAGGCCCACGGCATTGAAAACACCGTGGTGGTTTTCGGCAGCGCCCGCTTTCGCAGCGAAGAGGATTCCGCCCTGATGGTGGCCGAGGCCGAGGCCGGCGGCGACCCTGAGGTGATAGACCGCGCGAAAAAGCTGGCGCGCAACGCCCATTACTACGAAAGCGCCCGCGCGTTCGGCAAGCTGGTGGCGCAATACAGCAGTGACAAGCCGCCGGAAACCAAGCTCTTCATTTGCACCGGCGGCGGCCCGGGCATCATGCAGGCGGCCAACCGCGGCGCGCACGAGGCCGGCGGCCTCAGCGTGGGCCTGGCCATCGTGCTGCCCATGGAGGAAGCGGCCAACCCCTACGTGCCGCCCGAACTTTCCTTCAAGTTCCACTACTTCGCGCTGCGCAAAATGCATTTCATGATGCGCGCCAAGGCCCTGGTGGTGTTTCCGGGCGGCTTCGGCACGCTGGACGAGCTGTTCGAGGTCATCACCCTGGTGCAGACCCGCAAGGCCAAGCCGGTGCCCATCATCCTGTTCGGCAGCAGCTACTGGAAGCGCCTGCTCAACACCGAGATGCTGGTGGAAGAAGGCGTGATCTCAGCGAACGACCTCAAGCTGTTCCAGTACGTGGACGACCCGCAGGTCGCCTGGGACCTGATCAAGGACTTTTACCGTCTTTAATGTCGCCATGCCCGCCGTGGGCCGGCATGCTGTCCTTCAGCAGCCAGGCCGCGCGCGATCCCGCGCCCACCATCGCGCCGGTGGTCCAGAACACGCCGGCGATCCCGATCAGCGCGCCGGCTGAGCCGAACAGCATGGGCATGACCACGCTGGACGCATTGATGGCCATCAGCCGCAAGCCCAGCGCCTCGCCGTGGCGCGCCTCCGGCGTGATCTGGTGCAGCATGCTCATGACCATGGGCTGCACCATGCCCAGCGCCAGGCCCAGCAGGATGGAGCACAGGCCCATGCCGATCGCCGAGTGCATCAGCGGGTAGATGCCGAACAGCAGCGCCGTCACCAGCATGGAAACCGCCAGCACCTTCCACTCGCGCAGGTGGGCGGCCACCATCGGCATCACCATGCGGATCAGCGCCGCGGCCACCGCGAACGAACCCAGGATAGTGCCTATGACCGAGGCGCTGATGCCGCGCTCAAAACCGAGCACGGGCACCACAAAGGTATGGACGTCCCAGCAGGACGACAAAAACCAGTTCACCAACATCAGGCGGCGGAAAGTGGCCTGGCGCAGCAAGTCCCAGGCCCTGGGCTGCGGGCCGCCGCTGGCGGCGATCACCGGCGGCAGCTCGCGCGTCTTGCGCACCAGGAACCAGCAGGCCAGCGGCAGTATCGCCATCAACAAAAACGCCGCGCGGTAGCCCGAGGTGCTGCCGGGCACGGCGCCCACATGGTCGATCAGCAGGCCGGCCGAAAACGGCCCGATGAAATTGGACACCGCCGGGCCTATGGCAAGCCAGCTGAACACCTGGCGCAGCTCCAGCGCGCCGACCGCCGCGCGCCCGACATGGCGCTGCAGCGAAATCACCGCCGCGCCGGTGGCGCCGCCCGTGAGCAGCGCCGCCAGGCACAGCACCGGGAACACCGGAAACGCCACTGCCGCCCCGGCCCCCAGCACAGCGGCAAACACGCTGTAGCGTATGGGGCGCCGCAGGCCGTGCCGGTCGGCAAAGCGGCCGGCCGGCAGCGCCAGGAAAACCTGCGTCAGGGCAAACAGCGCAAGCAGCACACCGACCGCCGCGGGGCTGTAGCCTTCGCGCAGCGCCAGCAGGGGCGCCGCCATGCGTGTGCCGGCCATGCAGGCATGCAGGCAGATCTGCGCCAGGATCAGGCGAGCGAGTTCAGGCGTCATGCGGCGCGGCTCATGCGCGGTGCATCAGGGGTTGTCCAGGTCTTTATCAAGGGGGTCCAATGGAAGCAGGCGGGCGGATTCGATTTCGGGCAGCGCTTCGACATTGCGCAGGGCTTTGCCCATGACGCGGCTGCGCTGCTCGGCGCTGCTCAGCGTGTTGAGCACGGTCTCGGTCTGGGACTTGACC
Source organism: Polaromonas sp. CT11-55 (assembly GCF_047303325.1). Classification (NCBI taxonomy): domain Bacteria; kingdom Pseudomonadati; phylum Pseudomonadota; class Betaproteobacteria; order Burkholderiales; family Comamonadaceae; genus Polaromonas; species Polaromonas sp. CT11-55. Next base: position 64,898 of record NZ_JBKBEX010000008.1, on the reverse strand, counting down.
TTGGCCAGCACGTCGCCGAACTTGCCGAACTCGGTCTTCACCGCACCCAGCACCTGCCAGACTTCGCTGGAGCGTTTTTCCAGCGCCAGCGTGCGAAAACCCATTTGCAGGGAGTTGAGCATGGCCAGCAGCGTGGTCGGGCCGGCCAGCGTGACACGGTGGTCGCGCTGCAGGAATTCCATCAGGCCCGGGCGGCGCAGTACTTCGGCATACAGGCCCTCGGTCGGCAGAAACAGGATGGCGAAGTCGGTGGTGTAAGGCGGGTCTATGTATTTGTCAGAGATAGCCTTGGCCTCCAGGCGTATGCGCGCCTCCAGCGCCTTGCCGGCGATTTCCGCGCCCAGCACGTCGGCGCGCTGCTGCGCGTCCAGCAGGCGTTCGTAATCCTCGTTCGGGAATTTCGCGTCGATCGGCAGCCACAAGGGCTCACCCGAATCGGAGCGGCCCGGCAGCTTGATGGCAAAGTCGACCGGGTTCTTGCCGCCGCGGCGCGTGATGACCTGGGCCGCATACTGATCGACGGTGAACACCTGCTCCAGCAGGGCCGAGAGCTGCGCCTCGCCGAAGATGCCGCGCGTCTTCACATTGGTCAGCAAATGCTTGAGGTCGCCCACGCCCTGCGCCAGCGTCTGCATCTCGCCCAGGCCCTTGTGCACCTGCTCCAGCCGGTCGGCCACTTGCTTGAAGCTTTCGCCCAGGCGGGTTTCCAGCGTGGTCTGCAGCTTTTCGTCAACCGTCTTGCGCATCTCGTCGAGCTTGGCGGAATTGGTCTGCTGCAACTGCGCGAGCTGCTTTTCCAGCGTCTCACGCACTTCACCCATGCGCCTGGCATTCGACTCGCTGACCGATTGCAGCTGCGTGCTCAGGGTGTCGGAGAGCGTTTTTTGCAGCAAGGTGAGTTGCTGCGCGAACGCGTCGATCTGGGTGTTCTGCGTGCGGGTGGCTTCGGCGCTTTGCTGCACCAGGGTTTGCTGGAAGGTGGCGAAAATTTTCGCCAGTTCCTCGCGGCCGCTGCGCGCGTTGTCGCCGATCTCTCGGCGCAACTCGCGCTCCAGCTTGTCGTGGCCGGCCGCGATGTTTGTGAGCAACTCTGCGCGGCCCGTATCCGAAGGTTCCGCCGGCTTGCGCAACAGCAGCCACACCAGCAAGAGCAGGTTGGCCACAGCCAAGGCGATGATCAGCCAGGTTTCCATCATGAGTTCATTGTCCGCTTACCGTCTTCTTCCTGCTTATTGGCCGGCCAGTACCGCAGGATTGAGCGGGGTCAGCGGCTTCTTGCCGCTGAAAAACGCGATCAGGTTGTCGGCGGCGAGGCTCGCCATGGCCATGCGCGTGGGAATGGTGGCGCTGGCGATATGGGGAGTCAACACCACATTGGGCACGGTCAGCAAGTCCGGGTGTACCTTGGGCTCGCCTTCGAATACGTCCAGCCCGGCGGCCGCGATGCGCTTGTCACGCAGGGCCGCGGCCAGCGCGGCATCGTCCACGATGCCGCCGCGTGCGATGTTGATCAGGTTAGCGGTTGGCTTCATCAAGGCCAGCTCCGCGGCGCCTATGGTGTGATGAGAGGCTGGAGAGTAAGGCAGGACCAACACCAGGTGGTCGGCTGTCCTGAGCAGCTCTTCCTTGCCGACGTAGCTGGCCTTGCATTCGGCTTCCAGCGCCGCGTCCAGACGCGAACGGTTGTGGTAAATCACCTTCATGCCGAAGCCATGGGCGCCGCGTTTGGCAATGCCCTGCCCTATGCGGCCCATGCCCAGGATGCCCAGCGTGGCGCCGTGGATGTCGGAGCCGGCGAACATGTCGTAGCTCCATTTGGTCCATTTGCCGGCACGCAGGTAATGCTCGCTCTCGGTGACGCGGCGGGCGGTGGCCATCAGCAGCGCAAAGCCGAAGTCGGCCGTGGTTTCGGTCAGCACGTCGGGTGCGTTGGTGGCCAGCACACCGGCCGCCGTCATCGCGTCGATGTCGAAGTTGTTGTAGCCCACGGCCATGTTGGCGCAGATTTTCAGTCCCGGGCAGGCGGCCAGCACCTCCGCATCAATTTTGTCGCTTCCGGTGGTGAAGGCGCCGTCCTTGCCCTTGAGGCGCTCGGTCAGCTGGGCCTTGGACCAGGTCTCGTCGACCTGGTTGGACTCGACTTCGAAATGCTGCTCCAGGCGGGCGATGACCTCGGGGAACACGGCGCGCGCGACCAAGATTTTGGGTTTGCTCATGATGGTTTCAGGGTGAGGTGAAAGTCGATGCTAGCGATTCGGCAGAAGAATAAGCAGCCGATGTAACAGGTGAATTGCCCGCAGCTTGCCGGACCCGGGGCGCATCGGGGTGCCAGCCCAGCACGGCCAGCAGCACGAAGAAACCGACCACATAGCCCAGCGCCACATGCCAGCCGCCCTTGAGCCAGGCGACGACGGACCTGGCCTCGGGGTACATATTGGCCAGCGCCACGCCGGCCGAGGAGCCGAACCACAGCATGCTGCCGCCAAAGCCGACGGCATAGGCCAGAAAACCCCAGTCGTAGCCGCCCTGGTGCAGGGCCAGCGCCGTGAGCGGGATGTTGTCGAACACCGCGCTCACGAAGCCCAGGCCGAAAGCGGTTTGCCAACTGGCGCCCGGCAGGTGCTGCACCGGCATCATGGAGGCGCACAGCACCAGCGACAGCAGGAAGACGCTGCCGCGCGCGGCCTCGGGCAGCAGGGCCCAGTTGGAACGCCGCCAGGGCGTGGTCAGCGCGATCGCCACCCAGACGGCGATGCCTATTACCGGAAGCCGCTCCAGCACCCCGGGGTCGCGCAGGTTGAAGTACACATTGGCGGCCACCGCCGACAGCAGGATGATGGCGACGATGCCCAGGCGCGCCCAGTGCAGTTGCGCGCCAGGCGCGGCGTCCTTCATGATGGGCTGGAACGCATGCTGCTGGCGCGCGGCGACCACGCCGAAGATGGCCAGCGCCACCACAGCGCCCGCATAGGATTCGAACACCTGGCCCGGCGAGACGCCGGCAATCCACATCATGGTGGTGGTGGTGTCGCCCACCACGCTGCCCGAGCCGCCCGCGTTGCTGGCGGCCACGATGGCGGCCAGGAAGCCGATGTGCACGCGCTTGCGGTAGAGCACGGACGCCATGGTGCCGCCTATCATGGCCGCCGCGATGTTGTCGAGAAAGCTGGAGAGCACAAAAACCAGCAGCAGCATCACGAAGCCGCCCTTCCAGTCGTCGGGCAGGTAGCGCGGCAACAGCGCCGGAATACCGCTTTTTTCGAAGTGGTCGGACAGCAGCGCGAAACCCAGCAGCAGGCCCAGCAGGTTGGCCAGCGTCACCCACTCGTGGGCCAGCAATTGCAGCAGGCCACCCAGGCCGGGCGTACCGGAAAAATCGCCCAGCGCAAGCTTGTAGAGCGTGATCACCGCCAGGCCCGTCAGCGCCACCTTGAGCGTGTGCCGGTGCAACAGCGCCACACCGAGCAGCGTCAGGCCGAACAATACAAAATCAAGGGGGATACCTGCAATAGCCACGCGCTGGTTTCGGATAAAAGATAAGTAAGCGGTCGATTATGCCGGTGAGGCGATTTCAAACACCTGGCGCAGGTAGGCCAGGTATTTTTCGTCATCGCACATGTTCTTGGAAGGAGTGTCCGACAGTTTGGCCACCGGCTGGCCGTTGCAGCGGATCATCTTGATGACGATCTGCAGCGGCTCGTAACCGAGGTCGTTGGTCAGGTTGGTGCCTATGCCGAAGGCCAGCTGGCAGCGGCCCTTGAACTGGTGGTACAGCTCTATGGTGCGCGGCACCGTGAGGCCGTCGCTGAAGATCAGCGTCTTGGTTTTGGGGTCGACGCGGTTCTTCGTGTAATGCGCGAGCATGCGCTCGCCCCACTGGAAGGGGTCTCCGCTGTCATGGCGCGCGCCGTCGAACAGCTTGCAGAAGTACATGTCGAAGTCGCGCAGAAAGGCGCTCATGCCGTAGACATCGGACAGCGCGATACCGAGGTCGCCGCGGTATTCCTTGGCCCACGATTCAAAAGCGAACACCTGGCTGTCGCGCAGCCGCGGCCCCAGCGCCTGGCAGGCCTGCAGGTATTCGTGCGCCATGGTGCCCAGCGGCGTCAGGCCCAGCTTCATCGCGAACAGCACGTTGCTGGTGCCGGCGAACTGCCCCTGCATCCCCGTGCCAAGGCGCCCGGCCAGCGTGCGCAGCACTTCCTCGTGCCAGGCCTTGCCGAAGCGGCGGCGTGTGCCGTAATCGGCGATCTTGAGCGCGCCCAGGCCTTCGGCCTGCAACTCTCCAATCTTGGTATCCAGCCGCCTGCGGCCTTCGGCGAAGTCGGCTTTTTTCTGCGTGTTGCGGAAGTAGACCTCGTTGATGATGGCCAGCACCGGAATCTCGAACAGGATGGTGTGCAGCCAGGGGCCCTTGATGGACACCTCGATCTCGCCCGAGGGCAGCGCCGTTACGCTCACGTATTTTTCATTGAGCCGGAAGATGCCGAGGAAGTCGACAAAGTCGCTCTTGATGAAGCGCATGGCCTTGAGGTAGGCCAGCTCGGCATCCTGGAACCGCAGGTTGCACAGGCCGCGGATTTCCTCGCGTATCTCGGTCACATAGGGCGCAAGGTCGCCTATGCCCGGCGCGCCGGCATTGCGGCACTTGAAGCGGTACTCCACCTCGGCGCCCGGAAACTGGTGCAAGACCACCTGCATCATGGTGAACTTGTACAAGTCAGTGTCGAGCAAACTGGTGATGATCATGGAGAACGCTTGAGGGCCGCGGCGCCGGGGCGCCTTGGCGGTTAATCAGGTGAACAAACCCGCAGCAAACCATGCCGGCGGGCATCCAACGCACCGGCTCAGGTACCGAGGAAATCCACTTCGAACAGCAGGGTCGCATTCGGCGGAATCACGCCGCCGGCGCCGCGCGCGCCGTAGCCCAGCGCGGCCGGAATGATCAGGCGGCGCGTGCCGCCCACCGACATGCCCTGCACGCCCTCGTCCCAGCCGCGGATGACCTGGCCAGCGCCCAGCGAGAACTCGAAAGGCTGGCCGCGGTCCTTGCTGGAGTCGAACTTGGCACCCTGCACACCGTCGTTGTAAAGCCAGCCGGTGTAGTGGACCTTGACGTTCTGGCCGGCCTTGGCGATAGCGCCGGTGCCCAGCACGGTGTCTTCGTACTGCAGGCCGGAGGCGGTGGTGGTGATGTTGCTCATGGGGGTCCTTTGAAGGAAGGGAGGATTAAAAAGAGGAGGGAAAAGAGAAAAACGGGAAAGAAGCGGGTCTTTCTTCACGAACCCCTGACTTTACCCGCAACCAGCAAAACCAGCCTGTCAGCGCGGGCGGCCAGCAGCTGGTTCTGCTCGGCCACCAGCAAGCCCAGGCCTTGTCCGCGCAGCGCCAGCAGCGCGTCGCGAATCGCTTCCACCAGCACGGGGGCAATGCCCTCGCAAGGCTCGTCAAGCAGCAGGATGCGCGGGCCGGTCATCAGCGTGCGGGCAATCGCCAGCATCTGCTGCTCGCCGCCGCTCATCTGGTCGGCGCGGCGCCCCAGCATGGCCTTGAGCGCGGGGAAAAGATCTAGCGCCCTGGCCTCCTGAGCCTGCAGGTCGCGGCCCGCCGCGATGCGCAGGTTCTCGCGCACCGTGAGTTCGGTGAACAGCCGGCGGTCTTCGGCGACATAACCCAGACCGGCCTGGGCCCGGCGGTGGGTGGCCCAGTGCTCAATCGCCGCCAGGCCCGTGCCCTCAGGGCCCGCCGGATCGCGGTAGCGGACGTGGCCTTCGGTGCGCACTTCCAGGCCCATCACGGACTTGAGCAGCGTGGACTTGCCGGCGCCGTTCAACCCCTGCAGCACCACCAGCTCACCAGGCGCCACTTTCAGCGACACCTCGAACAAGGCCTGGGCCGGGCCGTAGAAGGCATTGAGTTTGTCGACCTCAAGCATGGCCCCCTCCTCCGCTGCCGGCCTCGCCGCCGGCCTGGCCCAGGTAGCGGCTGCGCACCACGGCGTCGCGCGAAATCTCGTCAAACGAACCCTGCGCGGCCAACCGGCCTTCAATCAGCACCAGCACACGGTCGGCCACACCGGCCACGGCGTCCATATTGTGTTCGGTGTAAAGCACGGCCATGCCCTGCCCCGCCAGGCGCTTGACGAGCTGCATCAGTTCGGCGCGCTCGGGCCCGGCCAGGCCGGCGGCCGGCTCGTCCAGCAGCAATAGCTGCGGCCGCGCCGCCAGCGCCACGGCCAGTTCAAGCCGCTTCTTCGCGCCATAGGGCAGGCTCAGCGCATCCTGCCCGGCCAAGGCCTGCAGGCCGGTTTGTTCCAGCAGCGCCAGGGCCGGCTCGCGCGCCTGGCCGTCCAGGCTCCTGAAGGCGGAGATCGCCCGCAAGCCCAGGCGCGCCTGAATTGCCAGTTGCACGTTTTGCAGCACCGTGAGCGCTTCAAACACCTGGGCCACCTGGAAGCTGCGCGCCACCCCCAGCCGCAGCCGCGCCTGCGGGCTGAGCCCCTGCAGCGCCTGGCCGTTCCAGGCGATGTCACCGCCCGTGAGCGGGTACTGGCCCGCGATACAGGCAAAGGTGGTGGACTTGCCGGCGCCGTTGGGGCCTATCAGGGCGACACACTGGCCCAGCCCCACCTCAAAACTCACGCCGTCCACGGCACGCAGGCCGCCGAAATGTTTGACGAGTTGCCGGACCTGCAGCATCAGGCGCTCCCTCCAAGGCTGCGCCGCCAGGCGCCAACTAGGCGCGGCAGCAAGCCCAGCAGCCCCGAGGGCGAAGCCACCATGATCAGCATGATGAAGACACCCAGCAGGCCGCGCCAGTAAGTGACCTCGCGGCCCAACTCAGCCCCGGCATAGCTCAGAACAATGCTGCCCGTGACCGCGCCCCAGAGCTGGTGCACACCGCCGAGCAAAACCACCAGCAAGGCATCGACGGAGGTGGACACGGACGCGAGCGAAGGAAACACCGCACCCTTGTGCGCGGCAAACAGGCCGCCGGCCAGGCCCGCGAGCACGGCACTCTCCACAAAAATCCGGTATTTAAGCCAGTTCACCGCCAGCCCCGAGGCCGAGGCGCGCAAAGGCGCGTCGCGCAAGGCCTGCAGCGCCGCCCCCAGGACTGAGCGCGCCAGAAAGCGCAGCGCCGCCACGGCCACCAGCGCCAGCCCCACCAGCAGCGCGTAAAACACCGGCCGGCCTTCCTCGCCGACCAGCGTGAGGCCTATCAGGCCATTGTCGCCGCCGGTGAGTTCCACCCACTGCGTGGCGCCGGCCCAGATGACCTGCGCGAGCGCCAGCGACAGCATGGCCAGGTACACGCCGCTGCTGCGCACCACCGCCGCGCCGAACACCGCGGCCACCGCCAGGGCCGTGCCACAACCGGCCGCCAGCGCCAGCGGGAGCGAGGCGCCCCAGAGGCTGTGCGAGAGCGCCGCGCCATAAGCGCCCAGCGCAAAAAAAGCGGCATGGCCGAAGCTGACCAGGCCGCCCAGCGCCATCATCGATTGCAAACTGATGCCGAAAATCATGAGAATCAGCGCATCGCCCGCCAGCGCCTGCCAGTAAGGCCCGCCCGCCCAGGCCAAGCCGGCCATCAGCACAAAAGATACAGCGACGGCCGAAGACCCGGCCGCGCCCACGCCCAGGCCGCGGAACTTCTGGGCCGCCTCGCGCACGCCGCTGCCGGCCTCCAGCGCCGAGACCGCCTTGCCGTTGAGCCCCTGGGGCCGGAACACCAGCACCACGGCCATGGTCAGGAACACGATGACCAGCGTAGCCTGCGGAAACACGTTGATGCCGAAGGCGTGGACCAGCCCTATCAGCAGCGCCGCCACAAAAGCGCCGCCTATGCTGCCCAGCCCGCCGGTGACCACCACCACAAAGGTCTCCACGATCACGTTCATGTCCATCTGCAGGTGGGCGGGCTCGCGCGGCAGCTGCAGCGCCCCGGCCAATCCCGCCAGCGCGCAGCCCAGCACCACGGCGCCCAGCATCAGCGGGCGCGGGTTGACGCCCAGCGCCGCGAGCATGGAGCGGTCCTGCGTGGCCGCGCGCAGACGCTGGCCAAAACGCGAGCGCCGCAGCAGCAAATGCAGGCCCAGCCAGACCAGCGGGCCCAGCGCGATCATCGCAAGCTGATAGACCGGAAAAAATTCATCGCCGATTTGCACCGAGCCTTTGAGGCCCGGAAAGCGCGGCGCGAACACCTCGTCAGGGCCGAAGCCCCATTGCATCGCGTCGTGCATCGCCAGCGTCAGGCCGAAGGTGGCGACCAGCTGGTACAACTCGGGCGCGCTGCTCATGCGCCTGAGCAGCAAAAACTCGGCCGCGGCGCCAGCCAGGCCCGCGCAGGCCGCTCCCATCAGAATGGCCAGCAAGTACAGCGGCGCGCTTTCGCCCCAGGCCGGAAACCAATGGGCGACCCAGTGCGCCGTGAACAGCGCGCCCAGCATGAAAAAACTGCCATGTGCGAAATTCACGATGCGGGTCACGCCGAAGATCAGCGTGAGGCCCGCCGCCATCAGGAACAGTGTGGTGGCGTAAGACAGTCCACCTAACAGCTGGACCAGGGAAAACGTCATCCAGTCAGCCCAGTCAATCCAGCCAGGTGGTGAACTCGGTGGCCGGCACGCGCGGCGTTCTGAAGGTATTAACCAGCGCCGACTCATCGGCATAGCCGAGCGACATGCCGCACACCAGCATCTCGTCAGGACCCGCGCCTATGTGCGGCAGGATGATTTTTCCGAAACCGTTCCAGGCGGCCTGCGGGCAGGTGTGCAGGCCCAGGCCGCGCGCGGCCACCATGAGGTTTTGCATGAACATGCCGTAATCCACCAGCGAGCCGCGGCCCATGACGCGGTCCAGCGTGAACATCAGGCCCACGGGTGCGTCGAAGAATTTGAAATTGCGGTGGTGCTGCGCATGCATCCTGTCCTTGTCGCCCTTGGTGATGCCCAGCAGGCCGTAAAGGCCCCAGCCGTTTGCACGGCGCCGGTCGATATAGGGCGACACCCATTTCTCGGGGTAGTAGTCGTATTCCTCTTTGTACTCGGCCGCCAGCGCCGGGTTGGCATGCAGCGCGTCATGCGCCTGGCAGACCTTTTCGACCAGCGCGTCGCGGCTCGCGCCCTGCAGCACATAGGCTTTCCACGGCTGGGTGTTGGTGCCCGAGGGCGCGCGGCTGGCGACCTCCAGCAGGTGGGAGAGGGTTTCGCGCGGCACCGGCTTGGGTAAAAACTGGCGTATCGACTGGCGGCTCACGATGGCTTCATCGACCGCATTGCGCGCATCGCCGGCCTGGCGCGGGGTGATATAGGGAAGCACGGGCAATGCCTGGGTCATCTGAGGGTCTCCAAGACGGAAAGCAGTTCGGGCGGAAGCGGCGCCGGCCGGCGCGTGGCGCGGTCGACGTAAACGTGGATGAAATGGCCCCTGGCCGCGCAGAGCTGGCGCTCATCACCGGGAAACAGCGCCACTTCGTAGCGCACGCTGGACGAGCCCACATGCGCCACGCGGATTCCGGCCACCACGGGCTCGGGAAAGGCCAGCGGTGCGAAGTAGTTGCACTGGGTCTCTATCACCAGGCCGATCACGCCGCCGTTGTGGATGTCGATGGCGCCGCGTTCGATGAGCAGACCGTTGACGGCGGTGTCGAACCAGCTGTAGTAAACGACGTTGTTGACGTGGCCGTAGATGTCGTTATCGGACCAGCGGGTGCCGATGCCGCGGAAAGCTTTGTAGGCGCTACGGGCTTCGGCTTGCGGTCGTGTCGGGGAACTCATGAGGCCTTATTTTGCCAGCGCGGGCCGCGCCGGGCTCGCGGGCATCTTTAACCCGATGGCGTGGGGCTCGCGTCCCAGCAATTCGGGCAACCGATTCGGCACAGGGATGTTGTCCCGCTGCAGCAAGATCCAGTGCCCGTAAGAAAACGGCGAGAAATGCAGCACATCACAGGCATGCGCGCCCAGCCGTGCCGCCCAGTTGGGCAGTGGCAGTTGCAGTGCGCGGGTGGCGGTGTAGTCGGCGCGCAGTTCGCGCAGGTATTGCGCATAGCCGTAGTGGCGGGTGCCGCCCAGTTCGACCTCGCGGTGGGCGGCCAGGGACGGCATGGCCGCCAGGGCGGCGAAGGCCAGGCCGAGGTCGGTGGCCGTCATGGCCGCGATGCCGCCGCGCGCGCCGCGCGGAATGCCATGCACGGGTGAGCGCGACAGGCCGCGCAGCCAGCGCGCGCCAAAGCCTCCCTCGCCATCGAGCAGCGAGGGGCGCACGATGGCATAGTCGCTGCCCGAGGCCGCGATGGCGCGCTCGCCCAGCAGCTTGCTCGACAGGAAGCGGCTTTTGGCGCCTTCGTGCAAACCCAGGGCCGAGGTATGTATGAAGCGTATGCCCGCCTTGGCACAGGCGATAGCCAGTGCCGCGGGCGCGCGGTGGTGCACATGGTCGTAAGACTCATCGGGCCGCTGGCGCAGAATGCCCACGCAATTAACAACCACATCGACGTCCTTGAGCAGCGCGGCCCAGGCATCGGGCTGCAGCAACCGCTCGAAGCGCGCAAGCCGCATGTCGGCAAAAGAATAAGCGGCCCGGTGGCGCTCGGGGTGGCGGCTGCCTATCGCGAGCTGCCCACCCGACGCATGCAGTGCCGCCACGGCATGGCGGCCGATAAAGCCGGTGCCGCCGAGGACGAGGACGCGTGCAAGGGAAGGTTTTTCAGCAGGGTCGGGAATATCGGTGGTGTTCGGCGGCATGTTTTTGCTTTTTTATGTCCAGGGGTCGCCGAAGCGAATCTGAGGCAATGTAGCAGCAATGCTAGGGATTCCAGCGCGCCCAGTATTCGAGTGCCAGCGTGTAAGTGTTCATCTGCACCTGCACGGTCTCGTCGATATTGACGCCGTAGCCGCCCGCCATGGCAAATGCCAGCGGGATGCGGCGCTGCCAGGCCCAGTCGAAGACACGTCGGTCGCGCGCCTCCAGACCGTCGAAGCTCAGCGCCAGGCGGCCCAGGCGGTCGCCCTCGTAAGGGTCGGCGCCGGCCAGGTACAGGACCAGGCCTGGCTCGAAGCGCCGTTCGAGTTCGTCGAGCGCATGCTCAAGCGCCTGCAGGTAAGCCGCGTCGCCGCAGCCGTCGGGCAGGTCCACGTCAAGGTCGCTGGCTTCCTTGCGGAAGGGAAAGTTCTTCTGACCGTGCAGCGACAGCGTGAAGACGCTAGGGTCATTGGCAAAGATGCTGGCCGTGCCGTTGCCCTGGTGTACGTCGAGGTCGATGATGGCGACCTGCAGGGGCTTGCGCCCGTGCCTGTGCTGCCGCGCCCATTCCGCCTGCATCAGCCTGGCGGCCACAGCCGCATCGTTGAACACACAAAACCCGCCGCCCTTGTGCGCATAGGAATGGTGCGTTCCTCCCGCGAGGTTGGCCGCGATGCCCTCCCCTGGCCGGCCCGCAGAGCCCATGGCCACGCGGGCCGCCGCGACGGTGGCACCAGCCGAGCGGCGCGCGCGTTCGGCCATGCCCGGGCTCCAGGGAAAGCCGATCTCACGCTGGGCCGCGGCCGGCAGCGTTCCATGGCTGATAGCGTCTATGTAGTCCGGCGTGTGCACCAGCGCGAGCTCGCCGTCTGTTGCGGCCGGCGCCTGCGTCATGCGGATACGCGGACGCTCGTTCACCAGGCGGTCACGCAGCAAGCGGTATTTCGCCATGGGAAAGCGATGGCCGGGCGGCAGCGGCAAAACAAAGTTGTCGGCGTAAAAGGCTTGCAAGATAGTGAACGTGTTGCGATTTCGGGGCTGAGGCCATTGTGGCCTTGAGCCAGACACTTAGAAAAATGGGTGCATGCAGATATCTCGAGTAGTCCTTTTTGGGTACTTTTCAGCGCTGTTTCAGAGCGTTACCTAGGGCTTGGCCTCTAAATTGGTGCACCGCAACATAAAATACTTGCAATGGTGCACACAGTCCCTATACTTGGACTTATGTTGCAGTGCAGCAATTCAGCGCAAAGCAACACCATTGCCCTCACCTAAACCTATTTTGGAGATTCATTATGCTGACCGCTGAACAAGTCCTCGCTTCCCACAAAGCCAACATCGAAACCATGTTTGGCCTGACTCACAAAGCCTTTGAAGGCGTTGAGAAACTGGTCGAACTGAACGTGCAAGCCACCAAGGCCGCCCTGGCTGAAAGCGCCAACCACACGCAAGCCGTGCTGGGCGTGAAAGACGCACAAGAACTGCTGGCCCTGCAAGCCGGCCTGGTCCAGCCCCTGGCTGAAAAGACCGCCGCCTACAGCCGCCACCTCTATGACATCGCTTCGGCCGCCGGCGCTGAACTGGGCAAGACCTTTGAAACCCAGGCTGCCGATGCACAGAAGAAGTTTGTCGGCCTGGTCGACAACGCCGCCAAGAACGCACCGGCCGGTTCCGAAACCGCCGTGGCTGTCCTGAAGAGCGCCGTCGCCGCAGCCAACAACGCTTTCGAGTCGGTCCAGAAGGCCGTCAAGCAAGCCACCGACATCGCCGAAGCCAACTTCAACACGGTGGCCGCTTCCGCCGTGAACGCCACCAAGACGACCACCGCCAAAAAGCGTTGATCGAAGCGCCTCGCGCGCTACCGTTCATGGAGCCTGTTTCGCGAATCCTGTTTGACTGAACAGGGTTTCAAGCCAGTTGTCTCCTCGGGTCCCTTCCGAAATTCATTTTCACGGACCCCTTAAAGCCCGATCGCAAGATTGGGCTTTTTTTGCCTGCGCTATCTATTTCTGCGCCGTGACCGCCGCGGCCTCGAGTTTGGCCTTGAGCTGCGGCAGCGCCGCCAGCATGGCCGCCCGGCCCGCATCGATGGCGCGCTGCCGCGCCGAGAAGTCGGCGCTCTTGAGGCCCGTGAGCGAGGGGCGCACGACGACGTCGGCATCCTTGAGCTCGTACTGGTTGATGCTTTTGCCCATGATGGCAAAGGTCTGCAGCAGGATTTGCAGGGTGTCGCCCGCGGGATTGGCTTCCGGCGGGCTCGAGATGTCGACGGCCACCACGATGTCGGCGCCCATCTGCCGCGCAAAACGCACGGGCACCGGCGACACCAGGCCGCCGTCCACATACTCGCGGCCGTTGATCTTGACCGGCAGGAACACCGCGGGCACCGCGCTCGACGCACGCACCGCCGTGCCGGTGTCGCCGCGCTGGAACAGCACGGCCTGGCCGCTGTTGAGGTCGGTGGCGACGATGCCCAGCGGAATCGCCATGTTCTCCATGGTGCGGTTGGCGACCAGGTCGTTGACATAACGGGCCAGCGCGTCGCCGCGGAACATGCCGCGGCCGAAGATGGGCAGCATCCAGTCGGTGATGGCGACCTCCTCCATATTCAGCGCGGTCTGCTGCAGCTGCGCGCTGGTCTTGCCGCTGGCATAGAGCGCCGCCACCAGGCTGCCGGCCGAGGTGCCGACCACCAACTGCGGCTTGAGCCCGGCTTCCTCCAGCACGGCGATGACGCCCACATGGGCAAAACCGCGCGCGGCCCCGCCGCCCAGCGCCAGCCCTATGCGCACCGGCTTTCTGGCGGCCTCGGCCGGCGGCGGCACTGGCGCACCCGGGCCGGACGGCATGACGGCGCAACCGGCCAGCAGCAGCATGGCCATGGCCATGCACGCGCCTGCACGCCTGCCTGGCCCGCGCGAAAGCTTGCCCGGCGTAGGGGCTCTGCCAAGAATGATTCTTATTTGCTTTATCATGGCCGGGCTTTAAAAATACCTGTAAGGAAGTGGAAAGTTATGTTCAAAAAAGTGCTTCTCTCGTCGCTGCTCTTGCTGGCAGGCCTGGCATCAGCCCAGGAGCAGGTGGTCAACCTGTATTCTGCCCGCCATTACCAGACCGACGAGAAGCTCTACAGCGATTTCACCAAGGCGACCGGCATCAAGGTCAACCGTGTGGACGCCGACGACGCCGGCATCCTGGCCCGGCTGAAGGCGGAAGGCGCGGCCTCTCCCGCCGACGTGATTTTGCTGGTCGACGCGGCCCGCCTCTGGAAGGGCGATGCGGACGGCCTGTTCAAGCCCATCAAATCGCCGGCCCTCGAGGCCGCCATTCCTGCCAAGCTGCGCGCCAAGGAAACGGCGGAAGGCACGACCTGGTTCGGCTTTTCGACCCGCGCCCGCGTGGTGGTGTTCGACAAGCTCAAGGTCAAAAAGGCCGACGTCGATACCTATGAAAAGCTGGCCGACCCGAAGAACAAGGGACTGCTGTGCACCCGCTCGGGCGCCCATCCCTACAACCTCTCGCTGTTCGGCGCAGTGACCGAACACCTCGGCGAGGCCAAGGCGGAGGAGTGGCTCAAGGGCCTGGTGGCCAATATGGCGCGCGACCCCAAGGGCGGCGACAGCGACCAGATCAAGGCCGTTGCCAGCGGCGAATGCGGCATCGCATTGACCAACACCTATTACCTGGCGCGCATCATGCGCTCCAACGCGGCTGAAGATAAAGTCGTGGCCGACCGCGTCGGTGTGGTCTTTCCCAACCAGTCCAGCTGGGGCACCCACGTGAACATCGCCGGCGCGGCGGTCGCCAAAAATGCCAAGAACACGGCCAACGCCGTCAAATTCATGGAATACCTGGCCAGCCCGAGCGCACAGGAATACTTCGCCAACGGCAACAACGAATGGCCCGCCGTGCCGGGCCTGGGCGTCAGCAACCCGGCGCTCAAGGCCATGAGCCCCTCGGGCAACGGCAGCTTCAAGTCCGAAACCATCCCCATCAGCGCCGTGGGCAACAACCAACTCAAGGTTCAGCAGATGCTGGACCGCGTCGGCTACAAGTAAAAACACAAACCCAGCGCCTTGTTTTTGCGAAAGCCCGGCCGCCAAAAGGCGCCGGGCTTTTTTCATGCGCCATAATTGACGTTTACGTTAACGTCATATCGTCCTGGCTTATGCAGGGCCGAGCGTTCACACAAAGCTTTAACAACCCTCACTCTTCATTCTTTCATTCAAGGAATCACCATGGAAATCGCAGGCAAAGTATTTATCGTCACCGGCGGCGCATCGGGCCTGGGTGAAGGCACGGCACGCATGCTGGTGGCCAATGGCGCCAAGGTCGTCATTGCCGACATGCAGGCCGACAAGGGCGAAGCCATCGCCAAGGAACTGGGCGCCGACAAGGCCGCCTTCGTCAAGTGCGACGTGAGCCAGGAAGCCGACGGCCAGGCCGTGGTGGCCAAGGCGCTCGCCATGGGCAAGCTGATGGGCCTGGTGAACTGCGCCGGCATCGCGCCCGCCGAAAAGACCGTGGGCAAGAACGGCGCGCACGGCCTGGCCCTGTTCAGCAAGACCATCACCGTCAACCTCATCGGCAGCTTCAACATGATCCGCCTGGCAGCCGACGCCATGTGCAAGAACGAGCCCGAAGCCACCGGCGAGCGCGGCGTGCTGATTTCCACCGCCTCGGTGGCGGCCTACGACGGCCAGATCGGCCAGGCCGCCTACAGCGCTTCCAAGGGCGGCATCGTCGGCATGACCCTGCCGATTGCGCGCGACCTGGCACGCAACGGCATCCGCAACATGACGATTGCCCCCGGCATCTTCGGCACGCCCATGCTCTTCGGCATGCCGCAGGAAGTGCAAGACTCGCTGGCCGCCGGCGTTCCCTTCCCCTCGCGCCTGGGCACGCCGCAGGACTATGCGCGCCTGGCCAAACACATCATTGAAAACGACATGCTCAACGGCGAAGTGATTCGCCTGGACGGCGCGATCCGCCTCGCACCGCGCTGAGCGGGCTCAGGCCGCGGGCGGATGCAGCGCGGCCAGCCTTTCGGTCAGCAGCGCCGACAGCCTGTCTATCACCTCGTTGACGCGGGCCGGCACATAGCGCCGGCTCGGCACCACCGCATAGAGCGGCGCCGGCTCGCCCAGGTGGCCCTCAAACAGGCGCACCAGCTTGCCACCGGCCAGCGAGGCCATGAGGTCGATCTCGGACTGGTAGACGATGCCCCGCCCTTCCAGCGCCCACTGCAGCGCGATCGACGCATCGTTGCAGGCCAGCGGCCCGGCCACGCGCACCTGGAAAGGCGCGCTGGCCTCCCCCTGCAATTCGAACTGCCACTGGTCCTGCCGCCGCTCGCGCACATGGCAGACCAGGCAGTCGTGCTGCGCGAGTTCGCAGGGCTGCACGGGCGTTCCGCGGCGCGCCAGGTAATCGGGGCTGGCGCAGGCGATGCGGCGGGCCGGCGCCAGCAGGCGCGCCGAATGGGTGGAGTCCATCAGCGGCCCGTTGCGCAGTGCCACGTCTATGCCTTCGCGCACCAGGTCCACGCGCGCGTCGCTGATCTGCAGGTCGATCTCAATGCCGGGGTGCAGCGCGGCGAATTCCGCCAGCCAGTAGGCCAGCATCTCACGCGCCAGCATGGCCGTGGCGGTGATGCGTATGCTGCCCGTGAGGCCGAAGGTTCCGGCGCGCACCTTGGCCTGGCCTTCGGCCACCAGCTCAAGCGCGCGGCGCGCGTGCTCGACCATGACCGCGCCCTCAGCCGTGGGCCGCACGGCGCGCGTGGTGCGCTCGAACAGGCGCACGCCCAATGAGGTTTCCAGCCGCTTGATCGCCGCGCTGACGGCGGCCGTGGAAAGCCGGCAGCGCTTGCCCGCGCCCGTGAGGCTGCCGGTTTCCGCGGTGGCCAGCAGCACACGCAGGGCATCGAGATTGTCAAATTCCATGGAAGAGTGATTTCTCCGAAACGCCATTGTGGGGCGCGGGGCCGCTGGCTATATTTGCCGGCGGGCCTACAGCCCCCCAAGCAAAAACTACAGTCAAGGATATCCCATGAGACACGCCTTCCCAGCACTGGCGGCCACCGCGCTGCTGGCCGCCTGCGCCAGCAGCCCCTCCTCCTTCACCTACCAGGTCCCGGCCGACGAAGTCGCGCGCGGCGCCAAGTACATGCAGCCCGAAGGTTCTTCGGGCTTCACGCCCAAGCCGGGCTGGGCCACGAAGAAGTTCGCCGTGGCCGCCGCCAACCCGCTGGCCACCGACGCCGGTTACCAGGTGCTCAAGGCCGGCGGCTCGGCCGTAGACGCGGCGATTGCCGTGCAAATGGTGCTCACGCTGGTGGAGCCGCAATCCAGCGGCATAGGCGGCGGCGCCTTCCTGCTGCATGCCAGCGGCGGCAAGGTCGAGGCCTTTGACGGCCGTGAAACCGCGCCCGCGGCGGCCGATGAAAAGCTCTTTATCGGCGCTGACGGCAAGCCCATGGCCTTTTACGACGGCGTGGTCGGCGGCCGATCCGTCGGCACGCCCGGCACCGTGCGCATGCTGGAGATGGCCCACAAGCAGTACGGCCGGCTTCCCTGGGCCCAGCTCTTCGCGCCGGCCATCCAGCTAGCCGAAGGCGGCTTCAAGGTCAGCCCGCGCCTGAACACCCTGCTCAAAGGCGAGCAGCACCTGAAGAAGGACGCCACGGCAGCCGCCTACTTCTACAAGCCCGACGGCAGCCCGGTGGACGTGGGCCAGACCCTGCGCAACCCGGCCCTGGCCGAGGTGCTGCGCCAGATCGCGGCCAAAGGATCGAGCGCGCTGCTCGAAGGCCAGGTGGCCCAGGCCATCGTCGCCAAGGTGCAGGGCCACGCGAGCAACCCCGGCAAACTGGCCCTGGCCGACCTGGCCGGCTACCAGCCCAAAAAGCGCGACCCGATCTGCACCGATTACAGCGCCGCCGGCAAGGCCTACCGCCTGTGCGGCATGCCGCCGCCCAGCTCGGGCGCGATCGCCGTTGGGCAAATCCTCGGCATCTTGAACAACACGCCGGCCGCCACCCTGGGCCTGGTCACCGGCAGCGGCGGGGTTCCCGGCACGGTTGCGCCCACGCCTTCGGCCGACTGGCTGCACCTCTACACCGAGGCGTCCCGCCTGGCTTTTGCCGACCGCGGCCAGTACCTGGGCGACCCGGATTTCGTGCAGCCCCCGGGCGGCAGCTGGATGAGCCTGCTGGCCCCCGCCTACCTGAGCGAGCGCGCCAAACTGATACAGCCCGCAGGCCCCAGCATGAAGACCGCCAAACCCGGCGTGCCCGGTGCGGTGAAGACAGCTCATGCGCCCATGCCAGACCAGCCCGAGTACGGCACCTCGCACATCAGCATCATCGACGGCTACGGCAACGCGATCGCCATGACCACGACGATTGAAGACCAGTTCGGCTCGCGCCTGATGACCGACGGCGGCACTGGCAAGGCCGGCGGCTTTTTGCTCAACAACGAGCTCACCGACTTCAGCTTCGCCCCAACGGACGCCGAAGGCAAACCCGTGGCCAACCGCGTGCAGCCCGGCAAGCGCCCGCGCTCGTCCATGGCGCCCACGCTGGTGTTCGACAAGAACTCGGGCCAGCTCGTCATGAGCGGCGGCAGCCCCGGCGGCGCGCTCATCATCCACTTCACGGCCAAGACGCTCTACGGCACGCTGAACTGGGGCTTGAACGCCCAGCAGGCCATCGACCTGCCCAACTTCGGCTCGCTCAACGGCCCCAGCATCCTGGAAGAAAAGCGCTTCTCGCCGGCCACCGTCGAGGCGCTGCGCAGCCGCGGCGCCGAGGTGCGCGAGCAAACCATGACCAGCGGCCTGCAGGCCATCCAGAAAACGCCCGAAGGCTTCTTCGGCGGCGCCGACCCGCGGCGCGAGGGGTTGGTCCTGGGCGACTAAGCAACTGGGCCCATGCGGCTAACCCAGCCGCATGGGCTTGGCGGGCTGGTCCTGCCGGGCCGAGCCCAGGCGTTCGTACTCCGAAATCACCTGCGCGCCGAGCAGCAGCAAGGCGGCCGCGATTTCCAGGCTCAGCAGCACCACGATGGCGGTGGTGAGGGAGCCGTACACCAGACCAACCTGCGACAGCGTGGAGAAGTACCACACGAGCAGGTGGCGCGTCAGCTCCCAGAGCAGCGCGGCGGTGATGCCGCCCAGCAGCGCGTGCCGCCATTGCAGGCGGCCCACCGGCATCACCATATACAGCGAGGTCAACAGCAGTACCTCGCCCACCAGGCCCAGCAGATACAGCAGCACGCCGGAAAACCCGCTGAGCGACCATTCCCAGCCGAGGAAATCCAGGCTTTTTTCACCGAGCGCCTGCAGGCCGCCCGACACCAGCGTCACCAGCAGCAAGCCCAGTCCCACGAACACGATGTAGCAATAAGGCAGGATGGCCGAGACCAGCGGATGGCGGCGGCGAATCGCCACGCGGTGCAGAAAGATCACCGACATCGCGTTTTCCAGCACCGTGAAAGCCAGCGAACTGAAAAACAGCATGGTGGCCAGCAGGACCCAGCCCAGTACCTCCCGGTGCGCCAGGAAATTGGCCAGCTCGGCCGTGATGAAGCCGCCCTGGCCGGGCGCGAGCCAGCCGATGTAGCGGCCCAGCGCCCGCAGCAGGGCCTCCTGGTCAATCACATGCGACAGCGCGATCGCGACAAGGATCAGGAGCGGAACAATCGACAGCAGCGCGTAATAGGCCACCGCGCCGGCCAGCAGCAAGCCCTGGTTGGC
Organism: Polaromonas sp. CT11-55; assembly: GCF_047303325.1. Classification (NCBI taxonomy): domain Bacteria; kingdom Pseudomonadati; phylum Pseudomonadota; class Betaproteobacteria; order Burkholderiales; family Comamonadaceae; genus Polaromonas; species Polaromonas sp. CT11-55. Next base: position 45,402 of record NZ_JBKBEX010000008.1, on the reverse strand, counting down.
GCGAAAACCCTTGAGCACCCGAAGCGCGAAGGCGCCGGGATGGCTGAAAACATAGGCGAGATTGGGGGCAAGCGTCATGGGAAGGCCCCGGTCCCGGGGCGGCAGGGAAAAGTCCATTGTGGGAAGCGCCGGGGCGCCCCGCTGCCGCCGGATGCCGCCAACGCATGTCAGCCCAGTGCCCATTCCCCTCCAGGGCTATGGGCGCCGGCGGGCCCCCGGCCGGGGCGCGTGTGCTAAATTGACTCCCCTCTCCCCCATGGCCATCCCTCAAACATTCATCCAGGAACTGCTCGCGCGCGCCGACGTGGTGGATATCGTGGGCCGCCATGTACAGCTCAAAAAGGGCGGCGCCAATTTCATGGGGCTGTGCCCTTTCCATGGCGAAAAATCGCCCTCCTTCAGTGTCAGCCCCTCCAAGCAGTTCTACCACTGCTTCGGCTGCGGCAAGAATGGCAATGCCATCAGCTTCCTGATGGAGCACGCCGGCATGACCTTCATTGAGGCCGTCAAGGACCTGGCCCAGCAATACGGCCTGCAGGTGCCCGAAGACGACGTCTCGCCGCAGGACCGCGCCCGCGCCGCGCAGATGCGCGAACAGCAGGCCACGCTCACCAGCGTGCTCGAAAAAGCCGGCATCGCCTACATCAAGGCCCTGCGCAACTCCGAGCGCGCCATCGACTACTTCAAGGGCCGCGGCGTCTCGGGCGAAGTCGCCAAGACCTTCGGCCTGGGCTATGCGCCCGAAGGCTGGCGCAGCCTGGCCAGCGTCTTTCCCGACTACAACGACCCGCTGCTGGTCGAAAGCGGCCTGGTCATTACCGGCGAGCCCGGCGACGAAAACGCCGCCGGCGAGGCCAAGCGTTATGACCGCTTTCGCGACCGGGTCATGTTCCCCATTCGTAACGTCAAAGGCGAATGCATAGGCTTTGGCGGCCGCGTGCTGGGGGACGACAAGCCCAAATACCTCAATTCACCCGAAACCCCGGTCTTCAGCAAGGGGCGCGAGCTTTACGGCCTGTTCGAAGCGCGTACCGCCCTGCGCGAGCACGGCTACGCCCTGGTCACCGAAGGCTATATGGACGTGGTGGCGCTGGCCCAAATGGGCTTTGCTAACGCGGTGGCCACCCTGGGCACCGCCTGCACCGCCGACCATGTGCAAAAGCTGTTTCGCTTCACCGATTCGGTGGTTTTCAGCTTTGACGGCGACAGCGCCGGCCGCCGCGCCGCGCGCAAGGCGCTGGATGCCGCCCTGCCTTTTGCCACCGACGTGCGCACCGTCAAGTTCCTCTTCCTGCCGGCCGAGCACGACCCCGACAGCTACATCCGCGAGCACGGCAAGGAAGGCTTTGCCGCCTACGTCAGCAAGGCCGTGCCGCTGAGCCGCTTCCTGCTCGAAGCGGCCGCCGAGGGCTGCGACCTGGACACCGCCGAGGGCCGCGCCCACATGGCCAGCAATGCCCGTCCGCTGTGGAGCCTGATGCCCGACGGCGCGCTTAAACGCCAGTTGCTGGCCGAGATCGCCGACAAGGTGCTGATCGACAGCCGCGAGCTGCTGCAGCTGTGGCAGCCGGCCTCCAGCGGCTACAAGTCCGGCAACAAAAACAGCGGCGGCCCGCGCGGCCAAGGCAAGGGCCACAGGCAGGATGCCGTGCCGGCCCCGGTTCACCATGCGGACATGCCCGACCCCGGCGGCTACCCGCCGGACTACCCCGAAGAGCGCGATTACAGCGCTTCCGAGCCTTCCGGGTATTTTTCGCCGCCCTCGGCAGGGCACAGCTTTGGCGGGCGCAGCAGCGGCGCCCGCACGCCGCGCCGCGTGGCCGGGCGCATCCTGCCGGCCAGCCGTGAAGACCGGGTGCTCAGGCTGCTGCTGACCGAAGCCCAGACCTGGGACAGGCTCAGCACCGAGGAACACCATTTGCTGGTCGAACTGCCCGAGCCCCACGGCCCGCTGTTTGTCTGGCTGGAGAGCCAGCTGCACGAACACGGCCCCCAGCCCTGGGCGGCCCTGCGCGAGGGCCTGCGCGGTCATGCCTACGAAAGGCATGCCACCGCCCAGATCGCTCAGATTCCCGAAGGCATAGAAAGCGACTGGACCGAGGTTAGAAACATCCTGGACCAACTGCTGCGCCTGCGCCGCCAGCAGGAGATGAGCGAGCTGGCCGCCCGCGTCGCCACCGACCCGGACGCCCGCCAGCGCTACCTGGAACTGCTGGCCAGCCTCAAAACCCCGGCCGACACGGCCCGCTAGAGCGGCCCGGCGCCCGAAAAACAGCTGTTTTGGCGGGTGAAAAACCGCCCAAAAAACAGGCAACAGGGTATAATCCGATTTTCGACGGCAAGCGCGACAGCAGCACCTCCGGCCCGGCCACCCCGAAACTTCGGGGAACTCACAGATGAGACGGCCACTTCCCTCAGGGAATTCCGCAAGGACTGCACACCAAATGTTCGCCCAAACAGCTTGCCCGGAAAAATAAACCGCAACGCGCTCCTGGCGCTGCCCGGCCTGTTTTTCCGTTCTCTTGTTCCTGACTCTGAATCCTTGCCACCGTGCCTGTGCTTTGCGCAGGCGCCAAGGCGCATTTTTGTTTACTGGTAGCCGATAGATATTTAGAACAATTTTTCCGACAACTGGAGGTCCCATGCCTACTGCCAAGCCGAAGAAGCCGAGCACGTCCAAGAAGCCGCAAAGCGCGCAGCCCAAAGCCGCCGCCAAGCCCAAAGCCAAGACAGCGCCCAAAGCCGCTGCCCGGCCCGCAGGCAAGCCTCCAGTCAAAGCAGCAGCCAAGCCTGCCGCCAAGAGCGGCAAGGTTGAAAAGCCGGGAAAAACCACCATATCTGTCAAACCCAGCAAACCCAATGCCCTGGTGAGCAAAGCCCCCCTGAAAACCGCGAAATCCGCGATTTCCGATTTGCCCCTGAAGAAAGCTCCTGCCGTGCCGACCAAGTCCAGCCCCGAATCCAAGCCTCTCGCCGCCCCCGCCGATGTGCCCGTGAAAAAGAAACCCGGCCGCCCGCCCAAGAACCCGGCGGCCGACGGTAGCGCGCCTGCCGCCACCACCGGCGCCAAGCGCGGCCGCAAGCCCAAGAGCGCCACGGCCGCGCCCAAGGACGGCGAAGACCTGGACCTCTCCGACATTGAAGACGACCTGGTCGGCGAACCCGTCGCGGAAACGACCGAGAAGGTCAAACCACTGCGCATGAAGATCAGCAAGGCGAAGGAACGCGCCTTGATGAAGGAATTCGGCCTGGACGAAACCGTCCTGTCCGAAGAAGACATGCTCAAGCGCCGCCTGCGCCTGAAGACCCTGATCAAGCTCGGCAAGACGCGCGGCTACCTCACGCACGGCGAAATCTCCGACCACCTTCCCGACAAGCTGGTCGACGCCGAAACGCTGGAAGTCGTGGTCAACATGCTCAACGACATGGGTGTGGCCGTGTACGAGCAGGCCCCCGACGCCGAGACCCTGCTGCTGAACAACACCGGCCCAACCGTCGCGACCGAAGAGGAAGCCGAGGAAGAAGCCGAAGCGGCGCTGTCCACCGTCGACAGCGAATTCGGCCGCACCACCGACCCGGTCCGCATGTACATGCGTGAAATGGGCACGGTCGAGCTGCTCACGCGCGAAGGCGAAATCGAGATCGCCAAGCGCATCGAGGGCGGCCTCATGAAGATGATGGAAGCCATCTCGGAAAGCCCCGCCACCATCGCTGAAATCATGCGCCTGGGCGAGGAAATCCGCGAAGGCAAGATCGTCATCTCCACCGTGGTCGACGGTTTTTCCAACCCCAACGAGGCCGACGACTACGTGGCCGAGGAAGACTTCGACGAGTTCGATGAGGAAGACGACGACGACGGCAAGGGCGGCTCCAAGGCCCTGACCAAAAAGCTCGAGGAACTCAAGAAGGAGGCCCTCAGCCGCTTCGACAAGATCGCCGCCCTGTTCGAGAAGGTCCACAAGACCTACGACAAGGAAGGCTACGGCACGCCCACCTATGTGAAGGCGCAAAAAGCCCTGAGCGACGAGCTGATGACCGTGCGCTTCACCGCCAAGACCATTGAAAAGCTCTGCGACATGCTGCGCGGCCAGGTGCTGGACGTGCGCAAGAAGGAGCGCGAGCTGCGCCGCATCATCGTCGAGAAGTGCGGCATGCCCCAGGAAGTCTTCATCAAGGACTTCCCGCCCAACCTGCTGAACCTGAAATGGGTTGAAAAACAAGTCGCCGCCGGCAAGCCCTGGTCGGTGGTGATGGCCCGCAACGTGCCGCCCATCCAGGAACTGCAGACCAAGCTGGCCGAACTGCAGGCCCGCGTGGTGGTGCCGCTGGCCCAGCTCAAGGACATCAACAAGCGCATGAACGAAGGCGAGTCCAACTCGCGCGACGCCAAGAAAGAGATGATCGAGGCCAACCTGCGCCTGGTGATCTCGATCGCCAAGAAGTACACCAACCGCGGCCTGCAGTTCCTCGATTTGATCCAGGAAGGCAACATCGGCCTGATGAAGGCCGTCGACAAGTTCGAATACCGCCGCGGCTACAAGTTCTCGACCTACGCCACCTGGTGGATTCGCCAGGCGATCACGCGCTCCATCGCCGACCAGGCGCGGACCATCCGCATCCCGGTGCACATGATCGAGACCATCAACAAGATGAACCGCCTGTCGCGCCAGCACTTGCAGGAATTCGGCTTCGAGCCGGACGCCAGCATCCTGGCCGCCAAGATGGAGATCCCGGAAGACAAGATCCGCAAGATCATGAAGATCGCCAAGGAGCCCATCTCCATGGAAACGCCGATCGGCGACGACGACGATTCGCACCTGGGCGACTTCATCGAGGACAGCGCCAACACCGCGCCGCTGGAAGCCGCGATGCAGGCCGGCCTGCGCGATGTGGTGAAAGACATCCTCGACAGCCTGACGCCACGCGAAGCCAAGGTGCTGCGCATGCGCTTCGGTATCGAGATGTCCACCGACCACACGCTCGAGGAAGTCGGCAAGCAGTTCGACGTGACGCGCGAACGCATCCGCCAGATCGAAGCCAAGGCGCTGCGCAAGCTCAAGCACCCTTCGCGTTCGGACAAGCTGCGCAGCTTTATCGACACGCTGTAAACGCGCTTTCTCCCAAAAGCCCGGCCCCGCAAGGCGCCGGGCTTTTTTATGCCTGCGAGGATCTCAGGGCGCTGTCAGCCCTATCTTGCGCACAAAGGCGTCCAGCGGAACCGACCACATCTTGCCGCCGTAGGTCAGCAGCGAATGCCCGTCGTGCCCGGCCAGCGGCCCGGTCTGGATGAACTGCGTGTCGCTGCCGCCCGCCTTGAAGGCCTCGTGCCACTCGCGGGGCGCTTCTGCCCCCCAGTACTGGTCGTTCTCGGCGTACAGCCACAGGCTGGGCACCTTGACCAGCTTGCCGAATTCACCGTAAGTCCTGCGCAGGTTTTCGGGCGCGCAGCTTTTGGCGGGCGAGTCTGCAGGGTTGCCGCCTGAGCCGCCCGCAAAATTGACGGCGCCTATCACGCCCGGCAGGTTGAGCGCGGCGACCGACACCGTGGTCATGCCGCCCACCGACTGGCCTTCCAGCAACAGCCTGTCCCTGCGCACCCAGGGTTGCTGCAACGCCCACTGGTGCACCGCCACCACCGTCTTGCCGGCCTGGCTGGCCAGGCGCGCAAAGTCGGGATCGCCGCTGCAGACCTTGCCGCTCCAGCGGGCCCCGGAGTCTTCGCGGTCCAGCCCGCCGGTGTCGCCGTAACCGGGCCTCACCGGGGCCACCACGGCCACCCCCTTGAGCAGCCAATAGTTCGCGTGCCCCACCAGCACCGGGTATTCCAGCCTGGCTCTGTCGACACGCGAAGGGGCCCGCCCATGGGAAAAAATCACCAGCGGAAACGGGCCTTCGCCCTCGGGCTTGTAGACGTGGGTGACGACTTCCACCTGCTTGTTGTCGATGAGCAGCGGAAGCTTGACGATCTGCGGCGGCACACGCTCGGGCGGCTGCTGCGCCCAGGCAGGCCCGGCGGCGATCTGCGCCGCCCACACCAAACCAATCACCCATCCCTGTTTCAACCAGCGCATGCCCGGCTCCCTGTTGTTGCCGGAACATTCTGACACGTGCGACGTGTTTATGCCGTACTGAAGCGGTACAGCGTTCGGCCCTGGCGCGCCTGCCCCGGCAGGTGCAGGGCCGAAGGAAAGGCCGCTATGTTGGGCGCGTTCGGGTAACCCTGCGGCTCAAAGCACAGGCTTTGCTGCTGCACATAGCGCCTGCCGCCCTTGCCCGGCCCGCCGGCCAGGGGCTCGCCGGCCAGCATGCCGGTGTAAAACTGCATGGTGGGCTCGCTCGACCAGACCTCCATCACGCGGCCGCTGGCAGGCGCACTCACGCGCGCGCAGAGCGCCAGTTCACCGTCCTCGGCCGCGTCGCGGTCTATCGCGAAGCAGTCGTCATAGCCGGCGACCCCGCCCTCGGCTGGCGATTTGCCCACACGTGTATCGAGCGCCACGGGCTGGCGCAGGTCAAACGGCGTGCCCTCCACAGGCAGCAGCCTGCCCGTGGCAATCAGTTCGGAAGTCATCTCGAAATAGCGGCTCGCGCGGATCATCACTTCATGTCCCAGCGCGCTCTCGCTGTGCGCGCCTTCGAGGTTGAAGAAAGCATGGGTGGTGAAGTTGGCCACCGTGGGCGCATCCAGCGCCTCGGCTTCGTAGTTCAGCACCAGTTCGTTAGTGTCCGTCACGCTGTACAGCACGCGCAAGGCCAGCGTGCCGGGAAAGCCTTCTTCGCCGCCGGCAAACACATAACGCATCTCCACGCTGGAAGCGTCATGCTGCACCGCGTCGAAGACCTGAAAGCGCGAACCCCGCAGCCCGCCGTGCAGGCAGTGCGGGCCGTTGTTGGCCGCCAGCTGGTGCTCTATGCCGCCCAGCGTGAAACGCGCGTTTTCTACGCGCCCCGCATAGCGCCCCACAAAAGCGCCCACGGAGGGGGCGCCGCCCACCACTCCCTCAATGCTGTCGTAACCCAGCACCACGTCGTCAAAATGTCCCGCGCGGTCGGACACCAGCACCTGCTCTATCTTGGCGCCGTAGTTGGTCACGCAGACCGTCATGCCGCGCTGGTTGCGCAGCGTGAACAGCCTGACGGGCTTGCCGTCGATCTCGCGCGCGAAGCGGGCGGGATCGAGCAAAAGAGTAGGGTCCGGGCTGCTCACTTGGCAATAATCGTCAGCAGTTCTTCGCGCGTGGTCGGGTCGGCCATGTATTTGCCGTACAGCGGCCCCATGCGCCTGACCATGGGCGACACGTCCTTGACCTTGACGAACTGGGAGCCCTGCTTGGTCGTGGCTTCCAGGGCCGCGGCGACGCGCTTGTTCCACAGCTCGCGCATCAGGATCGCGGATTTCGCGCCGGCTTCGGCGAAGGCGGCCTTGTCTTCCTTGCTGAGCTTGTCCCAGAGTTTGGTCGACACCACCAGTGCCTCGGGCGAGATCACGTGGTTGGTCACATAGACGTTTTTGGCCACCTTGTAATGCCCCGTGGACTCATAGGAAGGCAGGTTGTTCTCGGCGCAATCGACTTTGCCCTGCTCCAGCGCACCGAGCACGTCCTTGAAGGGCAAGGCCACCGGCTTGGCGTCCATGAGCTTGACCATCTCGATGTAGACCTCGGACTGCTGCACGCGGATGTTCATGCCGGCCAGGTCGCGCAGGTTGTTGACGGGCTTGACGCAGTAAAACGAACGGCCGCCGCCGTCGTACCAGCCCAGCACCACAAAGCCGGCGGCTTTGAGGTTGGCGGAAAAGCGCTCGCCCAGCTTGCCGTCCAGGTGGCGGAACATATGGGCCGAGTCGGTGAAGAGGAAAGGCAGGTTCAGCACCTTGATGCCCGGCACCGCGTCCGACAAGGGGCCCGAGCTGAACTCGGCCACGTCGATCTCGCCGCTCTTGAGCATTTGCACCGCCTTGGGCTGGTCGCCGAGCGTGCCGCTGTTAAAAAGCTCAATGTTGTAGCGGCCGCCGGTACTCTTGGAGACCTGCTCCACAAAACTCTTCATGGCTTCCGAGACCGGGTAGCCGTCGGGGTGGATGTTCCAGGCCCTCAGCTTGGCCTGGGCCATCGCGGTGCTCGCGCACAGCGCGAAGGAGAGGCATAAAAGCCCCTTGAAAGATATACGCATTTTTTGTCTCCTGGATGTGAGGCTATACGGCTGCCTCTGGCGGACAGTCTCGTGTTTTTTCGGTGGTCAATCCCTGAGGGGATGTTCGCACGGATGACTCGCACTCATCAAAAGATATGGCGCGATATCACCATTAATTCACGCAAGCCGTTTTCAATCCAGCTTGATGTTGCCTTCCACCACCACCTTGGCCCAGCGGCTGCGCTCCTGGTTGAAGAAGCCATCCTGCTGCGCCGGTGTCATGGTCACGACTTCCGCGCCCTGCCCCGCGAGTTTGGCGCGTATGTCGGGGCTGCGGATGATCTTGATGAGTTCGGTGTTCAGGCGGTTGACGATGGCTGCCGGCGTGCCGTTGGCCACCAGCAGGCCTTGCCAGGTGCCGGATTCGAAATTGGCCAGTCCTTGCTCGGCCAGCGTAGGCACATTGCCGATCAGCGGCATGCGCGTGCTCTTGGAAACGCCCAGGATTTTGAGTTTGCCGCTTTGCACGTGCGGCAAGGTGGCCAGCATGCCATTCATCAGAATCTGCGTTTGCCCCGCGATGGTGTCGCTGACGGCCTGGGAGCCGCCCTTGTAGGGGATGTACTGCCACTTGGCCTTGCTGGCACGCTCGACCGCCACGCCGGCCAGGTGCGGCGCGCTACCCATGGCCGTCACCGCGAAGTTCAGGTCGGTCTTGTGCGACAGCGCCACCAGTTCCTTGAGGTTGCTCACGGGCACCGAGGGATGGACCACCAGCAGGTGCGGTGAATACGCCAGCATGGTGACGCCGCGCAGGTCCTTGGACGGATCGAACCCCAGCTTGGGGTAGACCGAGGGGCTGATGGCCAGCGCGCCGGTGTCGCAGAGCAGCAGCGTGTAGCCGTCGGGCGCTGACTTGGCCACGATGTCGGCGCCCAGGTTGCCGTTGGCGCCGGCCTTGTTGTCCACGATGACCGACTGCTTGAGCGCCTCGGCGAGCGGCTGCGAAATGGCGCGCGCGATGATGTCCGAAGAGCCGCCCGGTGGATAAGGCACCACCAGCCGTATCGGTTTGGATGGCCATCCGGCCTGGGGGGGGGGGGGGGGGGGGGGGCGGGGGGGCCCCGCCCCCCCCCCCCCCCCCCCCACGGCCAATGAGGCCGCGATAAGTTCTCGTCGATTGATCGCCATGTCTGTCTCCTGAATGTTCTCAAAACGGGGTTAGCCCTCCGCCGCGCCGGGAGCCTCTTTCGGGCCCCTCGAACGCGCCTGTCCTGTTTATCCGGTTTATCCGGTTTATGCCGATTTGGCGACTTCGTGGTTGCCCAGCAATTCCAGCGCCCGCACCAGTGCGGAATGGTCCAGGTCCTGCATGCCGTTGGCGGCGCAGGCCTGCATCAGCTGGGCGGCGCCCGCCGTTTGCGGCAGGGCCAGGCCCAGGGTGCGCGCGCCGCTGAGCGCGAGGTTCAAATCCTTCTGGTGCAGGCCGATGCGGAAACCCGGCGCGAAGGTGCGCTTGATCATGCGCTCGCCATGCACTTCCAGGATGCGCGAGGAGGCAAAGCCACCCATCAGCGCCTGGCGCACCTTGGCCGGGTCGGCGCCAGCCTTGCTGGCGAACAGCAGGGCTTCGCCGACGGCCGCGATGTTCAGCGCCACGATGATCTGGTTGGCCACCTTGCAGGTCTGGCCGTCGCCGTTGCCGCCCACCAGCGTGATGTTTTTGCCCATCAACTCGAACAGCGGCTTGACGAGGTCGAAGGCCGCCTGCGAGCCGCCCACCATGATGGTGAGGCTGGCCGCCTTGGCGCCGACCTCGCCGCCCGACACCGGTGCGTCCAGGTAGTCGCAGCCCAGGGCGTTGATTTTTTGGGCGAACTCCTTGGTGTCCATGGGCGAGATGGAACTCATGTCCACCACCGTCTTGCCCTTGGTCAGCGCGCCGGCCACGCCGCCTTCGCCGAACAGCACCTTGGCCACGTCGGGGGTATCGGGCAGCATCAGGAAGATGATGTCCGCCTGCTTGACGACATCGGTGATGGAATCGCAGGCCTTGCCCTTACCGGTCAGAAGTTCCGCTGGCACCTTGCCCCGCGTGTTCATGAAAACTTCGTGCCCCGCCGCGATCAGGTGCGCCGCCATAGGGCTGCCCATGATGCCCAGGCCGATAAATCCAAGCTTGCTCATTGAAATACTCCAGTCAAAAATTCAGTCAAAAAAACACTGCGCCCCTCAGGCGCGTTAAGTGCGATAACGGTCGTGCAGCGCTTGCGTGGCGGAGCGGAACACGCCGAGGTCGCTGCCCACGGCGACAAAGGTGGCGCCCATCTCCATGTAGCGCCGCGCGTCGGCTTCCACCGGCGCGAGGATGCCCGTAGGCTTGCCGCAGGCCTTGGCGTCGGCGAACACGCCGGCGATGGCTTTCTGTACATCGGGATGGCTCGCGTTGCCCAGGTGGCCCAGGCCGGCGGCCAGGTCCGAGGGGCCGACAAAAATGCAGTCCACACCCTCTGTTTCGGCAATCGCGCGCGCGGCCGCGACACCGGCGCTGCTTTCAATCTGCACCGCGACGCAAATCTGGTCGTTGATGCCCTTGAAGTAGTCGGGCACAGTGCCGTAGCGGTTGCTGCGCTGCGAAACCGACACGCCGCGCACGCCCTGCGGCGGGTAGCGTGTGGCGGCCACCGCGCGCCGCGCTTCATCGGCGCTTTCGACAAAGGGCACCAGGAAGTTGTAGAAGCCGGCATCGAGCAGGCGCTTGATCTCGACCTCGTTGTTGCTGGTGGGGCGCACAAAGGGCGCGCTTGGGCTGTCCTTGAGCGCCATCAGCTGGGGAATGAAAGTGCCCACGTCGTTGGGCGAATGCTCGCCGTCCAGCAGGATCCAGTCGAAACCGGCCACGCCCAGCACCTCGGTGGTGATGGCGTTGGCCAGGGATGACCAGCAGCCGATCAGTTTTTTGCCGGCCAGCAGGTCTCGCTTGAAGCTGTTGGGAAAGGATTGGTAGGGAGTTGCTTGTGTCATGGTGGTTTGCTTCTACGATGTCTGTTGGTTCGGTTTGCGGGCGGTTTGCAAGCGGGCGCCGGGCAAGCTCTATTCGGCCTTGATGTTCGCGGCCTTGATGACCTGTGCCCACTTGGCCACTTCCGCGCGCTGGAAGGCGGCGATCTGGGCCGTCGTCATGTTGGCCGGCTCCATGCCGAAGCCTTTGAGTTTTCCCTGCATCTCGGGTTCCGCCAGGATGCGGCCGATTTCCTTGTGCAGGCGATCGACCATGGGAGCGGGCGTTCCCGCCGGCGCAAAAATCGCCTGCCAGGACAGCACTTCAAAATTGGCCAGGCCCGGCAGGCCGGATTCGGCCACCGTCGGCACATCCGGCATGGAAGCCAGCCGGCTGGCGGAAGTCACCGCGATCGCGCGCAGCTTGCCGCTTTGCACATGCGGCGCCGCCACGACGCTGGTGTCGAACATCATATCGACCTGCCCGCCTATCACGTCCTGGATGGCGGGGCCGCTGCCCTTGTAAGGCACGTGCGTGAACTTCACGCCGGAGCGAAAGGCCAGCAACTCCAGCGAAAGGTGTTGCGAGGTGCCGGTCCCGGCCGAGGCGGACGACAGGCCGCCGCTTTTCCCTTTGCTGGCCTCGATCACGTCCTTCAAGGTCTTGTAGGGGCTGGCCTGGTTGACCACCAGCACCAGCGGGTTGGTGCCTATCAGCGTGACGGGCACAAAGGACTTGATCGGGTCGTAGCCGATCTTGGGATAGAGGCTCACATTGATCGCATGCGAGCTGACCGTGCCGCCCACCAGCGTGTAGCCGTCCGGCGCGGCGCGCGAGCCGACTTCCGAACCGACGCTGCCGCCGGCCCCGGGCTTGTTGTCGACGATGATGGTGGTGCCCAGCGCGGTGCCGAGCTTCTGCCCGATCAGCCGGCCCAGCACGTCAGTGGTGCCGCCCGCGGCGAAGGGCACGAGGTAGGTGATGGGCTTGCCGGTCGGCCAGTTGCCCTGCGCGAATGCGGGAAGCGTTGAAAAGCCGCCGGCCATGGCGGCCAGCGCGGTATTGAGCAGGGTGCGGCGTTGCATCATGATGAGTCCTTTGTGTGTGTCAGATAAAAGTTGCCGGGCGATTCACGCGCTCAGGGCATCTCGACAATTTCAATCCAGTTCGGGTTCTTGCCGACGGGCAGGCGCTTGGGCGCGCCCAGCGCGCCGGTCGCGCCATCAATGGCGTACACCGACACGCTGTGCGAGTCCTGGCCCGCCGCGATCAGGTAGCGTCCCTGCGCATCGATGGCGAAACCGCGCGGAGTCTTTTCGGTGGGCGTCTGGCCTAGAGGCTCCAGCAGGCCGGTGGCGGCGTCGACACGAAATGCCGACAGCGTGCTGGAGGTGCGCTCCGATGCATAAAGGTAGCGGCCGTCGGGCGTAAGGTGCAGGTCGGCGGCCCAGGGCTTATCGGTGAAGCCGGCCGGCAGCGTTGTACGGGTCTGCAGCAGCTTGAGCGTGCCGCGCGCGCCGTCCCAGGCGAACACATGGAGTTGCGCGTCCAGTTCGTCCAGCAGGTAAACGAAACGTTGTGTCTTGTCCCAGACAAAATGGCGCGGGCCGGATTTTGCAGCGCTGGTGGTCAGCGCCGGGTCGTTGGAGGAGAGCACGCCGGTAGCGGCATCAAAGCGCCAGCTCGAGACGTTGTCGTTGCCCAGGCTGGTGGCCAGCACAAAGCGGTTGGCCGAGTCCGCGTGGATGGCGTGCGCATTGGCGATCCCGGGAATCAGCTGCTGGATGGCGCCTACCTTCCCCTCTTTGTCGATGGCGTTGACGGTGATCTTGTGGCCGGGATAGGACGCCGCGAAAAGCCAACGGCCCGTCAGGTCGGTATCGATGTTGGCCATGCTGTCGGCCAGGGGCGCCTCGCCCAGCTTGCGAAGCTTGCCGCTGGCGCCGTCGATGGCGAAGCTGACGGCACGGAAAGGCTGCGAGCGCAGTGCCGCATACAGAAAACGCTTGTCCGGGCTCACGGCCATGGGCATCACAGTGCCGCCCACGTTCACGGTTTCCACCGGCTTGAGCGTGCCCTGGGCGCGGTCCAGCTCGAGCACCGAGATCTCCTGGCTGTCGGCGTTTGACACATAGACCCAGGTAGCGGCCGAAGCCGCGCCGGCCGCTAGCGCAAAACATGCCGCTACCAGCGGCCGAAAGGCCGGGCCCAGCACGCGCAAGCCGGATGGAATGATGACCATGGTCTGTCTCCTTCTGTTTGTGTTGTGGATGCGGTTCAGGTTCAAGCTCAGGTGATGGGCGCCGGGTTGAACAGCACCAGCGCGTTGTGCAGCTTCCAGTGCTCGGCCCAGGTTTTTTTGCGCCCGCTGGCCACGTCCAGCATGAAGCGGAACAGCTCCCAGCCGACCTCTTCAATCGTGGCGTCACCGTCGGCGATGCGCCCGGCATTGATGTCCATCAGGTCGTGCCAGCGCCGCGCCAGGTCGCTGCGCGTGGCCACCTTGATGACCGGCACTTCTGCCAGGCCGTAAGGCGTGCCGCGGCCTGTGGTGAACACATGGATGTTGATGCCCGCGGCCAACTGCAGCGTGCCGCAGATAAAGTCGCTGGCGGGCGTTGCGGCGTAGATCAGGCCTTTTTGTTTGACCTTCTCGCCGGGCGAGAGCACGCCGCTGATGGGCGCACTGCCCGATTTCACAATGGAACCCATGGCTTTTTCAACAATGTTGGAAAGTCCGCCTTTTTTGTTGCCCGGCGTGGTGTTGGCGCTGCGATCCACCTGCCCTTTTTTGAGGTAGGCGTCGTACCAGGCCATTTCACGGATCATGGCCTCGGCCACTTCCGGTGTGCTGGCCCGCGAGGTCAGCTGGTCTATGCCGTCGCGCACTTCAGTGGTCTCGGAGAACATCACCGTCGCGCCGGCCCGCACCAGCAGGTCGGTGGCAAAGCCCACTGCAGGGTTCGCGGTTACGCCGGAAAACGCGTCGCTGCCGCCGCACTGCACGCCGACCACCAGCTCGCTGGCGGGCACCGTCTCGCGCCTGCGCGCATTGAGCCGCTCCAGGTGCAGCAAGGCGGTTTCCATGATCGAATCAATCATGGACATAAAGCCGATATGGTTCTCGGACTGCAGGCAGACCACGTCCAGCTTGGCTTCGGCGCTGGTGCCCACGTCGGCCACATTACGCTCGTCGACGATCTGTATGCTGCCCGGCGGCAGCAGGCGCTCGGGCTGCAGCTTCTCGCAGCCCAGGCTCACCACCATGACCTCGCCGCCGAAGTTCGGGTTCAGGCTGATGTTGCGCAGGGTGCGGATGGGGATGATGGCGTCGGGCGCATCAATCGCCACGCCGCAGCCGTAGGTGTGCTCCAGCCCCACCACGTCGTCGACATTGGGGAAACGCGGCAGCAGCTCGGCCTTGATGCGCTGGACGGCGAAGTCCACCACGCCGGCCACGCACTGCACCGTGGTGGTGACGGCCAGGATGTTGCGGCTGCCGACCGAGCCGTCCGGGTTGCGAAAGCCCTCGAAGGTATAGCCTTCCAGCGCCGGCAGCGGCTCGGGCCGCACCGTGGCTTTGGGCAGATTGTCCAGCGTGCGCGCGTCGGGCATCTGCAGCAGTCGCTCATGCACCCAGCTGCCTGCCGGGATGTCTTTGAGCGCGTAGCCTATGGGCACGTTGTAGCGTAGCACCGCCGTGCCCTTGGGCAGGTCCACCAGCGCGACCTTGTGGCCCTGGGGCACACGCTCCACCAGCCGCAGGCCGCCCTCAAAAACGCTGCCCTCGGGCAGGCCGCCGTCGTTGGCGACGATCGCGACGTTGTCGCGAGGATGCATGCGGATGTGAAGCGGTGCGGCCATGGCGTGCGATTTCCTTACTGACCGACCGTCATGTAGAGGCTGGGCAGCCACATGGAGAAGGCCGGAACAAACGTGACCAGTGCCAGCGCAAAAATCAGCGCGCCGTAGAAAGGCCAGATGGTGCGCATCACCGTGCCCACGGACACCCCGCCTATGGCGCAACCCACGAACTGGGTGGTGCCCACTGGCGGCGTGTTCAGGCCCAGCGCGCAGTTGATCAGCATCACGATGCCGAACTGCACCGAGCTCATACCGTAGTGCTGGGCAATCGGCAGGAAAATCGGCGTGCACAGCAGGATGGTGGCGGCCATGTCCAGGAAGGTGCCCAACACGAACAGGATGATGTTGATCAACAGGAAGATCACCCAGGGCGTGCTGCTGATTTGGGACAGCATCTGGCCCGTCAGCTCGGCCACACCGTACAGGCTGATGAGGTAACCGAAGGTGCTGGAAATACCGATCAGCAGCAGGATGACACCGGTGGTCTTGACGGCCTTGGAGGCGGCCTTGATGAAGTGTTCCCACTTGAGCGTGCGGTAGACGAAGATGGTCAGCGCCAGCGCATACAGCACCGCAACGGCGGCCGATTCGGTGGCGGTGAAGATACCCGACAAAATGCCGCCGAGAATCAGCACGACGATCATCAGGCCCGGCAGTGCCGCGGCGAGCGAACGCCAGACAATCTCCCATCCCGGGAAACTGCCGGCCGGATAACCGCGTTTCACGGCGACCAGATAGGCCGCCGCCAGGTTGCAGATGGTCAGGATGGCAGCGGGCAGCAGGGCTGCCAGGATCAGCGCGGCAATGGAAACCTTGCCGCCGGCAGCCAGCGAATAAATGATCAGGTTGTGGCTGGTCGGCATCAGGGCGCCCACCAGTGCGGCATGCGTGGTCACGTTGACCGCGTAGTCCGCGTGGTAGCCCTCTTTTTTCATCATCGGGATCATCACGGCGCCCATGGCGGACACGTCCGCAACAGGGGAGCCGGAAACGCCGCCGAACAGCGTGCAGGCCACGACGTTGGACATGCCCAGGCCGCCGCGCACATGGCCCACCAGGTTGCGCGCCAGGTTGACGATGCGGTCGGCGATGCCGCCGTACAACATCAGCTCACCGGCGAAGATGAAAAACGGAATCGCGAGAAAGGAAAAGATGCCCATGCCCGAGGTCATCTGCTGGAAGCCAACCGCCAGCGGCAGGCCTTCGTACAGCAGCGTGGCCAGCGCGGACAGGCCGATGGAAAACGCTACCGGCACGCCCAGCAAAAGAAAGAGCGTGAAGGAAATACAAAGTATCAACAATGGGATAGTCATGATTTTTTTAGCCCCAGGCTGGTTCGACTTCTTCGCCCTTGGCGAGCGCGATGATGTGCTCGATGGAGAACATCACAATGAGAACGCCCGCAATGGTTGCGGGAACATAGCGCCATCCCTCGGAAATCCACAGGGTGGGCAAGCGATAGCTCCATACGGACTGGGCCAGCGAGGCGCAGTTGTAGGCCATGGCCGCGCCGAACAGCAACACCAGCGCGTGGATCAGGTATTCCATCTTCAGGCGAATGTTTTCCGGTGCGAGAACCAGAAAAGATTCCAGCCCGATGTGGCCGGCATCACGAACGCCCACAGCCGTGCCGAGCATCGTGACATACAGCACCAGCAGCAAGGCCAGGCTCTCCGCCCAGGTGGGGGTGTTGTTCAGGACATAACGGCCGAAGACCTGCCAGCTGACGGCGCAAATCACCGCCACAAGGCCGAAAATGCCCAGCCACATGCAAGTCCGGGCGAGCCGGCGACAAATTTTTGTGTACATAAATAAAGTGCGGAGGTAAAGGCCGCCCCAGTGAAATTTTTCCAAGCGGCAGGAATTGCCGTAAAACGCGCCGGCCGCAAACGGGCCGGCGCGGGATCAGGGCTTACTTGGTGTCCTGGATCCGTTTGACGAGGCCCTTGAGCGCCGCGTCGGTGATGAACTTGTCATAAACAGGCTTCATGGCGTTCTGGAAAGACACCTTGTCGACCTGGATGATCTCGGCGCCACCAGCCTTGACGGTGGCCAGCGATTTTTCTTCGCGCTCGTCCCACAGTTTGCGCATGTAGGGCACCGATTCCTTGGCCGCCTGGCGGATGGCCTTCTGGTCATCCGCGCTCAGGCCGTCCCAGGTGCGCTTGGAGAACAGCAGCATCTCGGGCGCCATCGAATGCTCGGTGATGGAGTAAAACTTGGCCACTTCAAAATGGCGCGAGCTTTCATACGAGGGGTAGTTGTTTTCGGCGGCGTCAACCAGGCCCGTCTTCAGCGCGGTGTAGACCTCGCCAAAGGGCATGGGTGTCGCGTTGGCGCCCATGGCTTCGAGCAAGGAGACCCAGAGGTCCGACTGCTGGACGCGCACTTTCAGGCCTTTCGCGTCGGCAAGCGAGCGAACGGGCTTTTTGACCGTGTACAGATTGCGCGCGCCGCTGTCGTAGTACGCCAGGCCGATAAAGCCCTGGGGTGCGCACGAAGCCAGGATCTGCTCGCCGATAGGGCCGTCAAGCACGTGGCGCATGTGTTCCTTGGAACGGAACAGGAAAGGCATGGTCGGCACCTGCGTTTCAGGGCAGATGTTGTTCATCGGCGCGATGTTCACGCGCGTCATCGCCAGGGCGCCGATCTTGGTCTGCTCGATCGTGTCCTTCTCGCTGCCCAGCGCGCTGTTGTTGAACACCTTGATGCTGTGCTTGCCGTTGGTCAGCACTTTGAGCCGCTCGCCCATGAATTTCACGGCTTCCACCGTGGGGTAGCCGTCAGGGTGAATATCCGAAGAACGGAATTCCGTGGCGAAGCCGGCCAGCGGCGCCATGGCCAGCGCGGCGGCGACGGCGAACAGTGTTTTTTTAATCTTCATGTCTCATCCTCTAAGGTTGGTGGTGGAAAGCAGGTAGCGGGAAAAGGGTCGCGGGAATTTTTTTTAATACAGGCACGCGGTTTCGGGCAGCCCGCGCACGCCGGGGCGCAACGCGAACACACCACCGGCCAGCGGCTGGTCAGAGAGATCGACACCTTCGGGGCGTATCGATGTCACGAACAGGGTGTCAAGCCCGGCGCCGCCGAAGGCGCACATGGCGGGCTTCTTCACGGGAACGGCCAGCGAGCGGTCCAGCTTGCCGGCGGGCGTGAAGCGATGAACCAGGCCCGCGTCGTTGCCGCAGATCCAGTAGCAGCCGTCGGCGTCGACGGCCGCGCCGTCGGGCCGCCCGGGCAGCGGGTTCATGTCGATGAAAAGGCGGCGGTTCGACGGCATGCCGGTTGCGGTGTCGTAGTCGAAGGCCCAGACCGACTGCACCGACGGATGCGAATCGGACAAGTACATGGTGCGGCCGTCGGGGCTGAAGGCCATGCCGTTGGGCGTGATGAAACCCTCCAGCAGCACTTTGAGGCCGTCGCCCTGGTAGCTGTAAATGCTGCCGACGCGCGCGCCGGCGGCCATGTTCATCTGCATGGTGCCGGCCAGGAAGCGCCCCTGCCGGTCGCAGCGGCCGTCGTTAAAACGCATGCCGGCCTGCGCATGGGTCACGCCGGCAAGCCGCTGAAAACCCAGCTGGCCGCCGGCGCCGGGGCTCAGGCGGAACACGCCGCTCTCGGCACCGGCGATCCAGTCCCGCGTGTTGCCCAGGCGGGCGATGCAGGCAGGCATTTCAGGGGCCAGCCACTCGGTCAGCGCGGCATCGGCCACGCTCCAGCGGCACAGCCGGCGCGCCGGGATGTCGACCCAGTACAGCGCCTGTTCGGCAGCGTCCCAGACCGGGCTTTCGCCCACGCCGTTGCGCGCGTCCAGAACCAGTTCAACTTGCAATTCGCTCATGCCCGTGCCTGCCGCTCAGTCGCCGAAAGGGCCTGCCACGACAAAGCCGCCGCCCTGGTACTGGGCCACCGGATCCTTCAGGTCGGGCGCGGGCGTGCGGGCGTAAATAGCCTCGCGGAAGATGTCGGAGCTGTCCTTGGGCACATAGCCGATGTGGCGGGCGCGGCTGTTGTCCCACCAGGTCACGGCGTTGTCGGACATGCCGAACACGATGCTGTGGCCCAGCACCGGCGTGGTGAGGCAGGCGGTGATCAGGCGGTGCAGGTCGTCAAAGCTCAGCCAGGTGGCCAGCATGCGGCGGTCCTTGGGTTCGGCGAAGGATGAACCTATGCGCACGCAGGCGGTTTCAATGCCGTAGCGGTCGAAATACAGGCGCGACAGGTCTTCGCCGAAGGCCTTGCTCAGGCCGTACAGGCCGTCGGGGCGCGGCGGGTGATCGGCGTTGATGGTCTGGTCCTGGCGGTAAAAGCCGGTGACGTGGTTGGAGCTGGCAAAGACGATGCGCTTGACGCCGTTCTTGCGCGCCGCTTCATATAAGTTATAGGCGCCCAGGATATTGGCCTGCAGGATGGGACCGAAAGGCCCCTCCACCGACACGCCGCCCAGATGGACAATGGCATCCACGCCCTGGACCATGGTGTGCACCGCGGCGGAATCGGCCAGATCGGCCAGGACGACTTCTTCGCCGGCTGCGGCGGCGCCGAAAGGCTGGACGTCCGACAGGCGCAGCACCGAGCAATTGGCCTTCAGGCGCTCGCGCAAGGCCTTGCCCAAACCGCCGGCCGCGCCGGTCAACAACAGCTTTTCATGAACTTTGGTGGTCATTTTTTACGTCCGGGTCCGGTGTCGCGATAAACGCCGACAAACACTGGACTTTTTTTCGGAGTTTGTTAAAGTCAAGCTACAAGTGCATCAGTCATAGGTTGTCTGATGACTAAGAATTCTCGGTTTCGCCCCCTAGCTTGTCAATGGTTTTTTAATGGACTCAAGGAAAACCCCTAGTCGCCCGGAAGCAGGCCTTACGCCTGCCTTTCACGAGGAGCTGCCGCGCGTGCGCAGGCCTCGCGGGCTGGTGGGCGAGATCGTTGAAAGCCTGGCCAGCAGCATCCGCGAGGGCCGCCTTCAGCCCGGCGAGAAACTGCCCACCGAAGCCGAAATCATGGCCCGCTTCGACGTCAGCCGCACCGTGGTGCGCGAGTCGCTGTCCAAGCTGCAGGCCTCTGGCCTGGTGGAGACCCGGCACGGCATAGGCACTTTTGTGCTGCAGCCGCAGAACGCCGGCAACTTCAAAATCACGGCCGAAGACTTCGCCACCGTGGCCGACGTGATCTCGGTGCTGGAGCTGCGCATCAGCCTGGAAACCGAGGCCGCGGGCCTGGCCGCCCAGAGGCGAACGCCGGAAAACCTCAAGGCCATGGAGGCCGCCCTGCGCGCCTTCCACGACTCCATCAGCCTGGACTCCGACGCGGTGCCGCCCGACTTCCAGTTCCACATGGAAGTGGCCCGCTCGACCGGCAACCGGCACTTTGCCGACCTGATGACCTACCTGGGCACCATGATCATCCCGCGCACCCGCGTGAACACGGCGCACAGCGCGCCCGAGGGCCGCTTCAACTACCTGCAACGCGTCAACAGCGAGCACGAAAGCATTTACAACGCCATCCGCAACCAGGACGCCGAGGCGGCGCGCGCCGCCATGCGCACCCACCTGTCCAACAGCCGCGAGCGGCTGCGCCGGGGCAACAATGCGCACACCATGCAGCCGCCCGGGGAGCCCGCGGACACACCGGCCACCCAGCCCCTGGGTACAAACCTGGTTGCATAAAAAATCAGCGAGTTGTACGATAACTGATAAATCAGCTTTATCAACCCACTACAACACGCCCGGTATGCCCGCTTCCCAAGCCCCCCAAGCCTCTCCCGTTTCCCCACCCGCCGCCTCACAAACACCCCGCATCACCCGCGTGCAGGTGATTCCCGTGGCCGGCCAGGACAGCATGCTGCTGAACCTGAGCGGCGCGCACGGCCCCTTCTTCACCCGCAACATCCTGATCCTGACCGACAGCTCCGGCCGCACCGGCGTGGGCGAGGTTCCGGGCGGCGAGAAGATACGTAACACCCTGAACGACGCAGCCCCGCTCATTGAAGGCCAGTCGATAGGCGACTGGAACCGCATCCTCAACACGCTGCGCACCGCCTTCGCCGACCGCGACAGCGGCGGCCGCGGTAACCAGACCTTTGACCTGCGCGTGGCCATCCACGCCGTGACCGCCGTGGAAAGCGCCCTGCTCGACCTGCTGGGCCAGTTCCTGGGTGTGCCGGTCGCGGCCCTGCTGGGCGAAGGCCAGCAGCGCGACTCGGTGGCCATGCTGGGTTACCTGTTTTACGTCGCCGACCGCAAGAAGACCGACCTGGCCTACGCGTCGGCACCCGATGCGCAGGACGACTGGCTGCGCCTGCGCCATGAGGCCGCGATGGATGCCAAGGGCATCGTCGCGCTGGCCGAAGCCGCCTACAAACGCTACGGCTTCAAGGACTTCAAGCTCAAGGGCGGCGTGCTGCGCGGCGAGGAAGAGATGGAAGCCATCGTCGCGCTGTCCGAGCGTTTCCCCGACGCGCGCATCACGCTGGACCCGAATGGCGGCTGGTTGCTCAAGGACGCCATCCGCATCTGCAAGGACCGCCACAAGGAACTGGCCTACGCCGAAGACCCCTGCGGCGCCGAAGGCGTGTTCTCGGGCCGTGAAGTGATGGCGGAGTTCCGTCGCGCCACGGGCCTGCCCACCGCCACCAACATGATTGCCACCGACTGGCGCGAGCTCTCGCACACCATTCACCTGCAGTCGGTGGACATCCCGCTGGCCGACCCGCACTTCTGGACCATGCAGGGTTCGGTGCGTGTGGCGCAGGTCTGCCAGACCTGGGGGCTGACCTGGGGCTCGCACTCCAACAACCACTTCGACATTTCGCTGGCCATGTTCACGCACGTGGCCGCCGCCGCGCCGGGCAAGGTCACCGCGATCGACACGCACTGGATCTGGCAGGACGGCCAGCGCCTGACCAAGGCGCCGCTGCAAATCGTCAATGGCGAAGTCGCGGTGCCCAAGCAGCCCGGCCTGGGCGTGGAACTGGACATGGTTGAAGTGGAAAAAGCCCACCAGCTCTACCTCAAGCACGGCCTGGGCGCGCGCGACGATGCCGTGGCCATGCAATACCTGATCCCGGGCTGGGCCTTCAACAACAAGATGCCCTGCATGGTCCGCTAAGGACGGCAGGCTTGCGGGAAGTTAGAGGCTCCCGCAGGTCTTTTTTTGTTTTTGTCATTGGGCGTGGACATAGCCCAGTCGGGCGCCAGGGGGCGGTATACCCCGGCGCCTTTTTCCATCAGCGATACCCCACTCACAACACACAACGATCAGGAGACAAGACATGAAACGCAGAACCCTCTGCAGCCTAGCGGGCGCGACCTTGCTGGCCCTGGCCGGCACGCT
Source organism: Polaromonas sp. CT11-55 (assembly GCF_047303325.1). NCBI lineage: Bacteria > Pseudomonadati > Pseudomonadota > Betaproteobacteria > Burkholderiales > Comamonadaceae > Polaromonas > Polaromonas sp. CT11-55. The sequence goes on along the minus strand of NZ_JBKBEX010000008.1, from coordinate 23,072 downwards.
GGGCGCGGGCAGCGCGGCCGCCCAGACCAAACTCAAATGGGCGCACGTCTACGAGACGTCCGAGTCCTTTCACAAGCAGGCCGTCTGGGCCGCCGATGAAATCAAGAAGAAGACCAACGGCCGCTATGTGGTCGAGGTCTTCCCGGCCTCGTCGCTGGGCAAGGAAACCGAGATCAACCAGGGCCTGACCCTGGGCACCGTGGACATCATCTATACCGGTGCCGCCTTTGCCGGCCGCGCCTACCCGCCGCTGTCGATTGCCGCCGCGCCTTTTGTGTTCCGTGACTACAACCACTTCCAGGCTTTCCGCAACGGCCCCATCTTCCAGGAACTGGCCCAGGGTTATGCGAGCAAGACCGGCGGCCAGCACATCGCGGGCTACACCTATTACGGCCTGCGCCACATGACCTCGAACAAGGTCATCTTCAAGCCCGAGGACATGAAGGGCCTCAAGCTGCGTGTGCCCGATGCGCCGCTGTTCGTGATGTTCCCCAAGGCAGTGGGCGCCAACCCCACGCCCATCGCCTTTGCCGAGGTCTACCTGGCGCTGCAGAACGGCACCGTCGATGCGCAGGAAAACCCGCTGCCCACGATAGAGGCCAAGAAGTTTTATGAAGTGCAGAAGTACATCACGCTGACGGGCCACATCACAGAATCGCTGGTGACCGCCGTCTCGGGCTCGGTCTGGTCCAAGCTCAGCGACGCCGACAAGAAAATCTTCGACCAGGTGCTGTGGGAAGCCTCCAGCCGCGCCAGCCAGGACATCGTCGATGCGGAAAACCGCCTGGTCGCCGAGTTCGAGAAAAAGGGCAAGACCGTCAACAAGGTGGACCGCGCGCCTTTCGCGGCCGCCGTCCTGCCTTCGCTGACCGCCGCCGACGCGCCCTGGCCCAAGAGCCTGTACGAGCGCATCCAGGCCATCAAATAGGCAAGCCGGCGGGAGGGCCGTGCAAGCGGCCCTCCCCCACTCGCCCAGCATTCATTTCCGCCCCGCATTCAGGAGACAGCATGAAACGCCGTTCCCTTATCCAGTCCACGCTTGCCGGTGCCGCTTTGCCCCTGCTGGCAATTTCAGCACTGCCCGCCTGGGCCCAAGGCGCATGGCCTTCGGCCAAGCCCGTGGTCATCGTCGTGCCCTTTCCCGCGGGCGGCTCCACCGACATGGTGGCGCGCGCACTCGCGCTGCAGCTGCAGGCCAGGCTGGGCGGCAGCTTTGTGGTCGACAACCGGCCGGGCGCCACCGGCACCATAGGCGCCGGCCAGGTCAAGCGCGCGCCCGCCGACGGCTATACGCTGCTGGTGTCCTCGCTGGGTGCTTTTGTGGTCGCGCCGCACCTGCTCAAGGGCGTGCCCTATGACGCCACCAAGGATTTCGACTACATCAGCGTGCCGGTGCAGGCGCCCAATGTGCTGGTCGCCAATGCCGCGCGGCCCGAACGCAGCCTGGACGATGTGCTGGCGCTGCTGCGCAAGACGCCGGGCAAGGTCTCGTTCGCAAGTTCGGGCAATGGTTCGTCCGACCATCTCTCGGCCGAACTTTTCTGGCAGCAGACCAAGACTGAAGGCGTGCACGTGCCCTACAAGGGCGGCGCCCCGGCGGTCAACGACCTGCTGGGCAACCAGGTCGACTTCTCGTTCCAGAACGTCAATGCCGTGTTGCCGCATATACGCGCGGGCAAACTGCGCGCCATTGCCGTCACAGGCGACAAGCGCTCGCCCGTGCTGCCCGAAGTGCCCACGCTGGCCGAGGCCGGCGTGAAGGGTGCCGAGGTCTATTCGTGGCAAGGCATGGCCGCGCCCAAAGGCTTGCCTGCCCCCACCAAGAAGGCTCTCAGCGATGCGGTGGTCGCCGCCATGCAGGACCCTGAACTCAAAAAACGCATGCTGGACCAGGGGCTGGAGGTCGTCGCCAGCACGCCCGAAGAGTTCACCGCTTTCCAGCTGCGCGAATGGGCGCGCTGGAAGACCTTGATAGAGACTCGCCGCATCACCGCCGATTGAGGCGCCGGGCCCAGCCCCCACAAAACCATGCCCTCACTTTCCTCCCGGCGGCTGCGCGTCGCCGTCATAGGCGCGGGCCTGGGGTCCGCGCCGCATTTCCACAGCCTACAGGACCTGGCCGGCGAAGCCGAGCTGGTTTACGTCTATGGCCGCAGCGCCGAACGGCTGGCGGGTGTGCAAGTGCCTACCGGCACGCGCAAGACCACACGGCTGGAGGACATCCTCGAAGATGCCGACCTTGAAGCCGTGCTGGTGCTGACGCCGCCCAACACGCACCTCGAGGTCGTGCAACGCGTCGCGCGCGCGGGCAAACACGTGCTGGTCGAAAAGCCGCTGGAGATAGACCTGAACCGCGCCAGCGCGCTGGTCGAGTGCTGCGAGCAGGCCGGCGTCACACTGGCCGTGATGCTGCAGCACCGCCTGCGCGAAGCGGCGGTGGCGCTGCGCGCCTTGATAAGGTCGGGCGAGCTGGGGCAGCTGGTAAGCGCCAGCGCAGCCGTGCGCTGGTGGCGGCCGCAGAGTTACTACGACGAGCCTGGGCGCGGCACGCTGGCGCGTGACGGCGGCGGCGTGCTGATCACGCAGGCCATACACACGCTGGACCTGCTGCTGGACTTCATCGGCATGCCGGCACGCGTGACCGGCATGGCGGGCACCAGTGCCGTGCACCGCATGGAAGGCGAGGACACGGCCGCCGCGCTGCTGCACTACGACAGCGGCGCGGTGGCGGTGCTGCAGGCCACGACGGCCGCCTACCCCGGCTTTCCCGAGCGCATCGAACTCAACTTCACGCGCGGCACGGCGACACTCGAAGGCGGCGAGATGCGGGCCGCTTTCCAGGACGGCAGGACGCTGGGCGCGGGCGGTCGCCAGGCCTCGGGCGGCGGCGCGGACCCCATGGCCTTCGACCACGCCGCGCACAAAACCGTGCTGCAGGATTTCATACGCGCGGTGAAAACCGGCACGGCGCCCGCCGTCACCGGACGCTCCGCACTGGGTGTGCAACAAGTGATAGAAGCCGTCATGGAATCATCACGATCCGGCGTCGCGGTGGCCTTGCATTCGCAAGCGATTCTTCCCATGATGTAGCTGCGGGGCCGTCGTCCAGACGTGGCGGGCATGTGCAGCTATAAAACTCGTAGCAGTCAGGAAATTGCGTTATATTTGGCCCCGACAATAGAAGCTTTTTGCTTAACGACCACCTGTGACCGGATTGTGACCGAGGAGATGAGCTGATGAGCGCCAAAGAAAATGCAGCGGTAGGCCAGCTACTTGAATTGCTGGAAGCACGCTATGCATTGCGCGTGTTGTGGGCGCTCAAAGACGGCCATCCCCAGACCTTTCGCCTGCTGCAGGACAGCGTCGGCAACATCACGCCCAACACCCTCAACACCCGCATCAAGGAATTGCGCGCGGCCGGCCTGATCAGCCATGGCAGCGACGGCTACATCGTCACCACGTTGGGCGCCGACCTGCTCAAGCGCCTGAACGACCTGCAGGCCTTCGCCGGCAAATGGGTGCTCAGCCAGGCCAAAAAACCCAAACCCTGAACCTCGCCGGTTCCACAAACAAAAGCGACCGTCAGGTCGCTTTTTTTATGGATGGCTGCGCGAACCCTAGTCCACTGCCGCGCCCGAACGCTTCACCGCATCACCCCACAGCGTCATGCTGCTCGCGATGTGTTTGGCCAATTCTTCCGGCGTGCCGGGCGCGACCTCGGCGCCACGCGACTGCAATTGCGCGCGCAACTCGGGATCAGCCAGCGCCTTGTGGATCGCATCGTTCAACCTGTTGACGATGGGGCGCGGCGTTCCGGCGGGCACAAAAATCGCGTCCCATGCGCTCACGTCGAAGCCGGCCAGGCCCGACTCCGCGATGGTGGGCAGCTCGGGCCAGCCCGCGACGCGCGTGGCCGTGGTCACCGCCAGCGGTTTGACGCGGCCGCCCTTGGCCTGGGGCGCGGCATTGGGCATCACCTCGATCATCATGTCGACCTGCCCGCCCATCAGGTCGGTCATGGCCTGCGCGCCGCCGCGGTAGGGAATGTGCACCACCGCCAGGCCCGCGCGCGACTTGTAGATTTCGCCGGCCAGGTGCGAGGTCGTGCCATTGCCGGCCGAGCCGAAGGTGTATTTGCCCGGATTGGCCTTGAGCAGTTTGGTGAGCTCGGCCATGGAGTTGACCTGCAGCGTGGGCCGCACCACCACCATGGCCGCGATGCGGGTGAGCTGGCTCACCGGCTCGAAGTCGCGCACGCTGAAACCCGGCGACTTGTAGATCGCGTGGTTGATGGCATGCGTGCCGTTGGTGCCGTAGAGCAGCGTGTAGCCGTCGGCCGGCGCCTTGGCCGCGGCCGCGCTGCCCACGTTGCCGCCGGCGCCGCCCAGGTTTTCCACCACGATGGGCTGGCCCAGTTCCTTGGCGGCACGCAGCATCACCAGACGCGCCAGCGTATCGCCGCCGCCGCCGGCCGGAAAGGGCACGATCAGCTTGATGGGTTTATTGGGATAGGCCGTAGCAGACTGGGCATGGGCGGCAGGCGCCAGCAGGGCCAGCGTGGCCATCGCGGCGGTATAGGTCAGCAGCAGGTGGCGAAGCCAAAAAGCCGACGGCGGCAGGCGATGGGGAAAACGGCAGAGAGGCAAATTCATCGTGTCTCCAGGGGATAGGCAGGCACCGGGACGGCGCATAAAATTCTTAGTGATCTTATTTTATTGCACGCAATATTGTCATCAAATAGCTAGTTAACCCTAAGTTCCGGTATTTTTGCATGCAATAATCTAAAGAACTTTTCCACCAAAATCCCCGCATGTCCTCGCAGATCGACTACACCACCAACGAATTGAGGCGAAGAATCCTCAGCGGCCAGGCAGCGCCCGGCGAACGCATGGTGGAGCTGGAGCTTTCCGCCCAGCTGGCCGTGTCGCGCACGCCCATACGCATCGCGCTCGGCGAGCTCGAAAAAGAAGGCCTGCTGGAACGCCTGCCGACGCGCGGCTTTCGCGTGCGCCAGTTCAGTGTGGACGAAATCGCCAACGCTGTCGATGTGCGCGGCGTGCTCGAAGGCATGGCGGCGCGGCAGGCGGCCGAGCGCGGCATCAGTCCCGACACCCAGGCGGAGCTACAGGCCTGCATAGCCGAGGGCCGGCTGCTGCTGGAGAAGGCCGCAGCCGCCGGCCATGTGATTGACGCGGCACGCTGGGTACCCATGAATGCACGCTTTCACGCCGCGCTGGTGGACGCCGCCGGTAACAGCACGCTGGTTTCGGCCCTCGCGCACGTCAGCAAAACCCCGATGGCCGGCGCCGGCGCGCTGAGCCTGAACGGCTCGCTGCCGCTGCTGGAGTTCGGCTTCATCCAGCGCGCCCAGAGCGACCACGAGGACGTGCTGGCCGCCCTGCTGGCCGGCGAAGGCGCCCGCGCCGAGGCACTGATGCGCGAGCACGCCCACCGCAGCCGGGACAACAAGCGCGAACTCATGGCGCGCCTGCAAAAACGTGCGGCGGCCTGAGCGCTTTTGACGCCAACGCCCGCCTCCCGGCGCCGGCAGGGCAGCCGCAGCCTCTACAATCCTGACCATGGCTGCGCCGTGGGCCCGGCCGTGATCGCCCTGCCGGGCCGGCACGGCACACCGCGCCAGCTGTGGGAGTTGCCTCTCGCCCAGGACGCATAAGCCAATCCGGCCGCCCTGCCCCAAGCCGCCAAAAATTTCGTAGCCAAAACTGAAGCCCTTGTCTTGAAAAGGGCTTTGCCATCCCCAGTTGGGAACCTTACCAACACCAACCCTGTTGCCTCGCATGTCTGAAAACACACAACCCGAACAAAATCAAAACCTTAGCGGTGAACCCAGCCCAGAAGAACTGGAAGCGGCGCAGGCCGCCAACGAGTTTGACGCGCTGACCGTGGCCCAGGCCGAAGTCGCCACGCTGCAGGCCAAAAACACCGAGCTGGCCGACAGCTACCTGCGCGCCAAGGCCGAGACCGAAAACGCCCGCCGCCGCGCCGATGAGGACGTGGCCAAGGCCCGCAAGTTCGCGCTGGAAAGCTTTGCCGAAAGCCTGCTGCCGGTGGCCGACAGCCTGGAAGCCGGCCTGGCCATCAAGGAAGCCACGCCCGAGCAGATCCGCGAAGGCGCCGAAGCCACGCTCAAGCAGCTCAAGAGCGCGCTGGAGCGCAACAAGGTCGTGGCCATCGACCCCGCCGCCGGCACCAAATTCGACCCCGCCCAGCACCAGGCCATCAGCATGGTGCCGGCCGACCAGGAAGCCAACACCGTGGTCAGCGTGCTGCAAAAAGGCTATCTGATCGCCGAGCGCGTACTGCGCCCCGCGCTGGTAACGGTGGCAGCCCCCAAATAAACACCCGACAAGAATGCAAAAACATGTTGAGGCCCTTGAAGCCCATCAACTTACCCACAAGTTATCAACATAGTCATTCACAGCGGCCAGGGACAAACCCCGGCCACACCACTTTTAATCTTCACGAATCAAAAAAGCAGGAGTAAATATCATGGGAAGAATCATCGGCATTGACCTGGGCACCACCAACAGCTGCGTGTCCATCATGGAGGGCAACACGCCCCGCGTGATCGAGAACTCGGAAGGCGTGCGCACCACCCCTTCCATCGTGGCTTACCAGGAAGACGGCGAAGTGCTGGTCGGCGCGTCCGCCAAGCGCCAGGCCGTGACCAACCCCAAGAACACGCTGTACGCCGTCAAGCGCCTGATCGGTCGCAAGTTCACCGAAAAAGAAGTCCAGAAGGACATCTCCCTCATGCCTTACTCCATCGTGGCCGCCGACAATGGCGACGCCTGGGTGGAAGTGCGCGGCAAGAAGATTTCCGCGCAACAGGTCAGCGCCGACATCCTGCGCAAGATGAAAAAGACCGCCGAAGACTACCTCGGCGAACCGGTCACCGACGCCGTGATCACCGTGCCCGCCTACTTCAACGACGCGCAGCGCCAGGCCACCAAGGACGCCGGCCGCATCGCCGGCCTGGACGTCAAGCGCATCATCAACGAGCCCACCGCGGCAGCTCTCGCCTTCGGCCTGGACAAGCAGGAAAAGGGCGACCGCAAGATCGCCGTGTACGACCTGGGCGGCGGCACCTTCGACATCTCCATCATCGAGATCGCCGACGTCGATGGTGAAAAGCAGTTCGAAGTGCTGTCCACCAACGGCGACACCTTCCTGGGCGGCGAAGACTTCGACCAGCGCGTCATCGACTACATCGTGGCCGAGTTCAAAAAAGACAGCGGCATCGACCTGTCCAAGGACGTGGTCGCCCTGCAACGCCTGAAGGACTCCGCTGAAAAAGCCAAGATCGAGCTGTCCAACAGCCCGCAGACCGAAGTCAACATTCCCTACATCGCGCACGACCCCGCGACCGGCCCCAAGCACCTGCTGGTCAAGCTGACCCGCGCCAAGCTCGAAAGCCTGGTCGACGAGCTGATCGAGCGCACCATCGCGCCCTGCCGCGTGGCCATGAAGGACGCCGGCGTCAGCGCCTCCGACATCCATGACGTGATCCTGGTCGGCGGCCAGACCCGCATGCCCAAGGTGCAGGAAAAGGTCAAGGAACTGTTCGGCAAGGAGCCGCGCAAGGACGTGAACCCCGACGAAGCCGTGGCTGTGGGCGCCGCCATTCAAGGCCAGGTGCTGTCCGGCGACCGCACCGACGTGCTGCTGCTCGACGTCACCCCGCTGTCCCTGGGCATTGAAACCATGGGCGGCGTGATGACCAAGATGATCAAGAAGAACACGACCATCCCGACCAAGTTCGCGCAGACCTTCTCGACCGCCGAGGACAACCAGCCGGCCGTGACCATCAAGGTGTTCCAGGGCGAACGCGAAATCGCCTCGGGCAACAAGGCGCTGGGCGAGTTCAACCTCGAGGGCATTCCGCCGGCAGCGCGCGGCACGCCGCAGATCGAAGTGTCCTTCGACATCGACGCCAACGGCATCCTGCACGTGGGCGCCAAGGACAAGGGCACCGGCAAGGAAAACAAGATCACCATCAAGGCCAACTCCGGTTTGTCCGAAGCTGAAATCCAGCAGATGGTGAAAGACGCCGAACTGAACGCCGAAGAAGACAAGAAGAAGGTCGAGTTCGTGACCGCGAAAAACAACGCTGAAGCCCTGGTGCACAGCGTGAAAAAATCGCTGGGCGAATACGGCGACAAGCTCGAAGCCGGCGAGAAGGAAAAGATCGAGGCCGCCATCAAGGACATGGAAGAAGCGCTCAAGGGCGACGACAAGGCCGCCATCGACGCCAAGAACACGGCCCTGATGGAAGCCAGCCAGAAGCTCGGCGAAAAGATGTACGCCGACATGCAGGCTTCGCAGGCGGCAGCCGGTGGCGATGCGGGCGCGGCAGGCGCAGCGCAGGCGGAAGCCAAGCCGGCCGACGACAATGTCGTGGACGCTGAAGTCAAGGAAGTCAAAAAAGGCTGAGCGCCGTAAGGCAACAAGCCCCGCATTGGCGCGATAACTGCATGCAAAGGCAGGCGGCACAGGCGGACGCACAAGGGCGGAAACCAGGAGCAATCCCGGCTTTCCGCTTTTGCGCATCTGCCGCCACCCGCGAATGCCCAGTTTGACCGCCCGCTTTCCGGCTGACCCGACGACCCGATCAACGAAGACCCTGAGCTGCCATGGCCACCAAAAAAGACTATTACGACGTACTGGGCGTTCCCAAGAACGCCAGTGACGAGGACATCAAGAAAGCGTATCGCAAGCTCGCGATGAAGCACCACCCCGACCGCAACCAGGGGGATGCATCCAAGGTCGCCGAGGAAAAATTCAAGGAGGCCAAAGAGGCCTACGAGATGCTCTCCGACGAGAACAAACGCGCGGCCTACGACCAGTACGGCCACGCGGGCGTGGACCCGAATATGCGCGGCGGCCCCGGGGCGGAAGGCTTCGGCGGTTTTGCCGAAGCCTTCGGCGACATCTTCGGCGACGTGTTCGGCGGCCAGCGCGGCCAGCAACGCGGCGGGCGCCAGGTCTACCGCGGCGGCGACCTCAGCTACGCCATGGAAATCACGCTTGAGGAAGCGGCTCACGGCAAGGAAGCGCAGATCCGCATCCCGAGCTGGGACGACTGCAACACCTGCCACGGCAGCGGCGCCAAGCCCGGCACCAAGGTGGTGACCTGCACCACCTGCCACGGCCACGGCGTGGTGCAGATGCGCCAGGGCTTTTTCAGCGTGCAGCAGACCTGCCCGCAGTGCAAGGGCACCGGCAAGCTGATCCCCGAACCCTGCGTGACCTGCCACGGCGTGGGCAAGACCAAGAACAACAAGACGCTGGAAGTCAAGATTCCCGCGGGCATCGACGACGGCATGCGCATACGCTCCACCGGCAACGGTGAGCCCGGTACCAACGGCGGCCCGCCCGGCGACCTCTACATCGAGATCCGCCTGAAGAAGCACGACATCTTCGAGCGCGACGGCGACGACCTGCACTGCGCCGTGCCCATCAGCTTCACCACGGCCGCACTGGGTGGCGAGATCGAGGTGCCGACCCTGGCGGGCAAGGCCGCCATCGACATCCCCGAAGGCACCCAGGCCTCCAAGCAGTTCCGCCTGCGCGGCAAGGGCATCAAGGGCGTGCGCTCCAGCTACCCCGGCGACCTGTACTGCCACATCACCGTGGAAACGCCGGTCAAGCTCACCGAGCACCAGCGCAAGCTGCTCAAGGAGCTCGACGAGTCGCTGAAAAAAGGCGGCGCCAAACATTCGCCCAGCGAAGAAGGCTGGGCCGACAAGCTCAAGAGCTTCTTCAGCGCCTGAACGTTTTGATGCTCAGACCCAGAATGCCGGACCTGTTCCGGCATTTTTTTTGGACGCGAAGCGAAGGCGACAGATGTTGTTTTTTGGATGTAGCCGCACACCCTGTCACAGGGTTGTCGTCATCGGGCACCTAGGATCAGCCTTTTTAACTCAGGAAAATAAAATGACCGTATCGACCCGCAAGGCCTTGACCATGAAGCATGGCGGCTTGCTCGCCATCGTTTGCAGCAGCGTGCTGCTGGCCGCCTGCTCCTCTTCGGGCACGCCCTCGCAAGCCGGCCTCTCCACCCTGGACGGCAAGGCACCGCTGGTCATCGCCCACCGCGGCGCTTCCGGCTACATCCCTGAAGAAACGCTGGAAGCCTATGTGCGCGCCATCGAGCTCGGCGCCGACGTGATCGAGATGGACCTGATCGTGACCAAGGACGGCGTGCTGATGATGCGCCACGACCCCAACCTGGCCATCAGCACCGACGTGGCCAAACACCCCGAATTCGCCGCGCGCAAGAAGACCATCAAGGTCGACGGCGAGACCCAGACCGGCTGGTTCAGCGACGACTTCACGCTGGCCGAAATCCGCACCCTGGGCGCGGTCTCGACCGATGCCGAGCGCCCCCAGCAGTTCAACGGCCAATACAAGGTGCCGACCTTCCAGGAAGTCGTGGACCTGGCCAAGGCCCAGTCCATCAAGACCGGCCGCACCATCGCGATCTACCCTGAAACCAAGAACCCGACCTACTTCCGCGAGCGCGGCCTGCCGATGGAAGACAAGCTGATCGCCATCATCAACGCCGCCGGCTGGAACAGCAAGACCGCGCCCATCTACGTGCAGTCTTTTGAACCGGGCAGCCTCAAGTACATGAAGAGCAAGGGCTTGAACACGCGCCTGATCCAGCTCATAGACGGCGACGGCATAGACCCCAAGACCGGCAACGTGACCTTTGCCCTGCCCAGCGACCGCCCTTATGACTGGACCCTGGCCGGCGACAAGCGCTTCTTCGACGCCATGGTCACGCCCGCGGGCCTGGCCGAGATCAAGACCTACGCCGACGGCATAGGCCCCTGGAAGCGCTACATCATCAGCACCAAGGGCACCATAGGCGCCGACGGCAAGCAGGTCGACATCAATGGCGACGGCAAGCTCAACGACGCCGACTCGACCTCGCAACCCGCCACCAGCCTGGTGGCCGATGCGCACAAGGCGGGCCTGTTTGTCCACCCCTTCACCTTCCGCAATGAGCGTCGCCGTCTGGCCGCCGACTACCAGGGCGACCCCAAGGCCGAGTACCTGGCCTTCTACCGCGCCGGCGTGGACGGCGTGTTCACCGACTTCACCGACACCGCGATTGCCGCGCGCACGCAATACCTGAAGGAAGCCGGCCGCTAAGCCCGCGCACTTTCATACGATACGAGCCGTCTGCGCTCCCTTTGGGGGCCAGGCGGCTTTTTCTTTGGGGCCGCTGGGGCCGCAGACACCGGGACTCCTGAAATGCCGGCGGCACACCTCACGACGTTCCCGTCACATCCGTATAGCCCTTGCGCAGTTTCTCCGCGACCAGCTTCTCCACCTCGCGCTCTGCGCGCGACTCAGTGTCGAAGCATTTGATCTGCGTCTGGCCCCGGGTATCGATGCGGCCATAACAGACCACCACTTCCATTTCCTTTCGGCCTATCGACCAGAACTTGCGCGAGCCGCCTTCCGTGTGCTCGAACCGCCGCATCACCGGTCCACCGGAAGGAATCGAAGGTGGCGGCGAGGCAGCTCGCGCCGGTTCAGCAAGCACAGACGCCTCGGCCAGGGAAGCCAGCCCCTCGGTGTGCTCCTGCGGCGGCATCGTGAGTTGCAGTAGATCCGGCTCCGAATGCGCACTGGGCGGCCCGTCGCGCAGCGCCCGCTGAATCTGTTCGATCACGGCTTCGGGTTGGTGGAACCAGTCCTTCGAGAGGATTTGCACGGTGTGCCAGTTGAACGACCGGAGAATCCTGGGCCGCGAGACATACCGTTCATGAACGTCGCCGCTACCGTATTGCGCCTCTGTGTCGACGAGCACGCCCAGGCGATACAGCCCGCTCTCCCCGTCGCGCAGCGCGAGTTCGCAGCGAAACCGCGATTGCCCCACCTGCGCATCCACCACGTGCCCGCGCTCGCGCAGCGCCCGCGCGAGCTGCTCGACGACATCCTCCGGCTTGTGCCGCCCGCCGAGCGCGCTGCGTGTCGACGGGTTCATCGCCTCGAGCACGCTCTGCGCGAGCTGCGCCTGCCCGTGGGACAAATGCTCCGCATACCGGAGAAACTGCTTGAGTGCGGCGGCGCCGTCGTTGTAGTCGTTGGTGATCGACTCGTGCCGGATCGATGTCACGACCGCCATGTGATGCCGCGCCCGGCTGAAGATCACGTTCAGGCGTTTTTCGCCGCCGCGTTGATTGATCGGGCCGAAGTTCATCAGCATCTTGCGCGCGGGTGCCGGGCCCGGCCCATAGCAGATGCTCAGGATGATGATGTCGCGCTCGTCGCCTTGCACATTTTCGAGGTTCTTCACGAAAAGGCCGCAGAACTGGTCGTCCTCCTCGCGGACATACTCCGCTTCGAGTCGCGCGGCGAACTCCGCGTCGGTGGCTGCCAAGGCTTCGAGCGCGGACTCGATCTCGCTTTGTTGCGCCTCCGAGAACGCGACGATTCCGATGCTCGGGTGCCCCTCGCGCGTGAGCAGCTCGCGCGCCATGCGCGCGATGTAGCCGGCTTCGTCGAGGTTGGAGCGCTCGGCATACACGGCATCAGGAAGATGGTGAAAGCTGACCGGCCGCGAAAGCAGCGCGGTGGCGCCGGCCTGCGCCGCTTCCGCCGACGAGGCATCGCGCACGACCACATCCGATTCATCCGCTGCGGCGTAGGCCCGGTCGGGAATGGTGTACAGGTTACCCCCGTAAAACGCCGCATTTGAAAAACCGATCAGTGACTCCGAACGGCTGCGGTAGTGCCAGGCCAGCAGCGTCGCGGGCAGGTTGCGCGCGCCCTGATTGAGCAGACTGTCCGCGTCGAGCACGACCGAAAGCCGCTCGCCTTCGTCCCCATCCACCGACACACTCTCGTCCTCCTCGTTCCGATTCGAAGAGAAGAAACTCGTCGGCGGCAGTTGCATCTCGTCGCCGACAATAACGACCTGCGGTGCCCGGTAGAGCGCCGGCACCGCCTCCTCCACCGGAATCTGGCTCGCCTCATCGAAGATCACGACGTCAAAATCCTTACCTGACATGGGCAGCGTGTCGGACACCGACAGGGGGCTCATGAGCCAGATCGGCTTCATGTCGCGCACGACGCGGCCGGTATCGCCGCTCGCCAGCTCGCGAATGGACTTGTAGCGCATCGTCTTGCCGAACTCGTGCTCCAGTTCGCGACGGCCCGCGGCGTATGACTTCTTGAACTGCTTGCCGCTCTCATCGAGCTGCGAGGCCGCGAGCATGGAGCGCCGCACATTCTCCCGGAATCGCTGGCGCACAAGCGCCCGGGCCACGTCGGCGTTAAGTTCCAGCAACTGTTTCTCACCCAGCCCGATGCGCTCGGCATGGCGCGCGAGCGCGGCGGCGTCGAAGCGCGGCAGCCAGCGCTCCTTACGGTAAATCCGCTCGAGGCTTTCACGCGCGATGACGTACTCAATGCCCGAAGGCGGTAACGCGACGAGGTGCAAGGCGGCGGCGAACGCCGGGTCAGCATCGGTCAATTCGCGCAGCAGCGGCAAGACTTCCGGCAGGCTGTCAGCGCACTCGCGCAGGTCGCGCACCAGCTCCCCCAGCCCTTCGAGCGGGACGGTGTCGATTTCGCGCAGGAACGAAGCCAGCACCGAGGCGAGTCCGTCGATCTTCGCGATCAGGTCGCTAAGGCCTTCGGACGAAACGCGCGAGCCCGCGGCCGCCAGCGCTTGTGAAAAACTGTGCAGCGACGCATGCGCTTGCACGTCCGCGCGCAGCGCCTGCAGCTCGTTGGCATAAATGTCGGCTTCGGGTGTGCCGTAGCTCCCGGCGAAGCGGGCACGCGCGGCGTTCAGTTGCTCCGCCGCCTCGTGCTCCCGCGAGAGCTCCGTCAACAGCCCTGCGAGCTTCGGCTTTACCGCATGTGCGCTGAAGTCGTAGTGCGCGTTCAGCACGCCGCGCAAACGCCACCACGAGGGCGAGAGCCAGCGCATCGCTGATCCTTCCTGCATGCGCGCCTGTGCCAGCGCCTGCGCCGTGTCGGCGGGCGCGAGCTTTCGCCGCCAATGGGTCGTGAGCGCCTGTGCCTGGACAAGCTGCCGGGCGCACCCGTCAATGCCGGCGCGCTCGTCGTCGAAGGCCTTTGCCGCATCGCTTCGCGCATCCAGCAGGCCGTGAAACGCGCTGTCGCCGAGCGCCGCCAGCCGGCGTGCGAAATCCACCAGCCGCTTTAATTCCGTCCACTCGAGGTTTCCCGCCTCGGGCCATAGCGAAGCCAGCGCATCGAACGCTGCATCGATCATCGGCTCGGCCGTGTCGACCAGCCGCAGCACCGCGCCCAAAGGCTGCTCCGCGCGCACCAGCTCGTCGCTCAGGCGCGCGAACACATGCTCTGCCAGTGCGGACACGCCGAACACCTCCTGCAGCACCTGCCCGATGCGCAAGGCCAGTCCGCCGTGGACCTGCCAAGCCGCGTACTCCGGCAAGGCCTCGGCGGCTGCGGCGGGCAGTTCCGCCGCGTGCGGCGCGAGCGCCACCAGACGCCGCAGCAGCCCATGCGCCGAGAGGCCCACCGGCTCGCCACCCGAGCGCATCGCGGCGTCGAAACGCTCGAGCGCCGCAAGGTCCTCCTGCACCAGTTCCGCGACCTGCGCACGCTGCCGCACCAGTTCCTCGGAGGCGTCGGCGTTGGCGAGCCACTGCTCGTAGGTCTGCTTGAGGTCGAGCACGAAGCCCTTTTTGTCTGTCTGCGAGTCGTGGATCATGCAGCACAGCTCGTCGAGCCGTTGCTGCCGCAGCCGGTGGAACACCACGTCGATGGCGGCTCGCTTCTCGCAGACGAACAGCACACGCTTGCCGCGCCCCACTTGATCGGCGATGAGGTTGGTGATGGTCTGCGATTTACCGGTGCCGGGCGGGCCCTGGATGATGTAACTCTCGCCCGAGCGGGCCAGGGCGACGGCGGCCATCTGCGTCGCGTCGGCGGGCACCACCGTCCATCGGTCGGGCAGAGGGATCAGGTCGGCGGGCCGGTCTTCCAGCGCGCGCGGCTTGAGCGAGAACACGCGCTTGAATGCCTCGTTGGCGATATCGCCCTCGACCAGTGCGTTGTAGTCGCGCACCAGCGACATCTTTCGGTAGTTGAAGTTTCCAAGCGTCACCGAAGTGAGGTCGAGATCCCATTCGTAGGGGTTGCCTGTGCGCTCGCGCTGCAAAAAGGTCGTCCGCTCGTCCTCCGCGGCCGCTGCGGGTGCCACGTTCGGGTGGCGCGGGGCCGGCGCGGCGCCCAGCGCATCGCGCAGAGGCAACGCGGCGGGCCGCACGCGCTCGTGGAACAGTTTGAGTCCAAGCGGGCGAAAGTCGTCCTCGGCATAGCTGTAGTCCGTGTCGAGCGTGGCCGGTGTCGCGGCGCGCGCGGGCTCATTGCGGCGCCGGCGGCGGAACTGCTCGAGCCGCTGGCGCGCGCGCTGGTGGATCAGCTCAATCTCCGGCTTGTCGACCAGGTTGAGCCGCACGCCCGGCTCACTGGCCGCGATACCGGCCTGCAGCGAACGATGAAACGCCGCGAGGGCCTCGTCGGTCAAATCCACGGTCTCGGGCAACTCTATCCCATAGACTGTGCGCAGCTGGTGGCGCAGCACCGGGTTGACCTCCGCCCCCGGCGCCTGCGCCTGTAGCACGTACTGATCGCGCACGCCCTTCTTGCGCGTCAGCTCCACCGGCAACAGCAGGAGAGGCGACACGATGCGCTCGTCCTTCGCCTCCTTGAGGTTGTGCCAGCGAAAGAAAGCGAGCACCAGCGAAAGCTGCGAAAGACCGTACTCGGCGCGGTCCCGGCGGTCTTCCTGCATGATGCGGTCGAGCGCGCTCGGCAGATAGGGCTGGTCCTCGAAGCGCAGCCAGTTGGCCAGCAACACCTTGTCGCCACCGCCGACGGCCGCGGCGAACTTCCCGGTCCAGACACAGAGTTGGTCCAACCGGATATTCTTCATGTCGACCACGAGCGGCACGCTCGCGACGGTGAGGTTCACCGAAGACTGCGTCGGCCGGAAATGCAGCAGGCGGTTACGTCGCGAGAGATCGAACAGACGGTCGCGCAGATGCGCCTGCATGGCGCGCTGCTGGCGCGCCTCTCCGGTCTGGCCCGCCAGCACCCTATCGATCGCCAGATCCTGCGGCTGCTCGCGATAGGTCTCCAGACGGGTGATCAGCGAGGCCAGGTCCTTGGCCCGCCGCCGCCGGTCGAGCTCGGTCATCTCGACAATGATGCTCGCGACCACGGGGTGCAGCCGGGTCTGAAGCTCGAACAGGTTGTTCCGGTGGCGCGCGAACGAGCGCACATCGTCCTCGTCAGTGAAGTCGAGGTCGCAGGAAAGGCTCGCGAGCACCTGGCCGAGGCAGAAGATGTCGGTGACGGCGTCGTGATGGCCGACCACCTGCTCCCAGCATCGGTAACCTGGCATGTACACTGGGCGCGTCAGCGTTTCGGCCGTTGGCGCACCTGCGACGCGGAGGTCCTCGGAGGTGTAATCAAGCGGATCTTGCGTTACGCGGCTTTCCCCGACCACTTGCAGCACGGACGACACCGGCGCCAGCACCTTCTCCACGGCATCGCGGTGGTCCCGCGCGGCGTGGCCATGCGGGTCACGCAGGGCGAGCGTGCCGCCAACATCCACCACCACATCGCGCGGACCGTCTAAATCGGCGGTTTTTTCGCTGGCATGAAGGCCGGCGACCTCTCGAAACAACGGCAGCGCGAGCGCGAGAACGTCCTCGGTCTGCAGTCCGCCGCGCGAGGCCCCCGCCTCGAGCAACTGGATAAATGAAAGATCATCCGACATGGTTTTTTTCGGTCTTGTCCAGCAGGGCACGCGCACCCTGCTTGAGTTTGCTGAATTGCCGCTTGGTCATTTTGAGGTCTTTCAACATGCGCGCCTGCAGCTGATCGCCGACGTTCCAGGCGTCGCCCAATTCGAGCGCCCAGGCAAGCGCGACATCCTCCATTGCACGGTCGCTGGCGGCGATGTCGATCAGCAAGGCGCTTAGGTAGTCGGCGCACCGAGGGGCCGCAGCCAGATCGTGCGTCAGAGTGTCATCCGACTTACCGCCGGCCTCGAAGTCGGGAAAGAACCTGCGCGCGTGGGCCAAGTTAGCGTCGCTCCGCATCCAGGCCGGTCGCAGCATCTCCGCGAGCGCGCGGCGAGTGAGCGACTCGAGCTGCAACTGGGCCAGCCAGTCGGCCTGATCCAGGTTCAGCGGGCCGCGCAGCGCGGCGTCGAGCCAGGACTCGGCCTGCGCGTCGCCGCTGGCCCAGAGGCCAAGCGCATGGGCGCGCAGGAAGGATTCAGGATGGCTGGCCTGCGACGACCCGGCCGGCTCCCTGGCGACCACCTCGGCCGCTTGCGCGAGATAGCTCGCACCGCTCACATTGCTGAGGCCCGTCGCCGACTTCACGAGCGCGGCGACGGACGCTTCGACCGAACCGCTCGCGACCACCGAGCCGCGGTCGGCATAGGCCTCGGTGAATAGCCGGAACAGGCGGTTGGTCTGCAGTTGCGCGGGCGTGGCGCCGGGGTGGGCCGCGGTTGCCTCGAGAACGCGGTCCGCCGCGTGATAAATACCGCCGGCCTCGGTCCACAGCTTGTAGTGGGCCAGCTCATGGCCGAGCACCGCCTCGATCTCGGGGCCCGTGAGACGGTCGAGCAAGGGTCCGGAGAACACCACGTGCGCTTCGCCGACCAGAAAGTAGAGACTGGCATTGATCTGGCCGTCATTGCCCTGGTAGAGCGTGATCGGCACGTCGAGCCCGAGGCGGGCCGCTGCTGCGTTGGCGGCCCGGTGCAGGTCGGGGTAGGTGGCGGCGTCGAGGCGATAGGCCTGCTTGAGCAATGCTTCGCGGACCGCTTCGGCATGCTCTTCGCGCGACCTGGCGGAACAGGCCCACGCCCAGACTTCCTGCTCGCGCTCTTTGAGGTAACCGACCACCGCCTCATGATAAGGAAGAGGCAGAAGTACGCCGGCTCCCGGGGAGATATTGATTGAACTCTCTTGCTGCATCCCTGACCTCCGTGGCTATTATTGCAGCAGAAGGTGTGGCAGAAGTGGCAGCAGGAGTTGCGGCACCGACGGCATCCCGCGGCAAGCAGCGGGCGCGGATCGAAACCCGGCCCGGCGAGCCGGTATTTCCCCCGGGCCGCGCTTTTTTTCTCAAAATGGCACAGCACGCGCGGCGATCACGGGCGATGCGGCCGGAGTCGTCGCTTATAGTGGCCTGTCCGCGGCAAGCCGCCGCCGCCCCCATCAGCAGAAGAGGCCACCCCATGAAAACCAAAGCCGCCGTCGCCTGGAAATCAGGCCAGCCCCTGACGATTGAAACCGTGGACCTGCAAGGCCCGAAGTTCGGCGAGGTGCTCGTCGAGATCAAGGCCACCGGCATCTGCCACACCGACTACTACACGCTCTCGGGCGCCGACCCCGAAGGCATCTTCCCGGCCATCCTGGGCCATGAAGGCGCGGGCGTCGTGGTCGACGTCGGCCCCGGCGTAACCACACTTAAAAAAGGCGACCACGTCATCCCGCTCTACACACCGGAATGCCGGCAGTGCAAATTCTGCCTCTCGCGCAAGACCAATTTGTGTCAGCTGATACGCGGCACCCAGGGCAAGGGCCTGATGCCCGACGCGACCAGCCGCTTCAGCCTGGACGGCAAGCCCATCTTCCACTACATGGGCACCTCGACCTTCAGCAACTACACGGTCGCGCCCGAAATCTCGCTGGCCAAGATCCGTGAGGATGCGCCCTTCGACAAGGTCTGCTACATAGGCTGCGGCGTGACCACCGGCATAGGCGCGGTGCTGTTCACCGCCAAGGTCGAAGCCGGCGCCAACGTCGTGGTGTTCGGCCTGGGCGGCATAGGCCTCAATGTGATCCAGGGCGCGAAGATGGTGGGCGCCGACAAGATCATCGGCGTGGACATCAACCCCGCGCGGCAGGAGATGGCGCGCAAGTTCGGCATGACGCACTTCATCAACCCCAAGGAAACGGAAAATGTCGTCGACGCCATCGTGCAGCTGACCGATGGCGGCGCCGACTACAGCTTTGAATGCATAGGCAACACCAAGGTGATGCGCCAGGCGCTGGAATGCACCCACAAGGGCTGGGGCCGCAGCATCATCATCGGCGTGGCCGAAGCCGGCGCCGAGATCAGCACCCGCCCCTTCCAGCTCGTGACCGGCCGCAAATGGGAAGGCTCGGCCTTCGGCGGCGCGCGCGGCCGCACCGACGTGCCCAAAATCGTCGACTGGTATATGGAAGGCAAGATCAACATCGACGACCTGATCACGCACACCATGCCGCTGGAGGACATCAACAAGGGCTTTGATCTTATGAAGAGCGGCGAGTCCATTCGCAGCGTGGTTCTTTACTGAACGGCATGGCAAGCCAGCTCGAACTCCTCAGCGAACACGGCTGCTTCGGCGGCCTGCAGCGCTTTTACCAGCACGGCTCGCGCGAGATCGGCCTGCCCATGCGCTTTTCGGTCTTTCTGCCGCCGCAGGCCGTGGACGGCAACAAGGTGCCCTTCCTGGTCTACCTCGCGGGCCTGACCTGCAACGAAGAAACCTTCATGATCAAAGCGGGTGCCCAGCGCCTGGCCGCCGAGCTGGGCCTGGCCCTGGTCGCGCCCGACACCAGCCCGCGCGGCGCCAAGGTCCCAGGCGAAACCGACAACTGGGACTTCGGCGTGGGCGCCGGCTTCTACCTCGACGCCACGCAAGCCCCATGGTCCCAGCACTACCGCATGGAGAGCTACATCACGGCGGAGCTGCTGCCGCTGCTGGCCGGCGCCCTGCCGCTGGACGCGGAGCGCATCGGCCTCTTCGGCCATTCCATGGGCGGCCATGGTGCGCTGACACTCGCGCTCAGGCATCCGGACCTGTTCAAGTCGGTCTCGGCCTTTGCGCCCATCTGCGCGCCCAGCCGGTGCCCCTGGGGGCGCAAGGCCTTCACCGGCTATCTCGGCAGCGATGAGTCCACCTGGGCCGAGCACGACGCCACGGCCTTGATGAATCTCATGCCCGCGGCGCCCTACCCCGGCGGCATTCGCGTAGACCAAGGCCTGGCCGACAAATTCCTCGCCGAGCAGCTGCACCCCGAGCTGTTTGAAGCCGCCTGTGCCAAGGCCGGCCAGCCGCTGGCACTGCACCGCCATGCGGGCTACGACCACGGCTATTACTTCATCGCGAGCTTCATGGCCGAACACCTGCACCACCATGCGCGGCAACTGGGTTTGACGGCCCAGGCTTAAGGACCGCATAAGCCCACGGCCCATACAATGCAGCGCTATGCCGCTGCAAGCCCCGTCCGACGCCGGAACCCTTCCCCGCCCACCTGATCAACCCACTCGCGGCATGCGCCCGCTGTGGCTGGTGGTGCTGGCCAGCATCTGGATCGCCACCGTGTGCAACGTCGCGCTGTGGCGCGAGCTGTCCCGCCTGCCGGGCCTGAGCGGCGGCCAGGCCGCCGTCATCAGCATCGCGCTGGTGCTGGTGATCACGCTGGCCACCACGGCCCTGCTGAGCCTGCTGGCCTGGCGCTGGACGCTCAAGCCGGCCATTACCCTGTTCCTGCTCTCGGCGGCCTTTGGCGCCTACTTCATGATGGCCTACGGCGTGGTCATCGACAAGACCATGATGGTCAACACCCTGCAGACCGACGTGCGCGAAACCCGCGACCTGCTGAACTGGCGTTTGCTGGCCACGGTGCTGGTGCTGGCGGTGCTGCCGCTGGTGCTGCTGTGGCGGCAAAAAGTCAGGCGGGCCAGTGCCGCACGGCAGCTGCTGGGCAACTTTGCCACGCTGGCCGGCGCCTCCGTGCTGCTGGTGCTGGTGGTGTTCCTGTTTTTCCAGAGCATTGCCTCGGTCATGCGCAACTACACCCATGTGCGCTACCTGATCAACCCGCTCAATTCTTTCTACGCGCTGGGCTCCATCGCGGCCAAGCCTTTCCAGCGCGATGAGTCCGTGGTGTTGCCGCTGGGCGAAGACGCCAAACTGGGCGCCAGCTACAGCGCGCAAAACAAGCCACCGTTGCTGCTGCTGGTACTGGGCGAGACGGCGCGCAGCGGCAACTTCTCGCTCAACGGTTACGGCCGCCCGACCAACCCGCTGCTGGCCAAAGAGAACGTCGCGAGCCAGCGCAACGCCTGGTCCTGCGGCACCAGCACGGCCGCCTCCGTGCCCTGCATGTTCTCCCACTTCGGGCGCGAGGCCTATGACTCGCGGCCGGCCAATTACGAAGGCCTGCTCGACGTGCTGCAGCGCGCGGGCCTGGCCGTGCTCTGGATAGACAACCAGTCGGGCTGCAAGGGCGTGTGCGACCGGGTGCCTAATGTCAACACGGTGCAGCTCCAGGTGCCCGGCCTGTGCGACAGCGGCGAATGTTTTGACGAGGTGATGCTGCACGGCATCGACGAACGCATCGCCGCGCTGCCCCCCGAGCGGCGCGCCAAAGGCGTAGTGGTGGTGATGCACCAGATGGGCGGCCACGGCCCGGCCTATTTCAAACGCTCGCCGCAGGCCGTCAAAAAATTCCTGCCCGAGTGCACCGACAACGCGCTGCAAAGCTGCAGCAAGGAAGGCCTCGTCAATGCCTACGACAACAGCATCGTCTACACCGACAAGCTGCTGGCCTCCTCCATCCAGTGGCTCAAGGCACAGGAAGCGCGCAGCGCGCCCGCCCTGCTCTACCTGGCCGACCATGGCGAATCGCTGGGCGAGAACAACCTCTACCTGCACGGCATGCCCTACGGCATCGCGCCCGATGTGCAAAAGCGCGTGCCCTGGATCACCTGGCTGTCGCCCGGCTTCGAGCAGCGCAGCAAGCTGACGACGGCCTGCCTCAAGCAGCAACTCGATGTGCCCGTCAGCCACGACAACTACTTCCATTCGGTACTGGGCCTGATGAATGTGCAGACCGCGGTCTACAAGCCCGCGCTCGACATCTACGCACACTGCGCCAAGCCCTGAGCACCCGGTGAATCCATCACCGGATGCCACGTAGGGCTTTAACAGCCCGCCATGCATCCGCCTGGCGATGCGCCTAATATTCACATTTCATCTCAATAACAATTCTCTTATGCAAGGGTTGAATATGAATATTCGCAAGGCCGTCGCCTCCGCACTCCTTTTGACACTCGCTTTCGGCGCCAGCGCCGCCGACCTGCTCGACACCGTCAAGCAGCGCGGCACGCTCAAGGTGGCCCTCGAAGGCACCTATCCTCCGTTCAACTACAAGGAAGGCGGCCAGCTTGCCGGCTTTGAAGTCGAGCTGGCCAATGCCCTGGCGCAAAAGCTGGGCGTGAAGGCCGAGTTCTCGACCAGCGAATGGAGCGCCATCCTGGCCGGCCTGCAGGCCGGCAAGTACGACGTGGTGATCAACCAGGTCGGCATCACCGACAAGCGCAAGGAGACCTTTGACTTCTCCGAGCCCTACACCATCTCGGCCCCGCAGCTCATCATCCGCAAGGATGAAAAGCGCGAGTTCAAATCGCTGGCCGATCTCAAGGGCAAAAAGCTGGGCCTGGGCCAGGGCACCAACTACGCCGACATCGCCAAGAAGGTGGGCGGTATAGACGTCAAGACCTATCCCGGCGCGCAAGAGTATTTGCAGGACCTGGCACTGGGCCGCATCGACGCGGCGCTTAACGACAGCCTCTTGATCCCCTACATCGTCAAGCAGACCAAGCTGCCGCTCAAGCCCGGTGCGCCCGTGGGCGATCTCGAAAAATCCGGCATCCCCTTCGTCAAGAACAACCCCAAGTTCAAGGCCGCCATCGACAAGGCACTGGCCGACCTGCAGGCCGACGGGAGCTTCGCGAAAATCTCCACCAAGTGGTTTGACCGCGACGTGAGCAAGCCGCCTGTCGCGAAGTAACATCCCATCAGCCGCGCGCCGCCCTTTGGCAGGCGCCTGAAACACCCCGGCTCTTAGAACCTGTTCACGGCCTAAACGGGGCCGCGCAAGCCCCTTCTCGGGATGGGATGCAAGGCGCGGTGCGACGCCCATAGCACGGCTATGGGCTAGCGCCGCAAC